>CAZGIY010000006.1:0-37929 GCA_964526445.1 uncultured Candidatus Poseidoniales archaeon
CAAACATGTTGTTGAATCAAATCTCGAAGGATCTGACTGACTTCTTTGCCGTCGACCCCCTTAGATTGAGACATAACGATGCCCATCAATGGCCCAATAGCTGCCATCCCTCGTTCCTTAACGAAATCGATTCTGTCATTGACTATCTCTTCAATCATCTCTCTCAATGCCCCTGCATCAGCAGGTTCCAACCCTAATTCGCCAGCCCTTTGTGCTGCTATATCGATGAATACTGAGAATGCCGCCTCATCCATCGCATTCCTCCAAGCACCCCCTTGTACGAGGTCCTCAGCGAGTTCGAATTCTGCTTCTCTGGCCAACAAACCCTGTTCTCTAAGATATTGCATGGCGATACACAAAGCAGGTGGGATATCCGCTGAAGAAGTCAACAACAATGTTGCAAGAGCCTTGCCAGAAACTCCTTCCAAACCATTGTAGCCCTCAATCCCTGACAATAATTCATCATCTAATTCCCGCGCTAAAATCTGCTTACTTTGATCTATACTCAAATCTGTACTCTGTAACCTCTCAAGCCTTTGCTCTGAAGTTAAAGGTGGATTTGATACCGCCCCCACCCATCTTTCTAGAGGCAAAACAAAGGGGGGGACATCGGTCTCAGGGTACATCCTTGCCCCACCTGGGAGAGGGCGCATCGGTGCCGTGGTTCCATCCTCTGGCTCACCTTTTTTCACTACCACATTCCTGACTTCCTGGGGCATTCGATGCCAAGCGAGTAGGGCCCTTTCATGTACTGATTCAAGTGCTAATTCTGCCTGCCAATGAGGGGCTGCACAAAGAACAAATGCAGTATCTTCGGACAAAGAGGCCAATCCTTGAACTGCTTCCACATCTGAAGATTCTATACCATATGCGGGTAACTCATCAGAGTGGAAGATTCCTTTCACTCCTGCCAATCGTGCGGCTCCTGCCAATTCTCTTCCAAGTCTAGGAAGTTGGGCACCTTGACTATCGAGAACCTTGGAGCCAAGACGTCCTGCAAGATATGGTAGGGGTAGCATCAGGATTTTCCCATTCGATGCCAAAGTAGTTTGAATCATCTTGGAGGTTGAGGATTCAAAAACCTCAGTGACATCATGAATCTCCAATGGCAAAACCGTATTGACTGCTGTGCGAACAATCTCTTCATCTGCCTCGGTAGTATCACGTCTGTCCGGAGGTAAGACTGGTAAACCCAACTCATTACGCAACTCGTTAGCCAAACGATAGAAATGCAATTGTCTAGCCATTTCCAATTTTATAATTCTAGGTATCCAATCAATATCTTGGCAGCCTTTGATTTCAACTCGGTCTCCAGATGCGATAGAGACATTGAGGTCCTGACGTATTGAGCCCAAGCCTCTTCGCACTCGCCTTGTCTCTCTCAACAAACCTCCAAGAGCCTTAGCAGTAGCTTTGGCGTGTTCGGGATCAACAATATCTGGGGCCGTAGCAATTTCAATCAAAGGGATTCCTAATCTATCTAAATTCCAAATTACTGCTTGACCTTCTGAAGTAGAAATTGTATCAAGTTTGCGCGCACTATCTTCCTCTAAACATAGAACATCAATTCCTACTCTATGGTCTGAAACTGTGAGTTCCCCATCTGTAGAGACTAATGTGGTTCTTTGGAAGCCGGAAGTGTTTGAGCCATCAACCACTGTTTTTCGCATCGCCTGCATCAGTGGAACGGGTTTCATTGACAGCATTGAAGAAAGTGTCAGGGCGATGTCCAAAGCATCGGAGTCATGCTGTAATGGAGGGGCATCGTCTAACTCAACTAGACCAGAATTCGGTGATTGCACATATACGAATGAACGGTTACGTTTGGCCTCAAATCGTGCTGCCACATCTATTTTCCCACCCTCTCCAGAAGTTGCTCTCAAACGACGAGAGTACCTCGGCCAAGTTTCTGGCAGCGTATCGATGGTGATATCATACAACTCTCCCGACTGGCGAGAATGCAACTTACCAGTTGCCAATTGTTGATGAATCTCAAGGCCACACATGAATCCGAGTACTTGAGGATTCAATGCCTCGGCATCGGCCACATCCCCAACCGGTTCCCCGCTCATCGCCTCATCACCACACCCTCGCAACCTCTACGCCTTGATATGGACGACGGATATTGTGTCAGCCAGGCATGTAATTCCCATGGGTTGAAGGTTGCCATAACTTACCATCTTTCATCATTCGCTCAATCAAATCTTCCACATCATTAGTGGAAAAGCCCTTTTCCTCACAATAATTCAAGACTTTTGCCAAAGAAACCGGTTGCTGAGTTGAGGAAGATTCTTCGATAATAAAACGGAGAATCTCCTGCGCTTTGCTACGTTTAGTGGTCTTGACTCCAGATTGTAGGGTTGTTTCATCATAATTTTCACCCATCAACCTATGGCGCCAATTCTTAGTCAAACGAATTGCCCTTTCTGCATCTTCAATGGTTGCTACATCGGATAAACGAACTCGTGCACTAGCCTCGGCTAACCGAATCAGTGCTTCCATAGCCCTAGCAGTTATCGAAACGCTGTCCTGAGACAATCCACTCTTTGATCTGGTTTCAACATAGAAATCTGTGAGCATGCTTCTTGCATCTTCTTCCATAATTGGATTAATATTTCGCTTAGCAAAAGCAACATATTTGCGGAAAATATCTTGACTGAGGGTGTCTGAACCATCGTGATTCTTGGAAATACCACTTTCGAAGAAACGGCCGCTCGGGTCTTGTTCGAGCCCCTCCTCGATTCGTTGCTCACTAATTCCTGCTAATCGATTGGAGATGATATGCGAAGCGATTCTACGATCTACTTCTTCAATTGGAGTATCAGTAATCAACCAGATAACATCGAATCGGGAAAGCAAAGGAGGTCCGAGATTCACTTGAGCAGTGAAGGGCCTCTCGCTCAATGAATTGAATCTGCCGTCCTTCGGATTGGCTGCAGCAAGCACTGAACATCGAGTAGATAAGGTCGCATTGATTCCAGCCTTGGAAACAGAAATCCTCTGCTGTTCCATGGCTTCATGCATTGAACTTCGGTCATTTTGAGTCATCTTGTCAAACTCATCTATGGCTGCTAATCCTTGGTCTGCTAAAGCCAGTGCACCGGCTTCCAAAGTCCATCTACCATCAGCGGTCGAATCTTGTACCGCAGCAGCTGTCAAACCTGCAGCAGATGCCGACATTCCACTAGTGAACCTACCGCGTGGAGAAAGTTCTGACATGTAATTCAACAACTCTGATTTAGCAACTCCTGGGTCTCCCATCAACAAGATGTGAATATCACCACGATTGCGCTTACCATCGACATTCTTACGAGCGACTCCTCCAAACAACTGTAGTAGCAAACTCTCCTTTATTCTAGGAAATCCAAAAATTGAGGGAGCGATACTGCCACACATCATGTCGTAAAGATCCTCTCGCCTTGATATCTCTTTGATCAGATTCTCATCTTCAGGACTGATATTGACCTCTTCCAAGGGGATGTTTTGTCTTTCTAGGGAAATGACGTTGAGAAAAATGTCGAAAATCGGTGTCTCCCTACCTGCTTTTCTTTGACTGCGGACGAACAATTCACCATTCACCTTGACGCGATCTCCAGGATTCAATACTCCTGCAACATCATGCTCTGCAATAGCCAAGAGACGTTGAGGTTGAGTCCCGCCTCGTAACTTCTCAGGTGGTTCCTGAATCTCAATAAACTGGCTGTTAATCATAGTCGATTCCTGTTCTTTCAAGAAGAATCTCGTATCTCTCTTTGAACGTCCACAACCCCCTTGTACCTGTGGACATTCTATGGGTTCAATCAATACCTGCTCATTTGGTTGTCTGATGAATTGTCTGTGATTGCATAATTCACAACGGAAAACGGCCTCATGTATCCGCGGGCGGACCCCTGAAATCTTGATGACCACACTATCCAAACCAACCATGCCTCCAATGTGATCACTACGGAGATCCCTGATATCGGGTGAATGATCGCTTGGTAAACCTACTACTCTGACAAAGGCAAGGTGATCGCTGCCTGACTCCTGCAACAGAAGTCTGAGTGCTGTGTTTGCAGCATCGAGATGTTTATCCGGACGAGCCAAAATATCTAATGCGAATTTAGAATCAAATGTCTCCAATACATGGAATGATGCCTCGAGACTCTGTTTACGTGGCCACATAACTGCCAAGCCATGAATCTCCTCAGATAGGTATTCGGTCAAGAAACTCCGCCATCTTGCGGGCATGTCGAACTCCTGAATCATGTAACAACCTCCCGACTGGGCTTCAGAGGGGAGCGCGGTGGGCTTATCAGCATCACGGATATACCCCCTTGTTTCCACTGGAAAATCGTATGCTACAAGGTATGCCTTCTACATGATTAGAGGGTTTCCGAAGGAGGGTTTTTACGCTGTAAATTACATTTTCTAAGGTTGATCGAAATGGGCTCCGACACGAGGAGTGGGCAGCCCAATCTACCTTGGCTTGGCTTGAAATGCTGAGACCGACTCGAGACATATGAGTATCATGCCAAGTCACCCCTTTTCACCTGTTAAAGGTGAGTTCAAAACTTTCACTATCGATTCCAAAGCACTTCAGGGAAACATGCTACAAGACCCAACAACTAGAGAAGTGTTGGTCTATCTTTCACCTGGTTGGGAAGAAGGTGACCTACCATTATTCGTTGATCTTGTTGGATTCACTGGAAGCGGAAAGGCACACAACAATTGGAAGCCATTTCAAGAATCATTACCACAAAGGGTTGATCGGCTGATTGCTGAAGGAAAGATGGGAGCCATCGCTTTGGCACTACCTGATTGTTTTACTTCCCTCGGTGGCAATCAATACATCAATAGTATTGCCATGGGGAACTGGTCGGATTTCCTGATAAACGAGATGATTCCACTACTAGAGAAGGAATTACCAATCAAGAGAGGAGGGGAAAATAGAGCAGTGTTCGGTAAATCAAGTGGTGGGTATGGGGCTATCGTTCATGCAATGATTCATTCTGAACATTGGGGAGCCGTTGCTTGCCATTCTGGAGACATGGGATTCGACAGACTATTCGCTGGAGATTTTCCTAAAGCTCTAACTGCCCTCGAAGGAAAAGGAGGATTGGAAGGATTCTTGGAACATATCGAGAACTCAAAGAAGATGAAAGGAGATGATTTTCACACTCTGATGACCCTTGCTATGGCTGCAACCTACGATCCCGATCCTGATGCACCCAAAGGAATACGCTTGCCCGTCGACCCATATACTTGTGAATTGATTCCTGAACGATGGCAGGCTTGGCTTAACTGGGACCCTGTTGTGCTGATAGAAAAGCAAAATGTCCAAGGCAATTTACGTTCTATGAAGGGGATATTCATCGATTGCGGTTGGAAAGATCAGTACAACATACACTTCGGTACAAGGCAACTCTGCGCTAGATTGCAGGAATTGAATATAAACCATATACACGAAGAATTCGAAGACAACCATTCAAGCATCGATTACCGAATGGACGTATCTCTTCCATTCCTTTACCGTTCATTGACGGAATGATTTCTTCATTCTTCGACCTTGCTAACCTTAACGGCGTTAGGTCCCTTTGGACCTTCTTCGACTTCGAACTCTACAGTGTCTCCATCAGTTATCTCACCCTCAATATTAGAATTGTGGACAAAGAGGTCTGAGCCCTCTTCCCTTTCAATAAATCCGTACCCTTTGACTCTGTTGAACCACTTCACTGTGCCTCGTGCCATGGTTCGGGCGCATACGACATACTACTTGATGGTGGCCCCTGATAAACTCAAACAAAAGGCGAAATTAGAGTATATTGGTAATGGTCAGCCTGAAAGACTTGGACGCTTTCCGGCCGGCTATGAGCGAAGAAGTAGACTATGCCTCCTCGGGAGTTGACATTGAACTTGAAGGAGAAGCCGTGGCTTCAATGGTTGCATCAATGGCTGGATCTGTCCGCGAACCCGGCCAGCCTGGAGCGCTAATTTCCTTACCGGGAGGTTTTGGAGGATTGGTGGAATTCGGTGACAACATTCTCGCTTTGGCAACTGATGGCGTTGGCAGTAAATTGCAGATCGCCAGCCGATTGAACCAATGGGGAGGAATAGGCCACGATTGTATGGCAATGAACGTGAACGATCTGCTTTGCGTAGGTGCTGAACCAATCGCTTTCGTCGACTATATCGCAACACCAAAACCAGATCCCGAGACCCATGCTGCAATTGGTAGAAGTCTATCGGATGCTGCAGCCCTCGCTGGTGTCACAATCGCTGGAGGGGAAACTGCCAGCCTACCGGGAATTGTCAATGAATTGGATTTGTCCGGTACTGCTCTTGGATGGTTACCGAAAGAAGAGCCAATTACAGGAGAACGGATTGTGGAGGGAGACCTCCTAATTGGAATTCCATCATCAGGGTTTCATTCCAATGGTTATTCATTGGTACGTAAGGTTCTGGAAATATCTGGTGCTGAATTAAATGCTTCACCGCCATTCGAAGCAGAACATGCAGCACGCGAAATAAAGAGATTCTCTGAAGGTGACTTGACTCTGGGTGAAGTGCTATTGAATCCAACCAGAATTTATGTTGGACCGGTATTGAGTATAATCCTTGACTCGCGAAGCGGGGAAGGAGTGTTTCCTTCCAAGGCCTTGCATGGCATATGTCACATTACAGGAGGTGGTTTATCGAATCTGTTGAGGCTACACCCTGAACTAGGATATCATGTTGATGATCCGAATGAAGTGCTACCTGAATTCAGATGGCTGCAAGAAGTCGCTGGCATAGATGAGAAAGAGATGTACAGAACCTTCAACATGGGATGCGGGATGATTCTGGTCGTTTCCAACTATTGTGCTGAAGCAGCAGCAGGTTTCCTTTCGAAGATTTATCCCGGTACCAAAATCATTGGTGAAGTGAAAAATCACGGGCACAAAGTCACCCATGCTCACCCAGATGTGATTTTTGAACAGTATTGAGGCGTGATTAGAGTGCAGGAACAACCCGATGGTTGGCCTGGAACCTTAATTCTTGAAGGACGCACTGTGGCCAGAGTTCCCATCTCTCCTTCCTCAGAACGTGGACCTGCGAGTAGGGATGGTAGTGGTTTTCTGAATCCGGCGATGGCAGGAAGTAGAACAAGAAGCGTATTGATGCTGGCTGACGCGCTGGATAATGAGTGGTTGATAAAATCTGGAAAGGCGATTCGTATTATTGATGCATTGGCTTCAACAGGAATTCGCAGTAGAAGATGGTTGAATGAAATTCCTGAAATTCATCATAATCGAATGCACATTCTGTGCAATGATTTGGACCCTGTAGCGGTACAATGGGCGGCAGCCAATCTCAGTGAATACCCCACAAAAGGAGATCTCCAATTAAACTCTGGAGATGCTCGAACTCTGATGTTTGATTCGGGTTGGCAATGGATTGACATTGACCCTTTTGGTTCCCCCACGCCATTTCTCGATAGCGCTATTCAAAGTTGTGCACGAATTGCTGTTATCGATGTCTGCGCAACTGATACTGCGGCGCTCACCGGTTCCTCTCCTTCTGCTTGTAGACGAAGGTATGATGCAATGGCGGTGGTAGATGATCATAGGCACGATACTGCTATGCGAATCCTGTTAGGTGCCTTGGCTAGAACTGCAGCTAAACACGATCGAGTAATTGAGCCGAAACTAGTTTTGTTTGATGATCACCATATCAGAGCAAACGTAGTAGTGCGACGTTCCAAGCAAGCGGCAAGCGAATTACACTCTAGGCTCGGCTGGCGCGTACATCGTCCAAATGAAAGTGAATTGCAATCCTCAATGGATTCGAGATTGCACCCAAAAGATGACCCGAGTCATCCTCAACCTAGTTGCCTACTTCCATATGACAAACCACCTCAACTGCAAGATAGCAGGATTAGTGGGCCATTATGGACCGGAACATTAGGTGATGCGGAAATTATGTCCAGATTGACTGAAGAACGTGTTATGGAACTATGTTCTCCAGAAGATGAACTTGCTGAACAATCAGGTATTGATGAGGAGATGATCGATTCATCCCGAAGACTATTGTTGAATTGTGTAAGAGGCTTGAGTGAATCTTCACAAGCCATCGATTGCCCAGTCATATTACCAGTGGATGAGATTCCAAAATTCATTGATATTCCCGGGCCTCCTTCTCCAGCATCATTGGCTAGAACTCTGAGGGTGATGGGGTTCAGGGCTGCAGTCGCTGTTCTTCAAGTTCCAGCGATTCGCACCGACGCGCCTTGGTCAGTTATCTCTGAAGCTTGTCGACAAGTTTTCGGCATCAATCTTGCCAATTGATGTCAACAATCGCCAAACCTTGCAAATCTCTAGGGCAACGGATATGCATTACTCCCCCTTCTACAACAGCAGAAACTGATGAGGGATTTATCTCAACCCCAAGGTCAACAGTTCGTTGACTGACTTCTTCATGGCTGTGTAATTTACTGTCTTTCAGAACTTTTTCCTTAATCCTCTTGAATGTAAGATTCAAGCCGCGCCCTCTGGCTTCTATTGAAATACAATCTTTCTCCAAACCAGAAACATCGACAAATACGTGTGCGGTTCGACTATCAACATGCCAGCGTACTTTAGGTTGCCAAATCGAGCCCCCAATCGGCTGTCCATCTCTCCATGCTACAGTGCCATGGCCCGCTGAAATAGCTGCTATCGCTTGCTCCATACTTTCTACCATCTCATGAGGTGTCAAACGGCTTGCACCTTGAACAAGTTCGCGCAAGAACTGCTCGCTCTCTTCACTCATTTAATCGCCCTCATCCAATCATTGGATCCATGTGGTCATCATCAGGATCCTGAGGTGCTGGTAACATAGTCTGTGCTTTTTGTAATACATCCTGAACACTATCTTCTATTCTTCTAGCATCTTCAAGTAAACCAGACAATGGTATCTCAAGTTCGGAAAGGTCAGATATCGCTTCAACTGCCAAAGCCGCCGCTCTAGCATCTGGATACATTGGATTACATTCAGCAAGTAATGCTGTAATGTCTAACCCTCTCCTGTCACCCTCTGATAGAAGATGCCCTGCAATACCTGCAACTACTCCCTGTTGAATTTTCTCAATATCATATTCAGCCAATCTGTCTCGTGCCTCTTTGGTGGCACCGATTCCATACAATCCTCCTTCACTGATTCCTTGATCTTGACGAACCAACCCATCAACAATAATCAATCTCTCAAAGCCGCCTTTGATGAACCAATCCAATACAGTATTCGCGAATTCAACATCATGTTCGGCAGGAAATTGAATCTCTGATGTGAAAACACCGATCTGCTTGCCCTGGTAGACCCTGACTGGATGTTTCGGCACTTCATCATGAACTAACGCAATAGCTGGAAATTTAGTATTCAATACCGTTCCAAGGTGGTTCAATCCTAAAGAAGAAATTATGTGACTGGCAGCAATAACCCCAACCATTCCTACAGTGGAAAATCCACAGACAGCAATTCCGCCTGTTTCCGGAACTGCACCTTCATGCAGAACCAATGCGTAAGCACCCTGCGATTGGTCACTCAAACTGCCGCCCCCATCTTTCCGCCTCGTCAGGCCCTCAAATGCGTTGCGTATCCAACAAATGTGCAATTTTACTCTTCGTAAATCGCCCAATCTTCCATTTCTGGAGTGCGATACCACCACGCTCCATCATCGTCTTCCCACCATTCCGTGCCGTCTTCATCGACAGTTACACCATCATCTTCTGCGGAGTCGCCTTGCCAATCATCATATTCAGGTTCGTAATATTCAGGCTCAGGTTCCGGTTCAGGTTCAGGTTCCGGTTCAGGCCTGTTTCTACGCTCTTGGAATTTCACTGAATCGGGACGGTTTATTCTCGACAATGCCTTGCTAGCAGAAGGTGCGTCTTCATCGAATGTGCTGAATGAATCCTCCCAGTCATCCTCATCCTCATCCTCATCCTCATAATCTGTACGGCCCCCGAATAACATGCTTCCTGCAACAATAACCAAACCAAGACCAATGATTCCACCACCTGCATACATTGCATAAGTTAGCAACTTGCTATCTTCGCTGGCGCTAACGTTGTCATCCAAAGAGGTGTTATCATCTCCACCATTACCGTCTGTAGGAGGAATCACCTCACCCCCTGTAGATTCAATCAATGTGTAATTCACCTGATTGCTGAATGAATCAGTCTGACCCTGATGATGTACATCTCCCAGCATGGTGAAGGTCAAATCGCCAGCATCCAAATCAGTGACATCTGCACTCCATGTGAATCTTAATTGGAATTCAAGGCTTGATTCTGCATTTAGATCCAAACTGCTTGGTTGAACAGAAACAGAAATCTGTTCTGAGCCTAGCCATGTATCAGAAATTCCCCAATATATCGAAACCAAGAATTTGTTTGGATTTGTTATCGTGCAGGTGGTTGAATTGTAAGACCCGGGGTCTTTCAGTGGTAATGTAATGTCTCCGCAACTCAATATTGGATCTACCAAGACATCAACTGTAGTTTGATTCTCACTACCATTGTCTTCGATCTCTTCAGGGAGTGGCGGCTGCACAACTATGCTAGCCACATCCGAACCCACTCGTAACCAATCCGGAGTCCCTACAAGATTCAGATTCATCATACCGCCCGCTGGTAAAGCATTGGAGGTGATGGATAACTCACCATCTACATCAAAAGAAGTTGTTCCTGTTTCTTCCAAACTGATTGTACTGTTGCTGGCTATATATTCGACACTTATTGCAGAAATTATAGCCGGCAAATCTGCAGACGATGATGTACTGATACTCGCAGAAACTGTGAATTCTCCTTGATCATTTACTCTAGTATTGAGTTCATCAGCAGAAAAGCTCGCATCAACTACTGAGAATAATTCTGCTGATGCCAATCCGCCAGAAATAGGTTGATTCGTATCATTACCTGCAAAACCAACATAGGTTGCAACTGCCGTAATTGCTCCGGAGATATGAGTCGAACCAATGACATTGGAATAATCAGATTCCTCCACAGCAAGCCATTCTCCCGCTCCATCCGTTTGACCAGAGAAACTCTTGTTCCACGCGTGATCTGCAGATGTCAATTTCAAATCCAGTTGCGAATTTGCTAAAGGTGTGCCTCCCGCTGAGAGAGAGACCACGATTTGTAGAGCGCTTCCTCTAGCAATAGTCATTGGAGAAGTTCCATCTGATTGTGTAATTCCATCACTTAATGACAAACTTACTTGTGGTGCTAACTGACTATCATTTCTTGCCATTGCCGGCCCTGCGGCAACTACTATGGTTACGCTTCTGTCGTAGATATCTACAGGCACTACTGCTGCCCAATACGGGATTCCATCAACTACTGCTCCTTCGGATGATTGATTCATTTCAGTGCTCAAAACTGAAGAATTGAAAGAGGCGACTGGTGTCATATTGGACACATTTGTGAACTCGTTCGATGAGAGGTACAATTCGTAATGATCCAATGTCTCTCCAGAAACATTTCCCCACGAAATATCGAACCAGCCTCCATCATCAGCCGGTCTATCCTCAATAACGGTAGTAGAAGGTGAAAGCAGACCCGGATACGGTATCGCTACGGTAAGTACTGGTGACATATTGCTGGCAACACCGAAGTCATGTATCGAACGTACATAATAATCATACATATTTCCTGGAGTTACAGTTACGTCATGCGTCATATTTAGAGGAGTGGTCTCTAACTCGTGCACTGCTGTATCCAAAATGGTTCCATTATCAACTCTAAATAGTTGAAAATGAACGAAGTTGGTCAAATTCCATGAATCATGCCATTCGAGATGTACCACCTTTGAGTCATAAGTTACCAGATTCAATTCAGGAGTTGGAGGTAACTGTAATTGTGGTGCGCCATCGATATATATCGCTGCCAAATTCTTGAGAGTAAGTACTCCAGTTGATGTAGAAGCAAATGGTAGAGGAATGCTGAATGTTCCAGTGCCGGGTTCCATTAATTGATTGAGGACGTTTGAAAAATTTCCAGAAGCATAAGGATTCAAATCTACTGAAAAAGTTGCATCATAAGTTAGTTTGAGTGAATGAAGTAAGACTTCTCCTTGTCCTTGCGCGCTAGCATTGATGATGACAGTGAAATATTCGTTTGACCAAAGATCCTGCAATGATGACGTAGAAGTCTGTATAGTCTCGATCGCAGTTTTCACCCTATTCATATCGTCTGTCCAATTCAGTGGCGCTTGTCCAGAGTTTCCATCGCCAGCATATCCGGTGACATTTATGTCCTCGATGCCATCCTGATCTATATCCAATGAATATTCATGCCAGCCAGCAATGAATACTCCAGGGTTGGCTTCCCCTCCTGCGACAATATGTTCTACTCTTCCATCACCATCAAGATCTGCGATTCGAATATGAGTAGGTGCTGTGACCGGTGTAAATGAAGTATTGACAATTGCACTTCCAAATCCACCGGAGGTGATCGGGTGCACACCAAGTTGCCCTGTGAAGGTAATATCGCTACCATCTATGGCCCCCGTGTCTGGAAACACGACATCCAATACTCCATCATGATCTGCATCTGCAATTGTTGAATTGATTAGTATCAAGGGTGTTCCTAATGTTGTATTCCAATGGCTCCCGTTAAACAATGAAACAATGTGTCCATAATCATCATTACCAACCACATCTAGATATCCATCTGAATTCACATCTACTAGTTTGATCATTTCCCTTGCTCCATCTAAACTATACGGATATTGCATCCACGAAGTGGTTGAGACATTCCACATCCATGCAGTTACATGACTTTGGGAGTCTGCGGCAAGTAATTGCCATCCATTTCCAGCACCCCAAATCTGACCAACTGCTAAATTTTCCAACATTGCAGGCGTTGGCGTACCATTTGCCATAACAACTTCAGTGGCATTTTCAGCAAAAGTCTCAGTTGCATTTTGGAAGAAACGTACAGAAACCTCGCCAGTTCCATGCACTGAAACCACATCCATGTGTCCATCATCATTCATGTCTGCAAAATCCATAGCGGTGAGGAGTGGACCTACAGTCACATTGACGAAACTTGAATTGTACCCTACTGTACTATTGCTCAAATGAAGACATAGGGCTGAACTATCGGCATCAACTACACCAATATCAGCAATGCTGTCATTATTGACGTCTCCAACTTGTAAAGTTCTACCTAAAGAACAAGTCTCAGCCCAAGAAACATTTGTCATTGAAGATGTGCTAGCATTCCAGTCCATCCAACCAATCGATTTGTTGTTGCTCGAATTACCATCTGGCTCGTCCGAGAGGAATATCAATTCCATCTTGCCATCATTATCGATATCTCCTAATTCTAGATCCAACAACTGGCCAACCGAATGCATTCCCCCTCCTAAAGTCGGTATGAATGAAGATGACAACTGTGAAGAAAATACTTGAGAACTTGTTGGCAGATAAATCCCCTTTGAAGAATTGCTGCCTCCAGAAACTGGGATTGAGTCATTAGATGAGCCATCGGAAAAAGTAGTCTGATCCCCAACGGAACCCATACCTGTTCCATTCCATGCCCACTCCTCGATTCCATCCATGTTTACATCTAACCAAACCTTACCCGGTGATGGGTCGTTTAAATTGTAATCCAATTCTAGACTAGCAACCTGATAAGTCACATTTCTAGGAGAATCTAGCACAGCCGTACTGTTGAATGTAGGGGACACTTCCATCTCGATGATTGAATCTCCATTTGAGAACGATGTCAATGATCCACCCCCATTCGCTGATGCAGCAGGTATCAGAGCCAAGAGGCTTGGTATAACAAGCAGTATTGCAATGCTTAAGGCACTACTTCTGGAATTTTTTTGGCTGGCTCGTTCGACGGACACATGGCTCACCCGAACTCGCGACAAACTGACTTCCTCAAGTGGCTTGCGACGCGGCGGCATTTACATTTATGCCTAAATAAAGGCATATTGTTATTTTTTAGGGTTTAATACTATATCGGATTTGGTGCTTAATTTTCTTATGAAATAATTTTAAGAAATCTGGGTTGTAAATCTTCAATAGAGAGACTGAAGAGTATTTTCTCAATTAAAACACATATTTCAATACAATCAATCAAGTAGCATGGGTAATCAATAGTTACTGTAGGGAAACGAAAGATACCCTCAGCAACGGTTAAAGAAAAACCAAAAGTCGCCGCAACGTCATTGAGGGATGTAAATGAGTAAAGAAACTGAGGAGCATAGTCGTATTCACATCAGAGTTGGAGATATCGATATTGACGTAACGGGTGCACAGCAAGAAGTCGATGCAGAGATTCTCAAATTAAGAGAGGAAGAAGATTGGTCAGCCGCGTTAGCCAAAGTCAGGAGTGCCCGAGAAGAGGCAATCGCTGCTGCTGTTGATGCCGCAAAGCGAAGTGGGTTGCCTGAACGCGGTACCGCATTCCGCGCATTGTTAGACAACTGCAACCTAAATAAGCGACCTGATCAGGTGCTGGCAGCACTACACTATCTCAGAGATGTAGAAGGAGTGAATGACTCGCCTCCGCGAGTATTGATGGATTTATTTGCCGATGCGGGGATAGGTGCCCCCGGCAATCTTTCATTGTACCTGAACAGATTACGAGACCGTGGCTTCTTGACAATTCCACCAAGTGCCGATGACAAAAACAGATACGCGGTACTCACGCCTGAAGGAAGGGCTCATCTCGACAAAAGATCCAGAAATTGAGGTGATGAATTGGACGAGGCCCTTCCAAAAGATGGGGCGCCATTGGATTGGTCTTTCCAAGGCAGAACGGAAGCTGTACTAAGGGGTAGAAAACATCCAAACAGCGACTTTCAGCGTGCTATTCTCATCAGAGCAGATTTGACAGAAGGTAATTTCTCAGGTTCAAATTTCAATAGGGCAAGTATGAGAGAAGCGGATTTGATGAAATCTGCTTTTGATGACTGCGATTTTAGGGGGGCGGATTTGCGAAAAGCGCGTTTGAATATCTCAAACTTCAGAAATTGCCAATTTGAGGGGGCTGACCTTAGAGGTATTCGCGGCAGGTATGCTATTTGGGATGGAAGTGATTGGTGGAATGCGAAAATGGATGATGACCTATTCAAAGCGCTCTCAAAGAAATGGGGAGATCCTCCAGAAGAAGAGTAATGCTCATTCTTCAGATGAGTTTGAAATCAATTGCATTGCAAGAGAGGTGGGGATTATCTCTACAGGCTTTGTCAAATGTGGATCCAATGCAGCCTTACCAGAAGCATGCAATAGAGGGAAGGCAGCAAAGATTCCACAACATAAGGAACAGATTCCATAGACAAAGGCAAGCCCTGTATATGTCACTGCCACGATGGAGCCCAATTCATTAGCCGGCCCACTTGAAATCCCATAAGAGATGAATGCTGAAATAATTACTAGACCATTACCTGCCATTCCAAGTTTAGCACCTATGCTACGCTTCCTGAGTAACTGGACTCCTCCCGCTAACACCAAGGCGCCTCCAAATAGAAAACCGCATCCAAGATACCAGTAATACTTAGCATGTCGAAGTTCATCATGCAATTCTTGAACATCTTCTCCAGTGACGTTACTTGATTGAGAGAATCCTTGTTCTAATTGCCGTTCCTCGGATTTAGGAAGGTTGGGCTCTCCTTGTCTACTGATTTCAGCATAACCCATGAACATGACTAAAATTCCACCTAGAACCAACAATAGTCCCATCAATACTGGAATAGTGGTATTGGGCCTAACTGGAATAATTGGAGCGATCAATTCTTGTGAATTATCATTCTCTATTCTGATACCTTGCCCTCCTAGCGCGCTCATAGCCATCACTCCGGTTCAGCACACGCCAGCAGGTCTGCCTTCAACCCGTCGGGAATCGGTTCAGGTTCTATGGTATCCATATTCACACAAACAGTTACTACAGTGGCCCTCCACACATCATCTCCATTTTGGTTCTGAAACAAATATTCCCATGTACAACTGGAATTACCAACCTCAGATATCCATAGAGTGCAATTTACGGTATCCCCATACCTCAATGGCAAAATATACCTGGCTTCATTTGTCACCGTAGGAAAACCCAATTTCCACTCCTTGAGAATGATATGATAGTCCGTTCCACATATCTGTTGCCATGCTTCTTCGAAGAATCTGTGAGCAAGATCCCAAAATCTAGGGTAGTACGCTATTCCCGCCAAATCAATCATTGGGAAATCCACTCTCCGCCGTAATACCAAAGCCATACCAAGGCGATGATAGGTAAACGAATGAAACCTGCGGAGGCGCCGGGTGGGTCTGCGAAATCGTTACTCGTTCTTATGAGTGGAGCCACCGCGACCTGAAGCCTGCAGCGAAGCGAAGGATGAGGGTAGGCGAGGCTGCGAAATCGCTACTCATTCTTTTGAGCGGACCCACCGCGATTCGAACACGGGTTTGAGGCTCCGCAAGCCCCAGTGATATCCAGGCTACACCATGGGTCCAGTGAGCCGCCGACCAGCCTCTCTACTTTAATCGAAACGGTTCAGGACGGTGGCATCTTCCAAACCTGTTTTTGCCAACCCTCTCGTTCAGCTATCTTTGCTAATCTAGAGTCTGCATTCACGGCAACAGCATTTCCACATATTGCCATGAAATGAGAATCTGCATGTGAATTGCCATAGCCCCAACATTCGGATAGATCATGCCCATTCTCTTTTGCGTCATGCTGAACTATTGAAATCTTACCCTTGTTTCGAGGTAATTTCCAACCTTTTTCCGAGCCGCTCAATCTTCCAGTTCTCTCTTCAGGACCACAAGCATGGACTGCATCAACTCCAAAAAAACGTCCCATGGCCTCGGCCATAGGTGAGATAGTAGCAGAAACTATGACTATTCTATGTCCTTGTTGTTTGTGCCAATCTATTCTATCGAACGATTCTTGTGGCACTTTCTTGCTAAGTGTTGATTCGACCAATTCTTCTGACAACTTCTCAATTTCATTCCACGATGATAAAGTAAAATGTCCCCGATTTCTTGCTGAATCATACCACGTTCTACCACGTATGAGATTACCAATACAACGCAACGACCACATGGACAAAGTAATCGGTAATCTCCAAGGTCTTCGCTTCAACAAAGCACCTGTCAAAGTCTTCTCACTGCTAGCATCCAATAAGGTGCCATCGAGGTCGAAGTAGGCTGCCACCTTACCTCGGGACACACACCTGCGAAAAGCCGGTAGCACATGGAACCTCGCCCTGCTAATCCCCAGCCATGACGTATACTCGACGTCCTGCGGCATGATCTCTGTAATACTCGATAGTCTTGCAATGTCTAGGGATGAAGAAACCGACCTTGCGCGGGGTCAAACCATGGTTACGCATCTTTCTATCAATAGTCAACCAAGCAACAATCTGTTGAGCTGTACATGGCTCGTTACTTTGTACATATTCAACTATCTCTTTCTTTAATCGTTCATTCCTTGCTTTTTTCTGAATACCTTTTCCCTCCTTCTCTGGCATATGCTCAGAACAACATTCAACCCTTATGAATTGAACTTGGGAAAGCCCATGGAAGGCCCATCAGAAATAAGCAGAGTGGTTTGCGGCATGGCGCGCGGGAAAAGCCTTGAAGTGAGTCCTTCTGCCGAGTGTTGTCGGCATGGTATCCACCATCACTATCAACAAGATCCAGAATCGCGATGGTTTAGTCATTGACACCAACGCAACGATGGATGGTCCGAATGATTTCGACTTTGTTCCAAGACTGAGTCTTGACTCAGGAACGTTGTCGATTAGGAGTGGAAATGATGGTGTCGAATTAGCATCTATGGAACTCGATGAGGAGATGTTACTATTGGCTGAAAGAGACCGGGTCGCCGAATTGCGCGTTAAATTCATCGTTGAAGGCATGCATGGAAGATTGAATCATATCCATCCAATAATCGCTGACGGCAAAGCAAAGAAATTGGCTGAATCAAGATGGAAAACAACTTTGCCAATAGAGTTCAAGTGACTATTGAGCTATTTCGGTTATTGTTGGCACCAATATGACATAAGTAACTGTCAACGTCCATTCATTCCCCGTATCTGGATCTGGAAGATTCTCTATCAAGGGGTCTGGATCTGCTTGGTCTGCAGTTATCGACCACAACCATTCATCCTGTCCAAATTGAATAGCACTAGAGTTTAGGAGCAAGGAGATTAATTCTTCTTCAGTGTCCGAACTGATTTCACTACTGTTTCGTGAAGGGTTCAATTCATCTCTTTCCAATATAGCCTTGGCGCTTTCATTGTCAGTTATGTTCCCCGAAGAAGTGGTTTGAGCAGACTCGCTCCACATTGCTTGAGCGACATCAACCATCAAGGTGAAGTTGTCTTGGGGTTCAATTAAATCTCTATCTAATTCTAGAATCGCGTATACTGAAAGAAGGAGGCCTTCTTCACCCGGAACAAGACTTTCTGACCACATGGCTCCTTCTTCGAGATAATCTTGCCACTGGTATTCGACACTACGCTCAGTCCACTCAACCAAAAATATCCTAGTCAATATCTCTAGATTCCATGAGGTGCTTGACTCTCCACCTTTGGTGTCGGATAACTTCAGGCTTCCAGTCCGTTCACCGCTACTTGTGGTCTGCAGCTCAACTCTAGCAGCAGTTGAATCGACATCATTGCGAGGGTCTCCATCCCCATCACTATCTTCAGACCAATCTAAATCCCATTCAAATGAGGGGCGTTCTCCTTCCGGATCATAGGATGCACTGGCATCTAGCACTGCAATGTCGCCAGCCTTGACCTGTCCTGGAATCACCAGATCTAATTCAGGAGCTCCGTTGACTGCAATCTCAACTGAAGTAGTATCCGTTCCACCTCTATCATTGCTAACAGTAACTTTGGCCTCAAAAACACCCCATGTGTCATACTTATGCGAAGTCAATCCCACAATCGTCTCAGCAGTCGAGCCATCTCCAAAATCCCATTCATAAGAAACGATGACACCTTCCACAGTACTGGATGAGCGCGCATCGAAAGTAACCAATTCACCTTGCTGTATCTCAGTTGGCCAAGCCTCAATGTCTGCTTTTGGTTTAGGCAGTTCCTCTCCAACCAAGTCGGAAAGGCAGCCGCTCATACTTCCAATTACAAGAACAAAAATGAGCATGATTGGCCGTGATTTGCTTGCGCCGTCAGCCAACATACACCGTTGCGTCAAGTCAAGGCTTTTCAGGCTGACGCGCGAAAGTGTGCTAGAAATCTCATTGCAATATTATTCCTCTTCAACCGAGGTAGAAATATCGCCTTCGATTTGTGCAGTAGCAAAGTGTGAGTCGGCCTTATCGATATCAATTTCATCAGCAACATCAACATCGTAGTGGGAAACCAATTCCTCATCACTCAATAGATCGTCTGCATTAGCATCGCCTATGTCAATCTGCGGAGATACATCTACTGCTTCTACTTCCTCAAGAATCGTTTCTTCTTCTTCATCCAAGTCTTCAAGGGCTGCAGCCAGATCTTCAGCCATCGATTCTGAATACCTATCTTCCAATTCTTTCTCAGTTTCAGCCTCGATATCCTCAAATTTTGGCTCTTCTTCCTCAATCTCTGGGCTCCAAAGTCCCTTCAGCCAATCCTTCACTCCCATGTCGCCACCGTATCGTCGAGGCGGGGTGCCTTCCAAAGGCGTTGTCCCTGCACAGAGCATAATGCTGCAACATTATTGAGCCACGACCTGCACCAACAACTATGGCTCATGATTGCTTTGAGGGGTTTGCTGTACTCTCACTTGATCTTGAGACAACAGGAATTAATTCTCGTAGGGATAAAATCGTACAATACGCATTCATTGGTTCGCAAAGTGACGGAACCGAAGTCAATGTCGAAGAACTCGTGAATCCGCAAAGAGCCATCCCTCACGAAACAACAGCAATTCATGGAATTCATAACTCTGATGTCGCCGGATTGCCGGGCTTTGATGCACACACAAAACTCGTCCATGAAATGATTGAAGATACAGTAATTGTGGGTCATAATGTAAGGCGTTTTGACCTTGGTTTCATTGACAATGAATTCCTCCGGTTAGGTCTTAGTCCACCTATACCAGCGGCCGTGGTTGATACCCTGGAAGTTGTTAGAAGATTGAAACTACCAAAGCCTCACAATCTAGGTGCACTATGCGAAAGATATGGTATTGAATTGGTTAATGCCCATACTGCAGGTGCTGATGCAGCGGCCTCATTGTTACTGCTGTGGAGGCTGATGAACGATCATCCCCCTCACTTTCGCAAAGGCCCAGTAGATATCGAAAGATGGTTGGTAGGAGGAAGGGTTGTTGAGAGTGCATCCAGCGAGCTTGGGCCAGGGTTGGCTGATCTAGAAGCATTGGACAGACAGGGTAGACTCAGAAAAGATGAGGGGCGATTGATTCTAGCCTTTGGTAGACATCGCGCTAAGAGTATGCAAGAAATTGAGAAAATTGATCCTGGATATCTTGACTGGTTAGCATCTCCAGGATCGATTCTTGAAGAAGAATCCAGAAACGTGGTGAAATTACACCTTGCGAAAATTCGTTCAAGCTAATCGGCAATTGGACTCCAAGGCAATACGTCACACCAAGAACCAACTCTCCATGCTTGAGTATTAGTCAATACACTACCCAAATACACAGGTCCTTGGTGACCTTCTGACCGTAATAATTCAAGCATCAGCGCCCCTCTCCCCTTGAAATTCGCTGGAATTGTTTTTCCGGTAGGCATTGGTCTTCCGTTCGCATCTGCTGGTTGGCACAACTCTATGGATGCAGCCCCACTATTGGGGTCAAAGGCATGTACTAATACAACTGCATCGATAAAATCGCCAACATGTAAGGTTCCTGATTCCTGACGCCATGTCCACCAATGGGGGCACCATGCCTTCCAGTCACAAAAACCCCCACATGAGGACTTGCCCGGTGTAGCTGGCAAAGGTGTATCATCAATCTGCGTTGCCTCCCATGCCTCGTACGCCTTGTCAATTACAGGTGGGCCTTCAGCAGAATAAGCCGTGGCGTTGTCAGTATACCATCCCTCAGTTCGAATAGGTGGTGGATTAGGGTTGTTATCCATCAGAATGTCGCGGTATAACAACAACTGTCTCTGCACCTCAGGTTTGAGTTCTGGTGACGGGGGGCGGCCAGTCTTCAAATCAGCAACAACCCACCCATTGACAGCTCCATTCTCATCTATATCTGCTAGCAATAAATCCAATCTCCCCATCAATTTGCCATCTCTTGTTCTCAATTCTCCTTCTGCTGCTAACACTAATGACATAACTCTCTTCCACAATGCTACGGTGACCTTAGCTGGTGAAAGGCCTGGGGCGCCGGCATGTGCAAGAAGCATTTCTATACCGCCTGCTTGTTGTTTTCTCGCCTTTGAGTAATCCTTCTCTTTCCAATCACTATGCCTTGGAGTATTTTCGAACAATTGCCGTTCCTCATCCCAGCGCGCTCGCAAACGTTGCTCTGCACTATTGGGTAGCCACCCCACTTCAGAATCTGACATGCCGCCTAATTGCAGTTGTACCAAATCCTCGATCGAGGCATGGACTGCTGTTCCAAGACTAGCGGCCATTCCAGCCTTACGCGGCAAACGCTGCCTCGAGAGCCAATATTGGCGCGGGCAATTCTCCCATCGGTTCCAAGCAGAAGGCGAAAGGCTGTGCTGTCTCTTCTCCTCGCTCAACGCAACCCCTCCGTTAGGCTGGAGAACGTCAAGAGTGATGAACCCCTACCATTACCCAATGGCATGCCCCCCCGCCCAATCGTCAAGGTAAGCTCGACTGTCGATACTGAAGATGCACTAGTTGTGAGTTGTTTTCCAAGCGTTGGAATGGTCAGCAGCATAGTTGCACATTTTCTGATAGAGAAACTAGACTTGAAGTTCGTCGGAGGGGTCAGGGATGCTAGACTTCCTGCACTTTGCTTGGTTCAAGATGGTGCACCAATGCCTCCAATTCGCATCTATGCTGGAGCGCCGCAATGCAACATAGTGGGTGATTGCGACAAGTTGATTCTATTGATGAGTGAATTGCAAGTTCCAGAAAGGTTGACCTTTGAACTGGTCGAAGCGATGTTTGAGTGGTCAAAGAATGCCAATATTTCAGCTGGAGTGCTAATCGATGCCTTCGCACGCAAGGGCTTGAGCGGTGGGCCAAACAACGAAATGGAGAACGTAGTGGAATACGAAGATACGGCTGGAATCGATGTCTTGGGCATCGGGGCGACACAACACATGCGAGAGGTGTTGGAGAAAATGGAAATTCCATTACTCGAGAGCGGAGTCATGCGCGGTATGACTGGAACGTTGCTTGGCGAAGGGAGAAGGAGAGGGCTTGACTTACTCTCCATTCTTGTTGAAGCGGACCCAAGGTTCCCTGACGCTAGAGCGGCTGCAAAATTAATTGAACATCTCAACGTCCTATTACCATCGATTGAACTCGATAATGAGCCACTTCTAGAAGAGGCTGAGCGCTTGGAAAGCCAACTGAAATCAATGATGGAACGACAATTGGTTCCTGCTGATAGAGATGAAACTTCATCAGCGAACTCGATGCTCTATGGGTGATTATTCTACCTTCTTTGGTTTGGGCATCATCCAGATTACACTGGCTAAAGCAGCAGCACTTGCGAGCAGAGCCAAGATTGCGTCGCCATTTCCAATGGCGATTGAATACTCCAACGGTTTTGACAGAGGGCCCAACAAGGATTCGCCTCTAGTGTACTTACCGCCCAAACTAGCAACTGTCAATACACAGCCGCAAGCAGCCATTCCAAGAAGGCCATGGAACACGGCCGTGTTTCGGTTATTCCACAACATTGGGCCCATTGATACTCGGCCGTGAATCCAAACGCCCCACAGCCCTATGGCCATCCAAGATAGCAAGACCTTGTTGAATAACAGCGGGCTATCCATCCCTTCTCCGGGTGAGGCTGCGACGCCAGTGAATATCGCCAAAGGTATCGCTGCTAGGCCACCTATAGCTGCAACCAAAGATGCGCTATCCAAAGTATTAGACATTCTCGAAGGTTTTTCTTCCTTGAGAGCCAAGAACAAACGTAACGCTATCGAGATCCCAGCCAGCGAAATCATTCCAATGGCTAATTCGGTAGCAACAACATGTAGAGTCCCAGCGCTAATCATTCTTGGTCGACCCCCTGTTTATCCAGATATTGTTGACCATAAGCGCGCCACTGATCCATCGTCCACCCTTGTGGTAAACCTGAATCCGGCAATGGAGGGGTGGAATCTGATTCTGGGATGTCGATCATTGATGGAAGCGATGTAGCTAGTTGAGCTAATTCAGGGGAATTTTCTGTCCGCGCAAGACGGCGCTGTATGGCCATGGCGATTGCGGCAACCAACATTCCAAGGGCAAGAGCTTGCATAAACATGGCTGATTCTGAAATATCGTACGGTGGTTCATCAGAAGATAGGGTGAACCAAGGTGTTGTTTCTTCAAGTGCAGAGTTGCTCATCTTCGCCCTCCATGAGAGGTTTGAATCGTCGGTGGTTGCTGGAAGAGTGAATGACCACCTTCCCTCAGAATCCTCGCTGACATCTACTGTCTGAATCGAACCTGATTCCCCTGAACGCCACTCTACAGATAACGAATCTGCATCTAAAGTTGTCAACTCTATTGTGGTAGTTTGTCCAATTATCCTACTGGATGTCGGGCTCCAATCTTTTGACAGCCGTGGTAGATTCTCTGGCATTTCCTCGATTTCTATCACCAGTGGTTCTTCCCAACTACCCTGATGAGCAATATCGTTTGGATTAGGGTTCGAACCATGATGGATGGCCGTGTAGACAAAGACCGTGTTGGGATTATCTGGAGCCCTGATAATCCAAGTGAATGTAGCACCTTGAGATGAAGAAAGTACTGGCTTCTCAACGTAATTATTGTCACCACCATTGGGATCCTGTACGATTGTCCACTCAGAATCCTCAATCGATTTACCCACATCATTTGAAAGAGATGACAGAAGGAAGACTCCTACCAGCCCCTTTTTCGATAACTCCATTCCACTAACTTTGACAGATAATGAAATGGTTTGGCCAGTAAATACTCGGGATCTATCAAGTTCAATCGTTGAGGTTGCCGATGATTCGGCACCTGAGTTACCAACATGGCAAGATTCTGCACATGAAAAATCCCTATCTCCATCGCCTTGCCCTCCGGGTTTCGCTAAACTCGGGGGTATGGACAGCATCAAGATACACAAGAGAACTAGTGCCAAACGAGAACGAATCATGACGATTCACCCCCACTCATTCTTTCCATGAATGCAAGAGCGATGACTGCCGCAGCAGATAGAAGAATCAATGTCAGCAATATCATTCCACCTCCAGCATGTGAAGGATGGGATTCCGGATCCATTTGCTCTGCTTTGACTACTATTGATGCTGAGGATGAATCACTGATTAACAGAGATTCTTGGCCATCTACAACGACAGTTACTGCATAATACACTTCACCAGCGATTGAAGACGTCCCCGTCCAAGATGTGCTGTTGACTTCCGCTACCAATTCCATAGAATCAACATCTGTTTGCATAGAATATGATCTCAATACTCTGTAAGTTGCATTGTTTTGACTTACTGCATTCCAAGTTAACATGACTTCATTTCCTGATATGCTGCTGGATAAATCCGAGATTATCGGTGCTGTATTTTGAGCAATAGTAATCGAAACCGTGCCCTGTGTTTGCTCGTCGTCAATAACTGTCAATGTCGCGATAACTGGCCCATCAAATGGCCCGACTATTATTTCTGAACCCTCGTATTTTGTTCCATTAACATCCCAATACCAGGCCGTAATCGAACCATCATTGTCAATCGATTCGGCTCCGGAAAGTGTCAACTCAACTCCTGCCCAAGCCTGCTCCGGAAGCACCGATATGTTCGCAGAAGGCATGATATTCTCAATCGTTATTGTTGAACTGAAAAGGGTTGAGTTAATTCCTTGTGGGTCAGAAACTTGCACTTCAACACTCCATTGCTCACCAATCATCGTTTCTTCTGAAGGTAATATTTCACCCACATAAACTGGGCTTCCTTCCTTGTGCCAAATGACTCTTGTAACCGACAAATCCCCCTCTAAATCAAAAGCATCAAGAGAATAGTTCAGGTCATCCAATGAAGTAGCATTTACTGGTGTTATATTCAATGAGTTTAGGGCTGGAGGTGAATTACGGATTAGTGCCCCATCGGTCAAGAATTCTCCGCTTGACGCACCAAATTCGTCAATTACAACAACTTTTGCTGACCAAGTAATACCTGCATAGACAAAAAAGCTCAGCTGCGGGAATTGATAATCTGAAATCATTTGATTTATGTCGGGCTCATCGGTAAACCACTCTATCTCCAATCCTGAAATCGCATCACTGTCAGCATCGAAATATTCGTAAGAAATTTCGAGATATCCGCCCGTCACTAAATTTTCAGGAGAAATACTTGCTGAAAGGATGACTGGAGCTGCATTACCATCGATTAAGGTTGGATTCATTGGAGATGCCCATTCACTCCAAGATATTCCATCATTGACGCGCACTCTGAAGTTCCATTCATCCCCTCTAGTGGTAGCACTGTTCGGTAACGGGTTCTGATTATCATATTGAGGAACGTGAATATTGGACTTTAACCATTCAATCTCGAATGAAACTTCATCCTGTCCATCGATATCATCGAATTCCCAAATTGCAGTTAATTCTGATTCTGTATCAATTGTACCATTAACTGAAATGATTGGATTTTCTACTGTTGGAGCATTGTTCGATGAGTCGATTATTACTGCTGAAGAATTGGTTGCTACTCCAGCATCTTCTCCATCGGTTGGAGTTACAACGAAATGCCAAATGTCTCCAGATCTGATCGACAATGAAGATACAGTTGTAGAATCATCTAGCTCTGGAACAACAACCCCGTCCAAGTACCATCTGATGCTTTGAGCACTGACTACATCATCATCTGCATCTTCGTACGAGATAATTGCAGATAGGGTGTCTGACTCATCAGCCTCACTCGGGTCAATCGAGGCATTAACCACGGTTGGAGCAGTATTGGCTACGGTAACCGATGATGACAGATCTACTGTCGTACCAAATTCTTCGCCATCGTTCGGAGTCACTGAATAGGACCAGGTTTCCCCCTTACTGGTGGCCGATGATGGAACTGTGCTCAAATCATCCCAGGAGGATTGTGCAACTCCGCCCATAATCCATCGAATCTCGCTACCGCTTTCTGAATCCCCGTCAGCATCGAAATATGTGTAAGTAGCAACGAGATCATCGAGAGTTCCTGGGTTACTTGGATTCAAGGCGAGATTACTTGCTACAGGTGCATTGTTTGGTGGTACTATCTCGATTACAGAATGGGTCGTGGTTGCAAATTGGTCCCCGCTATCCCCACCATTGCCATTTACAGCATTAACTGCAAGTCCAACAGAAACCGTTCCACTACCGCTTGACGGGGCAGTCCAATCCACCGTCCAACTTCTGGAATTGGAATTGCTATGTGTTGCACTACCGCTTACAATCTGGGCGTTACTACCTGCATTACTGAGAGCACCCTTGTTTACAGTCAGTGAAAAGCCTCCACTCGTACCTGTAGGTCCACCACTCATTCCGATGTTGATTGAATAGGTTTGGCCTGGGGTATATGACGATGGGAAATCGTGCGTTGGAGTTACTGAACCGCTTGAATGACAACTGCAACCATTACTGGAATTTGGTTTGCCGGTAGAATCTGCATTCAGCAATGGTGCCATACTAAGCAAGAGCATTAGTGTCGCCAACATGATAGCACGACTGCTATCTGTTGACATGGTTAATCGTACTCAGCCTTCGTTTACAATGTTGGTGGCAACCATCTCATCGCTTAAGCCATTCAACACCATTCCACCATAGTGTGCTTCCATCACTCATAGAACGCCAAGTGTGTCCAGACTCATCCGTCCATTGATTAACTACTGTTGGTCCAGTAGTTGGAATGGCAGCCTGACCCATCTGAGTTGGGGTCATACTCAACCCCGTTTGATTAAACGGAAGTTCGGGCTCAATCAATGGATTCGTTCTGCTTCTCATGATGAACAACATCATCAATACAGAAAAAATGAATGCTACACCCACAGATATGATAATCACTGAACCCCATTCACCTCCTTCCTCAGTAGCAGCCTTTTGCTCAGCCGCTAATTGGGCATTATCTCCCACTCCATCTCCGTCGCTGTCCAACGTTTCGGAAGCGTCATTAGGGAATGCATCGGAATTGTCTCCTAAACCGTCGCCATCAGAATCCGCAGACTCATTTGCATCATTTGGGAAAGCATCGGAATTGTCACCTGTGCCATCAGAATCGGAATCAACTGTTTCATTGGCGTCATTTGGAAATACGTCAGTATTATCTCCTACACCATCCATATCTGAATCCATTGTTTCTGAAGAGTCATTGGGGAATGCGTCTGCATTATCACCTACTCGGTCACCATCAGAATCTGTAGTTTCATTTGCATCTGTTGGGAAGGCATCAGCATTGTCTCCAACTCCATCTGCATCTGTATCTGCAAACTCACTGGAGTCGTTAGGGAAGGCGTCGCTGTTATCTCCTACGCCATCAGAATCGGAATCCAAAGACTCGTTAGGGTTAGTAGGGAAAGCATCAGCATTATCTCCTACACCATCTAAGTCGGTGTCAACTGTTTCATTGGCATTATTTGGGAAAGCATCCGTATTGTCACCTACACCATCCATATCTGAATCCATTGTTTCTGAGGAATCAGTGGGGAAGGCGTCGCCGTTATCTCCCACACCGTCACCGTCTGAATCCGTAGTTTCATTTGGGTCGTTAGGGAAGGCGTCTGAATTATCTCCTACACTATCACCATCAGAATCCTGAGACTCTGTTGAGTCATAGGGAAAGGCATCATCAACATCCGCTACTCCATCATTGTCATCATCCTGATCAGCGTTATCTCCTACTCCATCACCATCTGAATCCGTGGTTTCATTGGGGTCGTTTGGAAATGAATCTTCACTATCTTCAACCCCATCATTATCATCATCTGTATCAGCATTATCACCAATTCCATCTTCATCAATATCTGTGGTTTCATTTGGATTGTTCGGGAAGGCGTCGGCATTATCTCCAACTCCATCTCCATCTGAATCTGTGGTTTCACTTGGATCGTTAGGGAAGGCGTCGGAACTATCTCCAACTCCATCTCCATCAGAATCAATGTCTTCGATAAAAACCTCAGCGCTCTCTACCATCGTACCATAATCCTCTCCATCGCTAGGAGTCACGGTTGCAACCCAACTATCTCCAACTGAAGTTGCTGAAGACGGTAAAGTCGTCAGACCATCGTATTGAGTTAATGCGCTGCCATCATTGAGTTTCCATTGGATCAGGGTACCAGATTCCGCGTCGTTGTCAGAATCAGAATATGCATATGTCAATACTAAATCCTGATTTACTTTTGCAGTAGATGACGGTGAAATCTCTACTTGACTAACCGAAGGGGGGTTATTTGCAACAACAGTTTCTGTAACTGAATGAGTAGCAGTACCCCAACCATCCCCAGTATTGGCTCCATTACCATTTGCAGTCAAGGTTGCTAACGATACAGAAACCGTTCCACTGCCAGTTGAAGGGGCTATCCAATCAAGACTCCAACTTCTCGAATTCGGATTGGTATGTGTTGCACTATTACCACTGATTGAAACCCCATTTCCAGCATTTGAGAAACTTCCCTTGTTGGCCTCCAGAGAGAAGCCGCCTCCCGTTCCAGATACCCCCCCTGAGACACCTATCTGTATACTGTATGTCTGACCAGGATTGTATGTTGAAGGAAAATTGTGAGTGGGGGTTGCAGAAGAAGCGTAGTGGCAGCTACATCCATTGCTATTGTTGTGTTTACCGT
Source organism: uncultured Candidatus Poseidoniales archaeon (assembly GCA_964526445.1). GTDB lineage: Archaea > Thermoplasmatota > Poseidoniia > Poseidoniales > Poseidoniaceae > UBA226. The sequence goes on from CAZGIY010000006.1 coordinate 28,915, forward strand.
TCTCCTTACCTTGAATGGCGGGGACAAAGGCCAGCATGAAGAATATCAATAGAATCGCCGGCAAACGGGCTTTTTTAGCAAGCATGAAACTTGCTCCAAACTTTGCCTTTAGAGGATGCTGGAGCAGTGTTCGGACGCAAGTCATTTTCAGTAGTCGAATAGAGTGCGCGGTTTTTCCTCTTCTTGGGCTGCGAATAATTCGTTGAAAGCAGCCTCGTCGAGAATAATTACCCCAAGTGATTCTGCTTTGCCCAATTTACTACCGGCTGATTCTCCGGCTAATAGATAATCCAATTTGCCGGAAACTGAAGATACTACCTTGCCTCCTGCTGCTTTGATTATCGATTGAATCTCTTTGCGGGGTCGTCTTAGAGTGCCAGTTAAACAGAAAGTTTGACCTTCTAATTTTCCACCTGTTGTTGGGATGTTTTCATCCATAATCTCAATCAAGTCAAGCAAGTCGTTGATGATCTCAATACGTTGTTCCAAACCTGAATAGAATTGCTCGGCAACTTTAGAACCAATTCCTTCGATGGATACTAATCGTTCAACTGCGTTATCCTCACCGGATTTCCACGCCTCGTGTAATTTCATCAATTCCTGCGAACTCCTGATTTCTTGGGCTAATGAAGAGGCGAGTTCGGGGCCAATACCAGACATGCCCAAAGCATGAATGAATCGAGATAATGGAAGAAGACGTGTGGCGGCAATTTCTGACAAAATATTGTTTGCTGATTTCTCAGCCATTCTTTCGAGAGAAATCAATTGTGTCTTGTTCAACCTATACAAATCTGGAATTGATTTGACCAAACCGCTTTCATCGAGTTGCTCTGCTAATTTTTCACCAATTCCATCCATCTCCAAAGCCTGGCACCAGTAGATTAGGGCCCTGACTGTTCGGGCTGAGCATGTTGGGCTCTGACAACGAAGAAATGCCCCCTCCATCTCAACAGAGCCATTACAATCTGGACAGGAATCTGGAATATTTGGTTCACTGAGCGCCGGCAATTGACCATCAAATGGCGTTCCATCAGCATGGAATCTGCCTTGTATATCCTTCTTGTTGGCAGGCCCAATAACCGCCTCAACCTTGGGGATGACATCTCCACGCCTTACCAGACGAACCTTGTCACCAATCTTGACACCTAACCTCTGTAATTCACCTACATTGTGCAGGGTGGCATTCTCAACTGTAACTCCCCCTACCATCTGGGGCGCCAATCTAGCAACCGGTGTTATGTTTCCAGTTCTCCCAGTCTGCCAATCTACCTCCAATAACACAGTTTCAGCAACTTCAGGAGGGAATTTCCAAGCAAGAGCCCAACGAGGGTGATGCGCAGTCATTCCCAATTCTTCTCGTTTTGTCAAATCATCTACCTTGAAAACGACACCATCGATCTCAAATGGATGAGAATCTCGCACCTTACTCCAAGCAATAATTGTCTCACACATTGAATCTACAGTCTCATGGACCTGCCATGAAGCAACTTCCATACCAGTATTCGACAACCACTCAAGCAATTCTGAATCGAGATTTGAATTAGGTGGGAGGTTTGCATCAGGATGTCTTGATTCAAAGCTTGGGAACTTTACATCATACGCCTGGAATACAAGATCTGCTGCATCCGCCTTACCTGCTTCGATATTCTTCTGACGCAACGCTCCCGCAGCAAGGTTTCTGGGGTTGGGCGAAACTTTGCGATATTTTTCCTCAAAAGTTGCAAGGGCCATCACCACTTCTCCTCTAACGTGTGCATCCACTTCAACGCCTAAATTCTCAGGAATGTTTGGGATTCTGCGCGCGTTTCGAGTCACGTCTTCTCCCTTGTCTCCATTTCCACGGGTTGCCGCTCTTACCAATCGCCCTAAGCGGTATTCCAAGGAAAGTGCTGAACCGTCCAACTTAGGCTGACTGGTGAAACGTTGAGTTCCTTTGGTCGTCTCATTGGCAAAGTGTAGAATCTCTTCATCGGTGGTGGCTTTGTCTAGGCTTCTCATCGGGAACATATGAGTGACCTTTTCCGAACCCGGATCAACATCAGCTCCTACCCGGGATAATTGCGGAGAATCGGGGTCCAAGGCTTTCAATTCGTCCCACAATGCATCGAATTCTGCATCGCTCAACTCGGGTGCTGCAAGATTGTAGTATAGATGAGAATGATGAGCGATCTGGGCTGCAAGCCAAGCGCTGCGCGCCTCCTTGTCAGCAGAATCGGGACCGCTGTCGTCGCCCATGTACAGGGGATGGGGCCGGGGGCTGAAAACCTCTCGCAATACTCAATGACAGGACTTGCCATACTTCTTCAGTCGCCAGTAATTGTAAGGCCACGGAGTTAAGAATCCTGCAAGCAACATGATTGGAATCACCCACCAAGTCAGAATGGCTCCGCCAGTCAATACAAGATCAACGATATTCATTGCAGCCTCCATTCCAATCATTGAGATTAGCGACATGCCAATCGCCACCTTGAACGCCTCATTCAAAGGCATTTGGGATGACAAAATGATTGTCTCCAGAGCAATCGATGTCATGATTCCATTGAACATAGCAAGAGCCATGATCATCATAGGTGACCATCCAGATTCTGTGAAAAGGAATTGAAATGCTGCAATCGTTCCAAAGTCGCCTATACTACAACCAAGCAAACACCATTTTGTGTTATGCGCTGATTGCTTCCAGACAGCCTTATCCTTCCAATCAAAGGGCAAAGCATCTCCCACTTGGTAGCCTGCATTACGAATTGCTGACTCCATAACTTCCTTTTCCAAAGAGCCGGTAATCTCAACATTAGCAATACCGGAAACGTGGTCTACTTCTGCTGAAGCGACCCCTTCCAAAGCCAACAAGGCCTTCTCGACATTGCTTGCACAACCGCCGCAGGTCATCCCCGTTATGCCACTGATGACTTCGGCCATGGTTTGGCGCCACCTCCGTTTCATTTTACGCTTCGTATCAGGAGAATTTCAAAGCGATGAACTCCGAATCTGCTACTGGACATCTCATCATCATAGCATGTTCCAAGATTCGTAGATGTATTTCGCCAACCACATGTACTGTTGCTTCGAATAAATGCCCTGCGCGAACCACCATGTCATCATCCGACAAAGTGATGTGAATATGCGTGAATGCAGAGCCATCTTCCAAACGTGCAAGATTACCCTGAAGGCTGACCAATTCACAAGCCGCTGATTGATTCATCTTGTGATATACGCCATCATCATCCATGAACCCATAGACATTATTTCGCGTTCTACCGATGCCGCTCGTTATCGCTGCCGCATCGAATCCGATTTTATCAGCCAATGATCGCAAAGAAGCATGTATTTCTTCGTCCGGATCCAATCTCACAAATAGATCATTTTCGCTGCGGCTCCACTCCATGTTACTCGCACAGGGCAGGGAGGGATAACTCTCTCTCCAAAACTGCTTCATTCCTCTTCTATTCCGAGTTCCTTGCATCTTTCTTGCCATTCTTCGCCACCGAACATAGCAGCAGCAATCCATGTTCTGGCGATAGACAATTCAGAAGGTTCCCCCCCAAGTGGAAGTGGCGCGAAAATACTCCAGCCCTTTCGCTGCAACAAAATTCGCCCTCTCGGTTGTTTGAGTGCCAATCTGAGATTATCCCACTCGTGTCGTTGACCATCGCTGAAGAGGTGTGTTTTCGTTACTGCGTATCTCTTTGGCAGTATCATCCCTATCAGATGAATAAACAACAACACGTCGAATACAACAACAACCCATGTCGAAGTATCCGTTGTAGCAGCAAGAATCCATGGTGCAGCCATCATGATTGTCAAAGCAAGAATGCTGGACCAATGGCGCGCAATCTCTTGCTCCAAAGTACTAGACCAGGCGTGTCCTCCATTCGGTAGTGGTCCCATTTTTGGAATTGAATCGTAACGTCTCCACAACAACCAGATATCCCAAAGGACAACTACCCCAACCAACGAAGTGATCAAGACTCCGACGAGGTCGGGGTCTGGTAGTTCCATCTCTACACCTCAATCATCAGCGGCTCTCATTCTATTGACAACCAGCAATACTCCAACAATCAGAAGCATGAATGCAACCAACATCCCCATGTTGGCTCCCTCTTCTGGGTCACCGGATTTGGCTGTGATCCTCTTGACATCGCTATCTTCAATCAGATCAGTTGTGACTCCAGCTGGGCAATCTACCTCGTCAGGTAACAAGTCATTGTCCACATCTGCATCTGCACATGGGTCCAAAGGCCAAATATCCAGAGTATCGATGATGCCATCATTGTCATCATCCGTATCCACCAAATCATGTCCACATTTGTTTCCGGTAGTAGTATCGAACCAATGTTCCTCATCACAAGTCGATACCCAATCTCCGTCTGAATCATGATAGGTGACAACAAAGGATACTGAAACTGAACTAGACATACCATGTTCGTCAGTTACCGTATATCGAACCAAGAAATCTCCAACCTCAAGATCTGCCCAAGTCGGGCTCGCTTCGTTAGAATTCCAAATTACATCTCCAATGCTATCCTGTACCTCCCAACGGTGGGTCAAGGCTTCATCGGAACTTTGGGCATCACTAGCAACTCCTTCAAAACTAACATTGGTTAGTACACTATACTTCTGATCTGCATCTGGTGATGCAATGTGGGCACTAGGCTCGGTATTTCCAATCAGAGTAAAAGTTAGTTCGCGTGCTGAGCCTGAACTCAAATCAATGTTTGACGAGAATGGTAAACTTCCTGGCCCTGAAGCACTCATTTGTGCAGTTTGCAAATCATAGGACTCGTTGTTTCCAGCAACAGATACTGGGAGAAGAATGCTCCATTCTGAACCCTGATTGGAGAAGGTGTAGGTTGGCATCCACCAAGCCGGATTATCCACTGTGATTGTTGCGCTGGCATCTATTGCTGTGCCGAACATCATCATCGAAATCGTGTAATCTTCCCATGCTACGATCTTTGCACCCCAATTTGCATAGATTGAAGTAAATACGGAGTTAACCAACATACTTTCTATTTCATTTTCAGAACTGCAAACAACAGAACCTGAAAGTACATCATCTGTAGAGACGAATGGCAAATCATAACAGAAAATTGCGGTGTCAGAATTAATGACATTGTTCGTACTTTCAACGGGGTGGTTAAATTCATCTCCGGCGGAACCCATAAGGGACATTCCGAATAAATATCCTGAAATCTCAGAGTCGCTGATGGTTAGCGCTGCAGAACCTCTGTTGTGCTCTATACTAATTGCAGTGCCTGGGCTCCAGCCATGAGCTCCGCCTGTCAAATTCAACTCCGATAACTGCCCCGCAGAATAATCGATTTCAAGCGCCGGGGCGCCAGAAACTTCCAATCCAATCAAATCTATCCATCGGCTTTGTGAAACAACCATCGCCGCATCCGTATCTCCCATTGGTTCGTCGCTGGAATCAATACAGTCTGGCGCGCCATCATTCACTAGAGTAATCACTACACTATCGCCGGAATCGCATTCGAAATAATGCATTTCAACACTTGGATCTGAAGTAGACATTTTAGTCTCATCTTCGCCATTAAGACAGTTGGTAAAACCATCGTTGATTTCACTGAAAGTAATTACATTCCCGCCAAATGAACAATCCCACAGTTTTGCAGCAGGAGAGAGAATCAGATTGCGCATGGACAACTTCTCATCTTGTTGACTCAACTCTAGAGAACTATTGGTTCCATTATGAGATGCTGCGTCCAAGTTACTGATGCTTCCTTCAACATCGGCCAAAGTAACTCCTGTTTGACTTCCCCCTTCAACTGCAAGGCCATCGATATCCAATGTGGCCAAAGTAGCCCATAAGCCATAATCTCCACACTCCAAAAGTGTGGTATCTTGAATATTCAACTCAACTCCTGCACCAGCCACTCTGATGCAATTCTGTCCACCATATCTCAACTCCGAATCAATCAATGTGATTGAAACCGAAGAGCCTGAATATGTAGCAGAAATCAATCCATCTGTTCCTGAAGCAAACTCGCCTCCTTCTGATAGAACCTCTCCGCCGTTGACCGTTACTGGTAACAATGCTCCCAAAATATGGGTTGATGCAAGATGCAACTTAGCCTGAACTCCTTGCAAAGTTATTCCATTCCAAGGGGTGGCACCCGAACTCTGGATTGTCCCTGCACCTGCATTTATTGTTCCTTCAAGGGTTATACTTACGCCATCTGCAACCACCAATTGCGCATTGTCGTTAAGTGTCAATGTTGCAGTTTCGGAAATGGTCAAATCATCGGCTAGATAATACGGACTCCATGCAGATTCAAGAATGACCCAATCGTCTTGAACTCCAGAATCAACTGTAGAGGCAATGAATGTCTTAGAAAGCGTGGAATTAGTATCCCACTTCATCATATCCATCAATCCATTTGATTGCATAACTACTGTCTTCGAACCACCCCATGTACTTCCAGACTCAGTGATTTCCCTAGCATCAGAGGTGTAAACTACCCTTCCATTCACATCGCTGCTAAAGCTCTCTCCGTCAATGGCTAATGTAGCACCAACTACTGGATCTCCCTTATCCAAAACCACGATAGATAGAACGCTACGCAACAATAGGCTTGCATCATTACCAAGTTGCGGGTCTGAAATAATCATTCCACTGGTCAAAGTAACATCACAATCATCTCCAAGACTCAAATCTGACAAGAAGTTGACTAGGGTGATATCTGAAGAAGAGGAACAATTCCAAACAACATCTGAATCTATGAACAATCCATTTCCTTGACCAGCGAACGGAGACTGAGTGTCTACGTTCATTTCCGCATAAATTAAGGCCCCTCCATCACCAATCAATTGCCCTGTTCCTTGAGTTGTGAAGATTCTATCATTGCCACTCATTTCAAGAACTGTTGGTTCCGAAGCGGTCCCTTGCAACAACAAACTAGCACCTGTTTCAATCGTCAAATTTCCGTTGACTGTATGCCATTCTCCATCAATAGATGGGCCAAGTACAACGTGGTTTCCTGAAGTGATAGTCCAATCCCCTTCAGGTATTGCTGGAAGGGCGAGTTCTTGATCAGAGGCTCCGCCAATCAAAGTGGCCTGTGCACCAGCAGAGCCGCTAGTAGCAACAACAAGACTTCCTGTAGAACGTAGAGGTATAGTCACTATTCCTGAAACTCCAGTAGAGAAAGTGAAGCCTTCAACTTGCACTTCAGCAGCCAATGGGTCACCTGATAGGTCAACCGTTTTGATTGATGTTTCAATCAACTGATGACTATTTGATACTGCAAGAGTAGGAGTAACATTGGAGCCCCAAACTAAGGTCCCATCTCCAATTGCGTCAAAGCCTGCGGTATTTCCGGCTTCAAGGAAACGAATTGTAGCAGTTGAGCCTGCATCGATGTTCGACACATCATCATGTAGGTTACTTTGCCAAGACTCTGCGTGCAAGGTTGATGAATCAATCAAATTCGCCCCAATATCGTGCAAACTGGTTGAAAGAACCCCGTATACTGAAACTGCCGAGCCTTCTATTTCCAATCCTGTATCTCGACCATCCGAGATTTCAAGATTATCACAACCCATACTTGACCTATACGCTCGAACGCCATTCGCATAATCCTCAATTGTAATGTCTTGACAGAGTAAAGTCGCCCACACGAGTTCAATTCCGAGAGAAGTTGTGTCTGCAGCCGAATACTGCCTGCTCAATACTACATCTTCAAGAGAATGCTCACCAGTAGCCAATCGAATTCCCATGGTGGTATCTAAGCCACCTGAAATGTTGAGACCTTCTGCATCCAGAGTTGCACCGCTGACTCGAATACCTTGGCCTTCGGCAGTCGCTGCAAAGTTACTTAATGAGACCGCTCCAGTGCCCGTTGCACTCAAAACAACATCTTCAGCTTCGGCAACTACAGAGTCGATTGTGTGCAATCCGCTTCCTCTCAAATCAAGCGCAATGCTTGCATTAGTCAATTCAACATCACTCATGCTGAAAGTTCCGATAGTACTGACATCGATCATTGAATTGCCATCCCTACTTCCGTTGAAAGAAGAGTCCTTGATTACTAATGAGTCAGATCCCTCTGCCCTGACTGCGCGGCTGGCGTCTGCACTTACATTACTCAATACGAAACCAGAACTATCTCCGGAATCAAGTAGCAATTGTATTCCAGTTCCACTCAAATCATCTACACTAGCCGTAGTTACTCCTCTTACGACAAGTGCAGTATTTGTATCTGAAATTGTCAAAGCAGAATAATCGTTGCTTTCAGAAGTTATCGACATTCCTACACCTGCATCTGATACTTCGATGTTAACTGCATCCATATCTCCTGTCGATACAAGTCCAGACCCTACTGAATTAGCAACAACTCCATCGATATCCGCAGCCCCCTTCACAAGTAGACATTCAAGATTGATGGAGGTACAGGACAAATCATCTATCGTCCCAGTTCCATCAACTTCGACACCAATAATCGAATCTGAAACAGAAACATCGCTCAAAGTTGCTGACCCTTGGATGTTCAATGCTGTCTTTGCATTGCTGATGTTTACATTGGTCAATGTTGCACTACCGCCAATATTGATGATTACTCCCGTCCACATCCCGATAGTAGATGTGTGATTACCAGAATCGCTAGAAAGAGTAGATAGAATATCTGAATCTGTAGCCGTCAAAGTTCCATTGATGGTTATTGAATACTCGGCAGCATTGACCATGGTTCCAGGTTTGAGATTAAGTGTAACACCATGTTCAACATAAACGTCATCGGTGAGCAAAATGTCGCCAGACCAATCAACATTAGTAGAGATGGTTCCAGAAACAGGAGTGGTTGCAGTTACAGGAATCATGACGCTGAATAAAGCACTCAGCATTAGTAAAGATATCAGCAGTGTCGAACAAGGGCCGCGCGAACGCATGGCTGGCCATCATGCCATTACTCATAGGGATGACCCCCCAATGTAATCATAAAATATGGACAATTTGGATTCTATTTCTCACCCTTAATTCCTACGCAACTTGTACTTCTTCTC
>CAZGIY010000007.1:0-37843 GCA_964526445.1 uncultured Candidatus Poseidoniales archaeon
CGACGCAGGACCTGATGGTGTTTTAGGAACAAACGATGATAGCCCACTGTCGTGGACTGACTCAGTAATTTGCGGTGATACAATTTCTTGTAATTCTACTAGCCTCGAATCAGGCGCTTGGTTGAATGGCGGTTCATACTCTATAAGAGATTCATCTGGAGCGCCAATTGCATGGAATGCTCCCCTCGGTGCATACACCGTCGCAGTAGAGATTGATCTTCCTGAAGGTGATGACGATGAGGACAACAACATGGCTATCGTTGAAATTCAGGTTGTCAACTGGTACGATATTGGAGTCTCGCTTGAATGGGCTGACGGTTCCGATACACAGTCCGGAGCAGGAATTCACGATTACACATTGACCGTCTCTTCCGATGGTTCAGAGAATTGGTCCGCCCGTAATGTTACAATCGATTTAATCACCACAGAGAGCCCAGCCGGAACTTTGTCCACCGAAAATGGAGTCCCCGGTCCAGGAACCTCCACCTTAACCGCAGGAACTTCTGATACAGTTGAGGTATTCTTCAACCAGACCGCTCCTTGCGACGATACCGATGGAGATGGTGTGTGGACTTCCGCAGATGATAGTGAATGCGACCCAAGAAATGGCAATGCAACCCGTACTGTGGTTGGTTACCAGTCGTCATGGACACACAGTGGTTCAGTCGATGTGGATGGTAATGCAGACGGATCTTACATTATTTCTGCTGTTGTTAGGAACTACACTATCTACGGTGCCGCATCTGAGTGCCTAGAAACATGGGAAGATGAGACCGTGGATGCCGATGGAAACGTAATTAGGGAGACTAATTCTTCTCAGAACATATGTGAGGTAACTGTTGAGACTGATGATGACAACTCGAACAATGATGATGATATCACAGGATACATGGGTGCTTTCCACGACATAGCGCTAACCTCTGTTGCTGTTGCACAGGGATACGATGCTGACGGACTGGGTGTAGCAACCACAGTAGTGCCCGAAGGGGACATTGTAGTTGGATACAGTATGTTGTATGCCGCCGTTGAACACCGAGGTAGTACGGATACTGGTCCATATGACTGGCAGGTTGATTTCACAGTGACCGATATGGTCGCAAAATCAGCTGCTGAGACTTCAGTCCCCCCTGAAACATATACCCCAGATACATACACGGCTAATGAGTGCCCAACTTCAGTCGATCCTCCGTACAACTACGAAAAGATTGGAGATACAGCAGGTTTACCATTCGGATTTGCATGTGTTGCACACACCTTCCCCACGGGTAAGTTCAAGGTTGAAGCAGTAGTTTCCATGGTTGGTGGCGATGGTACCACTGATGATGAGAACTCAGCCAATGACGATGCATACGGTATGTTCGATGCACGAAACAATGACCCGGTAGTTTCCCTATCTCTAGAGACTCAGGGAGATCTCAGAGTTGGAGAAGTTGTCACCCTTAACGCTAATGCATTCGATGCAGAGGATATCACAGGCTTTTCGCTGACTTATAGTTGGTCTCGAGTCACAAATCAGGGTATTAGCGTCCCAATCCCCGAATGCAATGCTGATGCAAATAGTGATACGGGAACTAGCATTTGTTCAACAATCGTTGATATTACATGGGCAACTACTCTGCCGGTATCCGTACTCGTTACTGATTCACACGGTGGAGAAGATTCAGCAACCATTGAGGTTAAGACGTGGAATCTCGATAACGCCCTCGGCTGGTCCTCAGACGGGGCCGTTCAGGTAGATTATTTCTTGACATATCATGCAGTTTCTGCATGGACTATCGATGTCACAGATGGTACTCCTGAAACCGGAGTTAAGTTGGGTTCAGTTGAAGCGGATTCCATGTATGTACTCGATTTGAGCCTGACACATATGGATACAACTGATGTCCTTGAGCAGTATTTGACAGTAACCTTCCCAGGAACTCCAGATGAAGATTACGGTTTGTTCTGGAAGAACGACAATTCGAATTATAATGACACTGTACTAGACGGAACTGCAGTTCAGGTAAATTCAACCCACATGTCGTTTACTTGGGATGGAACTCCAGGTGATGGAGGCACATTGTTTTCTGGCTCCCTTGCGATCTTCAATGTAGCAGCTTCTACTGGAGAGGTGCCAGCAAATGGAATCGCCAATGCATGGTATCAGAACATTGCAGGCGGACAGATTGTCGTTAAGTGGAATTTGACCAACGATGGTGAGGAACTTCTAGATTCTGATTTCATCGAAGTGTGTACCTCGGCAGATGATTGCTTCAACGCGGGGTCTGCAACTAGTGCAACACAGTACACTCTCAACGGAAATCATGGAGAAGTGTTCAATGTAACAGTACGTGTGGCCAACGACGATGTTGGTGCGAACCCATCTATCGGTACTTTCACTGCAACAGCAGATGCAGAAGTTGATCCTGCACCAAGCATCGCCTTTGGTGAGGTTACCAATGGGTCCAGCGCTTGGGAGATCGCTTTGACCGTTTCTGATGCTGGTGATGCTGAGTCATTCCACGTATGTTGGAAGAACGGTCCGTTCACGGCAACAATGTTCGCCAGTCAGACAGGAGTGACTTCTGACCTCTCGTGCGTAAAGGCTGACAAGGCTGATACATCGGTTGACGTCTCCAAGCCTGCAGATACCGTTCACGTAGTCTACCACTTTGCAATCTATGCAGAGGATGAGGCTGGTAATATTCTGGCAACAGATGCGAGCACCACAATCGACCGCTGGGGCACTTCCTCAGGAAACACCAACACTGACGGAACCTTGGGAGATGATCTTGAGGCAGAGCAGGGTGTTCCAACCTGGGCTTGGGGTGTCATCATCGGAATCGTTGTTGTCGCCTTCGGAATTGGAGCTTTCATCCTAAGCCGTGGTGGCGAAGGTGGCGAAGGCAAGGAATGGGATTACTGATTCCTTACTTGTTTGCAAACAAGATGTAGTTCCCCCTATTGGGAGGGCGAGTTTGGCCGGCTGGGCTATGCCCCAGTCGGTCACCAGTTGTTATCGATTCATCTGCACATTTGATATCCTCCATGTGCGCATGGTTATTGTCTATCTTGGAGATTAGATTGGTCGCTTACAGACTGTCTGTAGTGTTTTTTCTATTCACTGAGAGTCTTTGAATAATTCAGGTTTGCAATAATATAGTTTGATTGTAATGTGAATATACGTTATGAATGTTCCATTGATCAGCGCTCATGTCTGCTGAGGAATTCCCAGAAAAGTGATATACAATATCCAAAACTTTTTATTTTCTTAGAACTAATTTATAGCAAGTTTACACAATATTAGTGTATTTGAAAAAACGCCGATTTCAGAACCGTATGGCGTTTTTTCAAATATTCTGTACCCCAATGCTCATAAGTGTCGCAAGTTCTCCCAAGGCTTGCATACGGTCCGTATACGGGGTTGATGACAATATGATAGGAAACAACATGAAGAAGACAACAATCTGGGGAGGGCTATTTAGTGCCCTATTCCTCTGCGCTTTGATGGCATTGATGCCATTCAGCAGTGTAGTGGCTCCAGCGAGCGAGACTGACTATACGAATGAGTCAGAGATGGCAGAAGAGAAAGCAGATCCTTTCCATTTGCCTGAACAGATAGAACCAGTTAACTGGGAGTATGGTCTTGAGAACGAATTAGAAGGCATGCGAAATTGGAACCAGAAAGCTTTCGCGCAAGATGGTGAAATTAAGTTGCTGACTAGCAGCGACCCACTCCATTATGCTGACAACGGTGTTTGGAAAGATATCGATGTCAACATCAAGGCCAATGCACATGGCTGGGAAGTGACCGAGAACAAATTCGAGACATACTTCCCTGCTGATGTTGGCGCTGGTGTCGTCATTAAGTTGGACCCGAATGAGGATCCGCTGGTGACTGGTATTGCACCACAAGTCGTGACATTGGATACGCATGGAGAGCACCCAATGATTTACCGAGCCGCTCCTTCTCATGACGCAATCAGCGTTGGAGGAAACGCAATTCGCTATCCAGTCGCTCAGGATTTCGATCTAGATTACGAGGTCACCTCATCAGGCGTCAAGCAGAATTTGATTATTCGTGCTCAGCCTACTGTTGAGGAGATTGACCATTGGTTCGGACTGCGAGAAATGATGCGCCTACCTGCTGGATACGCCTTGTTCATTGGAGACCAGATGGTTGAGAATGAGATTCTCACAACTAATGGGACAATGAGTATCCGCAATATCGAGACTGGTTATGAAATTGGAGAGATACCCCCTCCAGTGGTATTCGAAGCAGGAGCAGATGAACCTTACATCGCCACATTCTTCGTTAGCGTTGAGGATGGTTTTGTCTTCATCACAACTGCAGTCGAGACTTCTTGGTTGATGGATGAGAACCGTACCTTCCCGCTATCCCTTGACCCATCAGTCACACAGACAGGCCTCACAGGTTCCGATAGAGGTGGATACTGTCAAACCTACAGAAACTGGTGCTATACGTCCGACACCCGACGTTTTTACAGGTATTATGGAAGTATCTACAATCTTCCGTGGAGCCAGTATCAATTTACTAGCTCCAACAATCTACCTACGGGCGCGACAGCCACCGGTACCGTCAAGTGGGTGCAGTATGTACAATATCATTACTCATACGGTACGAGTAACTACGATGTTAAGGTCCTGAAGTCTTGCGGTTCAGATGTGAGATACAATTACCAGGTCACTACGAGAACTTGTACGAGTACCAGTTTGGGTAGTTCCGACTTAGTTGGACAAGGGACTGACTGGAGCAACACTTACCTCACCAAAACATCGAAGATGGTCAGTTCGATATGGAACAGTCCGAGTGTAGGTACCCTCACTACTGGTACAGGTTGGAAGACGGTAACTTTGACTGCCGGTGGAGCCACTGATGTCATTAGTGCATTGACCAACAATAGCGCTATTGCTATGGGCTACATGAACAGCAACAACAATTACATCAGCCAATACTCCAACCACGCTGGCGCCAATAACGGATACCTCGAGATTACCTATACTGGAGGTTCTGATACTACACCACCATCATCCGAATTCATACCATACGAATCAAAGTCCTACGCGGAGGGTGCCCGTACCTTCTTCACCACTCTCTCGGACCCAGTTGGTATCGATACAACATCCTCTGGTAAGCCACATCTATACTACAGTGTTAACGGTGGCGCATACAGTAGTGTTGCAGCAACCTCCATTGGCACCTGTTCAAAGGATTGCCGCTTCAAGGCAACTACTGCTAGTATTAGTACTGGAGACAGTGTGGATTACTTCTGGGCATTTCAAGATTTAGCAGGGACTGCAGGAATGAATCCAAATGGAAACAATTTCGCAACTGATCCCGTTGGAGGAACCGGTTCGTCAAGTAGCGCATCCGCTCCTTCCACACCTTACAACTTTGAAGTTGAAGATGTTACGAATGCTGGAGACGCAAAGAAATTTGTTGTGTTGACAACTGACGTCTATGCTGGAAGCAACTATAATCAAGGTCAAGGGGGATACTTCGACAGGCAGATGACTTATTACGACGATAACGACGAGTTCATATTCGAGTTCGACACAAGTAACTGTGGAACTGCATACAGTACACACTGTTTCTATACAACTACCTCTCTTACTAACTACTACAGCAACTGGATAACTCAGTGGACTACTTCACCTCACTACTCCCAATTCGGTGGAACACAATCTGGTAAGACATATCAGCACAAGGATGTAGGCGGATACATCACTGTCTCTGGCAATAATGGTCCGGGAATGAGTTTGATTTACCACTATGATAATTCTTCAAATGACTGGGGAGTTGTTGGACTTGGCACTGCTACTGGTATCGCAGAAAAATTGAGTGGTGGAGACACAAAGACTCACCGCTCTACATATGGTCAGACCAAGGCCTGGACTATCGAATTAGATAAAGATATGAACGGAACTGTCGGTCACTTTGATTTCAACGGTACATACGCGTCTAGCAGAGCCAATTGGATGTGCGTAGGTAGTAATGGATTTTACTCCTTCTTCCGTTCAAACAGCGCCAACCCATCTTGTTCATCTGGGTACTACTATGTCTACCATCAAAACTACAGGTGGACTGGTTTCGCTCTGTCCTCGGGAGGTTATGGTAGAATGGCTAGTTCTGGCGTAATGAGTTACAAAGTAAGCAAGGTCGCGCCAGCGCCGGATACTTTCGACCCTGAGGTTGTTCACTCTACTATGATGGACAGTCATTCTAGAGATAGGACCTTCTCGTTCGAGATTTCGGATGGAGGAGAACCACCATCTGGATTGAATACCTCCACCGCACCAGGTATTGGACCAACTCTCTATTACACAATTACAGATGCTGACGGTAATGTTGGAACCCAGCAGACCAAGGTATTGTCTCCTGATGATACCCGTAGCAACTGTGTGGTGGATAAATGTGAATGGACCGCATCGTTATCTGACATAGAGCGCGGGAGTTCAGTTTCGTACTACATCCATGCTCAAGATATTTCAACGGCGGCAAGCGGTGTAAACGTTTTACAGACTACTGCGGCCACCTTTGAAGTTGCATGGCCAAAGAAGGTCTTCATTGTGGAATGGCACGATTTGGGCTACAATCAAAATTACCAATGTAATGTACAGGCAAGATTGTATGATACTACGAATGAGATTGAGTTCCACTACGATCCAGATTGTGAAGTGTATTACGACTATGCAACTGTCGGCTATCAAGACCAAACACGAACTAAGGGAGATACTCTGCGCCCTGAACTTGGGTACATGGGCGCCACGTCAAAGGGTGTCGGCGGAAACCCACACGATGTCAACTACAGAATCTTCACCGACAGTAACAACCATGGCTGGGAGTCCTTCGATACCGGAGGATTCACCGAGTTGGTTAACTACAAGACCGCAATAGTTGGTACCAGCGGTGGTGGTGCAAACTTGCGCACCTGCAGCTATAATTATTTGTGGGTCAACAACATGGCCAGTTGCGACGCTAACATCGATATGCCTGATGATTTCACTTTCGAGTACTTCGGAACCACCTACAACGGTACTGTTTCTACCAACAAGGTGATGCTCAGCCGTTTCGGAGGAATGTACTTCAGCCAGACAGCCTCAACCGCTCCAGTGCGTGGGATGACAACTTGGTGGAGCAACATGCCTGACTTGCCAATCGGAGCTACTGGCAATGCAGTAAGTAGACCCGGGCTAATCGCTCCATGGTGGGGTGGATACAACTCATACACCTGCTATGATACCACTTCTGTTGACTGCAGCGTACGCTACCGAACCATGCCGTTTGAGGGAAGAGGCACCGATATCGATGCTGATATAACTACAGATACATCTTGGGATCTCATCGACAGCCCGATTCGCATTAACCCTTCAGGAGATTATCTTTCAATCAATGCTAACCTCAACATCGAGGAAGGTGTAGTGGTTCAGGTCGCACAGGGTAAGGGAATTTCCTTTGATGGCTCTTGTGACAGAATGACTCTACAGGGTAATTCTGGAACCAACTCCAGTACTGGAGATTCCAATGGCATCCTCTTTGAGGGACAGAATCAACAGTCCTGGAAGGGTATCTCCTTCACTGGAAGTTGCAGTACTCCCACTCAGACCGATGACAGGCACGTCTTCAACTACACTACCTTTGCAAACACAACTGACTATGCTATATCTGCAGGTAGCCGACATGGAAGCAGTCCAAGCAGCAACTCCAATGTTGGAAACTTCACTATGCGGCATGTCGCCTTCAAGAATGTAGGCGGAGCGATTTCCCACGGTAGTGGTCAGGGAACAGCATTCGCAATCAGTAATTTCGAGGTATCGGATGCAAGCGACAGCTGTTTCAGTTTCCCAGCAGGATCCGATGTTTCTCTGACAGAAGGAGAAATGGACGGATGTAACTCTGGAAATGATCCTATCGGTGGTGCAGTGACCTCTGACTCGTCGGGTAGTGGCGGAAGCCTCTTCATGGAGAATGTCAGCATTACTGACGCGCAGAAGAACGTTGTACTCACTAAGCTGTCAGATGTAACTCTAAGGAACGTTTCAGCAATTTGGAGCGGAACTACAAATGGACATCACGACATCCTCCACAGAGGATCAGGACACCTAGAGTTGACTAACTTCACCTCAGATGACTATCCATACTCCGAATCTCATGCAATGACCTTTGTATTGGATGATGTTGATGTGGAATCATCGATTTCTTTGTACCCTGGTGGAAGCAGTTCCAACACAAACGGACCTAGTGGTTTTGATGCTTCACTTACTGATGTATCTGCTAATGGATTGAACGTTGCTAGATCAGCAATTACTGGTAGTGATATCGATTTGAATGGCGGTGACCTATTATTTTCTGGAAACAGCCCAAGCACGGATACGCATAAAATCAGCGATTTGATGGCGGGAGGAATAGGTATTTCCGGTTGCGGATTCAACTATTATTTATCCAATGTGGACCTAAACGATACATCAGATACCGCTTACGTCAGCAGCAGTTGTAGTAGCAGTGCAGCACCTAACACTCTTGTATTGAACGAAGCAAGTATTGCAACTAGCCTCAGTTCAAACAACATCGTCTACGCGCGCAACTCCAAGGTTTCATTAGGAAATACAGACATAACAGGTCAGACTGCTTTGGGTAACTATGTGGCTAAAAGCGAAACAAATGGTATCATCTCATTGATTGATGTCACATGGCGTGGAAACGATTGTACTAGCACGGATGGTTCGTGGGCCGGAAACACTGTTTGTTGGGTTGCTATAACCATGTCCAGCGGGCAGGTCAACTTCGGTGGAACTGGAACAGTAGTCACCTACAAGGAGAAGGCTGGTGTGCGCATTAATAAGGGCGGAATCGCAGTTTCCACTTATACTCCACCAGATGATGTCCATGGGGACTATATTGGTACCCAGGTTACAGATGGAAGCGGTGAGGCCGAGGTATGGATTTTGACAACTGAACTATCTGGTTCCAGTTTGACTTCTCAGACCGTTAGTGGTGTATACTTCGATGCATCTGGACCAGCTGGAATGAACAGTACTTTGAATGTTACATTCGCAATTGGCAATACCACACACCTGCGTCTATCTCAGCCACCTATCGCGCTGAGCGATTCAGGAATGGACTGCCTCTACCTGTCGCAGAATGAAAGCATGAAGGATAGGGATGAGTTCGATGATGGACTGGGTGCTGGTACTTTCTTGATCGATGATGGAGTAATATCGATACAGGACGATCTACACCTTGATGGATGTTCTATCAAGTTGACGGAGTCCGCAAAGTTCATCGTCAGCGGCGATGCTACAATTTCTCCAGTCTTGACTATCAGTAATGGTGGAAGCCTGATATTGGAGTCTGGTTCTGAATTGAAAGCCGGTCTGGGAATATATCCTGTGCACTTGGTGATCGGAAATGGTGGAACCTTGTCCTTGGATGCTTCGTACGTCAAACAAATCTGGCAGGACAGTTCTGACAGTTCTGCTATGGGTGCAATCATTCTCGATAAGGGTGCAACCCTTGTGATGATTAATGGCTCAGTAGCCTACGGAGATACAGCCAACAGCAAGGATATGGCAACGGTCATGGTCAATGGTGGAACATTCACTGCAGAAAATTCAAGTGTCGTCAACAGTGATGGAACCGGAACCGGTGTTTGGTTCAAGGGAACAACCACTGCTTTGAAGAATTTGACCGTAACCAGCGCAGCTCGTGGAATTATGTGCAAGAATGCAGCGCCAACTGTCAATGGGTTTACATTGATTGACAACGATGTTGGTGTAGAATTCGAAGGAGGCATGTCATTGCCAAGCATCTTCAGAAGCACAATTTTGTCCGGCGAGGCTACAGGTTGGACCACTCATGCAATCGATTTGAGCGCTCAGGTTGATTCTGACAAGCAATACATGCAGGTTGGTTTCAACTCCATCTATGGTGGAGGAAATGCCCATCCACGCTACAATTACTATACCCAAAAGTACTACATGATGTACGATAGAATGCGCTATGAAGTCACCTTGGATGATGGAACTCAGTTCAACTATTCCTACGATCAAGCTGGTAAGGACAGTGCAGGATACTGGAGCGATTCTTCCTCTGACAACTCCGATTACAGTGGATGGGGTCGATATGACTGCAACTACTATGGATACAGTCGAAACCCAGCTTCTAGCACTTACAACTATATGTATTATTTAGCAAGATATGCTTCACACTATGGTAGCAACGGAAACTATGACTATCCCGACAACTTTGGATTCCGTTTTGAAGATGCTGGAGACGTCTCTGCTGGTACCATAACTTATCCGTACATGTACTGGGGCCTTTACTACCGAAGCTACCATGCAATGTATTCCAGTACTTACACACCTCCAGAAGGTTTCAATGGACTGTGGGGTAACTACAACGTTTGTGCGAACTATGCATACAACAATCCATACTATATCTCATCTGGAAAGGGTGCTAGGGTTGCAATGCCTATCCTCGATCTCGAGAATATTGGAACAAACTCCGGAACATCTGGAAATATCCAGACTGTAACTTTGTACATTGACGTTCTACACAACCGTGCAGATTACTATCAGGATCGTATTGACATTGTGTCACGAACTTCGGATGACCACAATGTCATGGGAGACTGGCAACGCGAGTCAGGAACACCATCCTTCACCGATGGAACTATCAGCGGTGCAGATGTTGGTATCGAGATTGCTGGTGGGTCTGCAGCTGGAGATGTCCAAAATGTGACCGTGAACAGTCCAACCACCAGTGGAGTAGAAATCACAGGTGCATCTTCGATGTCTTTCGAAGACTTGACTGTTAACAACGGAGAGAATGGTATCAAGGTGACCTACACAGGTCGTGGCAAGGCAAACCTCAACAACATAGCACTGAACAACCAAAACAATGCTGGAATTCTATACCAGAAGGATGTTTCAGGTGATTTGAGCGGGACCATCACTGGAAGTGCTGGAGCAGCTATTGAATATGGATGGCTGACAAATACTGACAGGTCCTTCGAAAACCTTCATCTTGGTGGCAATGCGATTGGAATCGAAACCGCTGGAAGTGGAGATTTAGAACTTGTTGACAGCAATTTCACCAATACTGTCGATTTCAAGATTACTGGTTCGAGTGTTGTGGATTTCGTTGATGGAACGGTCGACGATAGTACAGTTGCCGTGACAGGTAATGGTGAATTCAAGCGTGCTCGCAGCCTAGATGCGATCATCACTGCTGACAGCAATGCTCTTGATGAGGTAGATGTCTACTTAATCGACGGTAGCAGTAAACTAACCGGATCTGGAGAGACTGATTCAACTGGTGTCGCTCAGGGTCTGAGGTACTATACTTCAATCGTTAACAAGAACGGCCTAACCAACCCATCACTAAGCGGATACAAATTGGGTGTGGCTGCGAAGGTAGGATCCTACTCTGCATCAGTCGGTGACTTCCGCTACTACTACGACAGCGTAACACTAGATGCTAATGCACCGTCCACTGAGAGTGTGGACCTGGTTAACAAGTTCGATGCTAGAGTATGTTATTCCTTCAGCAGCACGTCTTACACCATGTTGGCGCAATGTGCCAGCGGTTCCCCATACCTCAGTACAAGCGGTAGCAGGACACTAAGTTGTGGAACTGGTTGTTCAATAACCGAGTACGGATACTATGGCGGTGTTGTCTCCAACATGAACAACAAAGCCATCATGGTTGACGCTCCGCTAATGTACATCGACGGTGGAACCAACAAGAACGAGTGGAATAACTCTGTTGTCATCATGACAGGTTCATACAGTTTCTACGGTGGAACTGCATGGAGAGCAACTTACCCATACAACGCTAAGTTGTATGTTGACAATAGTGATTTTATCGCAATGTCTGGAACACAGCAGGATGGAGATGCTAACGGATTCCAGTTGGGATACTACTCTTGGTCTGATGTTAACCCGTGGTACAAGAACAGTAGATTCATCGGCCTTTCTACCATTGCAGCAGCCAATGAGAATGGAAACTGGATGCCTGACCACTTCGTGGTTGTAAACAACACCATAGTCAGCAACACCAGAGTCATTCCTGGTATCACTGCTCTGACCAATGATGAGTACTGTGTGCACAATGGAGGAGTAAATGATGCTGAGATTACTGGCAACAAGTTCTACGATTGTGCAGTATCTGTACGTGCATGGCGTGGAAACACTTGGGGAATTAGTGCCTCGAACTATGGTGCTGACGATATGCTCATTGAGGACAACTTGTTCCATAACGGTGTTTACGACATCTGGTTCGGATCGCTCAGCTACGCTGATGACACGATTGTCAGGAATAATACTCACACAGGTTCAGGAATTTCCAGCTATGGTATATATGCTCAGGACTACCGAACAACAGGAACATTAATTGAAGGAAACACCATTGAAAATGCCGAAGAAGCGATATATCTACGTGGCGCACTTGACTTCGAGATTATAGACAACACAATCACTGGATTGGCAAGCGCAGCCGATGCAGGAATCTACGTCAGGAATGGATATGGTGAAATCGATGGAAACACATTAGTTGACGCCGATGGTGGAATTCTAGTTGATGGAATCAGGTACGGATACGATATATCGGTCACTAACAACACCATCTCTAGCAGCAGCGGCCGCACAGCGGTCGGTGCAGTTGGAATCTGGGCTGAGGACTGTGGTTCATCCACCTTTACCTCTGGTGGCAATACCATCACTTTGATGGCTAATGCTATTGTTACTGACGGATGCGACATCGAGGATTCAGGAAGCAACCTGATTGGAACTGGAGGAACTGGATCGATGGTTTACACAGTGAACATGATGTCTACCTACTTCTCTCCGCAGAACGTAACAATCACCGAGGGTGATTCTATCCGCTGGAGATTGAAGGAGTATGCACCTGGTAGCAACTACCAGCACAGTTCAGTATCCAATGATACCGCAAGCGGTGCTCCGCTGTGGGATTCGACCCCTCTGAACCTAGGTTCAACCTACACTCGTCAGTTCAACACGGCTGGAACCTACGACTACCACTGTGGTCAGCACCCATCCTCCATGTTCGGAACAATAACCGTAGAGGCAGCAGGAAGCGGTTCCAGCACCTACTACAGTACAGGATTCGATGTTGCCGGAAGCAATGATGACGTTGTGCTGAATGGTACCTCGATTACAGGATTCACCACGGCTTACGAGCAAATCGGCGGAAGTCTGAGTCTGATTGGCAACGCTATGTTGTCAGCCGATGATTATGGCGCTGACCTCGACAACGTCGATGTATCCTCTGACGGAGCAAGTCTTGTGACCACCTCCGCAACCGGTGTAGGAATATACTTCACCGGTGGAGGCAGTTTGAATCTAGTTAACCTATCGACTGATTCTGCTCGAGGTATTCACATTGACGGCGAGACTGATGGTGATTTCGACTGGAATGGTGGAACCATCAGTAGCGGTACCGGACTGTATGCCGAAGATAAGGCAATTGGAGATATCCAGAACATGACATGGAGCGATGCTGATGTGCAGATCTACGCAGGTGATAACACTAAGATTACCAGTGTTGGAAACACCTTGGATTTGAACAAGATCAGTGTCTCGAGCTCTGGTGAAATCTATGAGGCCAATCTCCTCGATTTGGATGTGACCCACACCGCTTCAGCGATCAGCAATGTTGGTCTTCTGATTCAGTCTGAGGGTGGCTCAAACGTAGCCTACGTCAGTCCTGACATGAGGAGCGATGCAATTTCGGTTGACACTGCGGGAGACGAGGGAGACCTTAGTGATTGGACTGGTAATGAGAAGAACCCTGCCGATGATGCACGACCTGGAGTAGTATCCAGCGATGGCGCCGGAGAGGACTTCATGGTGACTTGGGATCAGACCAACCTGTACCTCGCACTAACTGGAGTTGACATGAACGCCGGAGAACTGCTGATATTCATCGATTCAGCAAGTCAAGGAAGCACTTCTGGTTGGGAGTGGGACGGAACTACACCGACCTTCAACCACGCTGCTGATTATGCGTTCTGGGCAGAGAATGGCGATACTTCACCAAACGAGGGAGTAACGAGCTACACATGGGGACTGAGGAAGTTTTCCGACCCTAACTGGGTAGCAGACTCCTGTCAGAACATGCAGGCTTTCATTGGATGGAGCGAAAACACCAACACCGAGGTCAAGATTCCTTGGAGTTGCATCGGTTCCCCAGCTGACGGCGACAAGGTTCGCTTGAGTGCAGTGGTCTTGGGTGAGAATGATGGTATCATTGCTAGTTCCCACCCAAGTACAGGACACATCAAGTTGACTCTCGGACAGGCTAGCCTTTCCGATGGTACACTAGATGACAAGCGCCTCAACTACAGAGAATTCATCGGCAGCACCACACCAAGTGCTGCTGACGAGTACACTGTCACAGTCAAGGTCGATGCACCTGATGGCTGTGAAGATGACTGGGGCGTTCTGGCTGACTTGGACATGTCCGAGAACCGTGATAAGTCCATCAACATCGTACGTGCTTGTCCAGTCATCTCTGGAATCAGCGATGTCGAGTATGATGAGGATTCTGGAGCGCACACAATCTCCTTGACAGACAAGGCTGATGATTTGCAGGATGCTGCGGCTGACCTGACCTGGACCTACGCTGATGATTATTCAACCAACGAGGCATCTCTACTGAGTGTCAGTCTGAGCGGCCATGAGTTGACAATAACTCCAGCAGACGACCAGTTCGGAACTTACCTCATCGATTTGACCGTTGAGGACAGCCACGGATTGACAAACAGTGTGACCTTCAAGGTGACTGTCAACAACGTCAACGACAAGCCGATTATCTGTAATAGTGCACGCAGTGATTGTATACTAGAGCTCTCGGGATCCGAACAATTCGACAACCTCAACATGCTTGATGAAGGATGGGTAGCAACCAAGAAGACACTCGGTTCAACAATCAGCTCACCATTCATTACAGACCAGTACAATGAGCAGAACCAAACCTTGGCTAACTCAGAGGATGTACCACAGATCTACACATGGGGCGCAACTGTCGACGAAAACTGTATTGCTTTCACCGTAGAGGTCTCACTGAACGAGCTGTGGATTAACGAGAGTATGGAGAATGAGTTGGGTGGCGTATGTACTATCACAATGTCTCTGTCTGACGGAGCATCAGTTAACGATGCTGCGGATACAGTTGATGTCTCCTTCACCATCAACCCTGTTAACGATGTCCCAGTGATTCTACCATACCTAATAGCTGGAGACAGCTACATCACCGATGGAACTGGTGAGTCGGTTCCAACACCATGGTCAGTGACCGTATTGGAAGACACTGGTTGTGAAGATGGAGAATGTGTGAACACAGATGAGTTGACTTTCAACCTCTCTAGAATGAAGCAAGACAACGACCACTACCATGAGGATCTGTCCTGGACATGGGAAGAGCTCAGCAGCAGTTGTGATGTTGACAAGTACTTCGAGTCAATCGAGATTGTAGGAGACCACATCAAGTTCACCCTGATTCAGGATGCAACAACCAACGCTCCACCAGAAGAGAAGGACTATTTGGACGACAATGGTATCCATCAGGAGCCACCGCCAAGCATGGATGAATACTGTGCAATCAGTTTGACACTAAGCGATACTGAAGATGAACCTTCGTACATCCCTAACTACAATCTGGCCTCGGCTAACTACAAGCAAGAGAGCACTGAGAAGTTGTTCAAGATCAAGGTCGATAACACCCCAGAGAAGGTCGCTGACTACCTCTTTGATGTCGACGAGGGAATTAACTTCAACAGTGTACAGTTCATCATGCCGGGTACTCACGTACCAGTCGATGTCACCGTCAAGCACGAGGGTGATGAGGGACCATACAAGTACGATCAGTTGCTGAAGGTATCCTTCCTAAGTGATGGTGCAGAGGGATTGACTGTCAGAGACACCTACTACGTCGTGCCACCAGCATATGGCAAGTCAGAGGAGTTGACCAGCAAGGTTCTGATTGAAGAGACAACCACCCGTATTGGTGCACGTGTCGATGTCATGACCTGCAAGGCAGAAGCCTGTCCAAGCCCATCGGCTGCAACCCCAAGCGACTTCATTAGCAATGTTCCGCCAGCGCATCAGGCGGAGGCAACGCTGTCGCCATGGAGTTCACCAGGAACTGTTGGATACTCAACTGCAACTGATGTCTACTCCCAGCGTAGACCTGCCCTAGAAGACCAGAATTGGTTGAACAACGTCATGTTCACTTCGACCATCGATTCGGACCCAGATGGTATCCTTGATTCCGGACAGGAACTACCTGTAATGGTAGACACCATCTCACCAGCGTCTGTGCCATCGTTTGCACCAGGCTTCGCAGCCATCAGCGCTGCTGGTCTATTCGTCGCTGGATTGATGTTGGCAAGCAGCCGCCGCCGCATGGATGAGGAGGAACTAGAGGCTCTATCCATGGTTGATGACGAACAGGCTGTCAGCCCAGTTATCGCTACCATCCTTATGGTTGCGATCACTGTGGTTCTGTCTGGTGTTGTCTACGTGTGGGCAAGCGATTTGGCAGATCAGCCAAGCAAGTCGGTTCCAAGAATCGGTTTCAAGGTTGAGAAGGTCGATCCAGGCACCAACGGCTATTGGTCCATTCAGGTCACTAGCGCTAAGGAGCCAATTGCAACACAGGCAACCGTGGTCATGGTCGAGTGGGTCAATGCCTCTGGTAGTCAGATTGAGTCATTCAGATTGGACAACACTGAGGGTGTGTACGGATTCGCTCCGGTCAATTCGGATAGTTTCGTCACCTTCTCAGACAGTATCGTCTGTGATTCTGCTACTGAGTGTACATCCACTTTCGGAGACGGTGATGCAATCCACATCAGTATGACTGATAGCAGTGGAGAGTTGCTAACCGAAGGCGTTCGTGTCACTCTGAAGTACGTGCCAGTTGGATTGGGTACTGCAAGTGTGCTGAAGACCTGGAACCTCGAGATCTGAGGCTAGTCAAAGCAAGAATAGGAGAAACAGGTCCTCCCCCCCTGCAATGCAGGGGGTGGACCACTCTCGATTAGCCTAGGCTTGTCCTAGGATTGCTTGTCTCCATTGGTAGGTGATGTGTTGACCAGTGTTCGTTGTGTTGCCTTTGATTGTGACGGCGTCCTTGCGGATGCAGTATCATCTTGGCGTACACTACACGATCATTTTGGCACTGATACCGGAGAGATGTTGGCCAAGTTCATCGCTAGAGAAATCAATGATGAAGAGTTCATGCGCTATGACATCGCTCTGTGGAAATCTGTTCAAGAAGAGATTCATCGGGACGAACTATTCAGGGCATACTCTGGACTCAAATTGATACCAGGTGCTCGTGAAGTAGTTCAGGCTCTGAAGGAAAGAGGCATCTTGGTGGTTATCATCAGTGCTGGCGTAGACTTGTTCGTTTCGTCAATCGCTGCAATGCTCAAAGTCGATGATTGGATAGCTAATGGCTTCAAATTTGACGATGATGGGCTGTTGCTCGACGAGGGTATCATGCGGGTCAGCGCACACGACAAAGCTAGTGCGATTCATAGGCTCCTAGAGATGCATGACTTGACCGCGGAACAATTGGTCAGTGTCGGCGATAGCGAGGTGGATTTGTCCATGCAAGTAGATGGTTCAAGTTTCATTGGATTCAATCCTAGCCGTGAATCGTCCCATTCTGCTTTTGCAGATGCAGGAGTTCCTGTTGTGGAGAGCCGCGACTTGAGGGATATCTGGAACCACTTATTTGGCGAGGATTTCCACCCAAAGGACTGAAGCAATCCCGCAGTTTCGCTTGGATGTGGCCAATCGTAGGGCAGTCACCTTGTTCTTGGTATCTCTGCTGTTTCTCAGCAGCGGTTGTCTAGGCAATAATGCCGAACAAGGTTCAACAGATTCCGATGTTGGTTCCAAGATTGAATTAGTAATTTGGTCAACATATGAAGTTGATTCAAAGGAAGAAGAAGGGTTTCTTGACTCCTTGGAAATATGGAAAGATGCAAATCCAGAGATAGAGTTGGTGGTTGAACCCAAGCCTTTCTTACAGGCAGTAAATGCCTACAAGGTAGCAGCATTGGGTGGAGAAGCACCAGATTTGATGAGGTTCTCGAATGATCAGTTGGGAAGTATAGGACCAATCAGAGACCGTGGCAGTCCACTCTTAGAGGATCTTAGGCCTTGGTTGACACCAATACAGAGAGATGTTTGGGACCCAATAGCTTTGCAATCGATGCGACATGGAGAGGAGTTACTTGCTCTACCTGTGTCTCAGGATTGTGTCACTTTGTTTTACAACAAAGCATTGTTCGATGAGGAAGGACTTGCATATCCTGATGAGTATTGGAGCACTGATGATTTGCTCAATGCCGCTCAACAATTGACATTTGGCGAACAGGTTGGCCTTTCTGTTCCCATCAAAGACCCCTATCGCTGGTTTGCTTTGAATAGTGGATACGGCGGCCAATTATTCGATTCAGAGGGTAACCCTAGTTTGGATTCCAATGGCTCGTCTGAAGCCTTAGAATTCTGGTTAGATCTTGAACTTGAACATGAAATCGTTCCTACTGGAACCAATATTGAGACTATGAAGAACCATTTCATTGAAGGCAGGGCTGCAATGATCATCGATGGCCCTTGGCAATGGCCGACCTATGAGAAGGCAAAGATGGATTTGGGGCAGTCACTATTACCGATAGTTTCCGAAACAGGATTACGAATGTCACCGATGGTCGGTTTCAAGGGTTGGTCAGTTTCTAAGCAAAGCCCATACAAAGAGGCAGCAGTGAGTCTTGCTCTATTCCTATCCAGTGAAATAGTACAGAAAGAGGCTGCTCAGGATACTCGTACCATGCCGGTTTCAGAATCATTGTACGGTGATGCAGAGTTGCTGGAAGATACGGTATTAGCAGGATTCATCGAGCAGGCAAAGTATGGTTTTCCTGCACCAACCAGCAGGGCCATGACCAAGATATACTCTCATCTTCCTACTGCAATTGAGAATGCCTATCTTGAAACAAAGACTCCTGCACAGGCTTTGAGTGAAGCGAATACAGCATTGATTAAGGAGTTGGAGTCATGAGGTTCCTCGTTTTTGTGGGCGTGATACTGCTACTCATGGTTCCGATTTCTGCTGCACAAGATTTCAGCCTTGATCACGACCCAAATTCAGGGGGATTCAAACGCGTCAGATTGACAATCGAATTCGTTTCCGTTCCAGATGAAGGGCAACTCACTATCATTGTAGATGGGCAGGACCATTCGCGTATTTTTCTCAGCGACGAATACAACGAATCACTGCAACAACCATTGGCAGGTGAGTGGTATGATGATTGCTGGACATCAAATGATTCGGGGGATAATTGGATACCGATTTACAGAGATAATCTAGGACTGCCATGGGCGATTTTCACTTCAGATGACAAGGCTGCTATACGTTGTGATTTGACGGGATTTGCAGTTGATGAAGAAGTACCATTGACGGTTATTCTGAATGGTACAGAATCGTTTGAGCATACAATTACTGTCGTATCGAGTACGCAGGATGTACTTCCAGAACCTCCAAGCAGTGCCCCGATATTCTATGCCATAGGAAGCATAGTTCTCTCTTTGCTTGCCTTGTTCTCTTGGCTGCGCTGGAAAGATAGAGACCGCAGTCACCGTCATGGGTTACTATTCGTTCTACCAGCAGTTCTCGCTCTTGCGGTTCTGAGTTTCTATCCTGTAGCCTATGGAATGGTGCTTTCATTCACCGATGCCAAAGAAGAAGCTCTTGGTGATGAGGAGTTCAATGGAATAGACAACTTCGTCGAGGTATTCACTTCTGAAGGATTCCTCAGAGTCATAGTGTTCACTTTGGTTTGGACTGTACTCAATGTTTTCTTCCACGTAGGTTTAGGGGGGGCTTTGGCCTTACTTCTCAATCAAAAGATAAGAGGCAAGATGATGTATCGTACCATGTTACTGCTCCCTTGGGCTATTCCTTCGTACATTTCCGTCTTGGTATGGAAAGGAATGTTTCATCCAGAAGGACTTGTCAATTGGTTCCTTGGTACTGAAACGGATTTCTTCTCCGGTGTTACTGAAGCGCAGACCATGGTAATACTGGTCAATATCTGGTTGGGAGTTCCTTTCATGATGATGAGTATCAGTGGGGCCCTACAGTCAATTCCTGAAGATCTACATGAGGCAGCAGAGGTAGAAGGGGTTGGAGAATGGTCTAGGCTTCGACACATTACCTTGCCTTTACTCAAACCAACTGTTATGCCGTTGGCTTTGATGGGCTTCATTTGGACATTCAACATGTTCAATGTCATTTACCTGCTTACTGCAGGTGGGCCCAACCTATGGACTGGACCAGGCGGCACAGATATTCTCATCACTTACGTTTTCGATCTCGTCTATGAAGACGGAGCATTGGGTTTGGCCGCTGCTTGGTCGTTTGTCATATTCCTCATACTGATGGTCTTCAGTTGGTCATTCGTCAAGGGCTCGAATGCTACGGAGGCGGCGACATGAGTGGAGATTTGGCCAGTAAATGGTATATTCCATTTGAATTGGAAGTACTTCGTAAGTCAGCACTTTTGGTATCGGTTTGCAGTCTTCCCATGCTTTGGGTCATGTATCTTAGGGATGCAGGTTTGGCATTGGCATTTCTTGGATTGCTGGCAGGCATGGCCTCGATTTACACCCTTAATCGGGAGAATAGAGATTTGATGATGTTTTCATCTGCATTGCAGTTATTGATAGGTGCACTAATCCTCTATCAGGCCTTAGAGTTCGGCGTTGCCGCAGTCGACATATGGTATTCCACAATCCTGTTGTGCAGTGGTGGATTTGGCCTGTTCAGTCTTTCATCGCAGCGTTTGTCTAGTTGGTTAAATTCAACTTTATCCACTGATGATGCTGTGCTTGGTCTTGCTCGAAATAGGAACTTGAGCCCACGTTGGTCGGCATTCCTCAGTCACTTCATCCTCCTTCATTTCGTTTTCATCGTCTTGGTTCCGATAATCTGGATGATCGATGTTGCTCTTTCACCTGGTCAATCAGCATC
The DNA here is from genome assembly GCA_964526445.1 of uncultured Candidatus Poseidoniales archaeon. GTDB lineage: Archaea > Thermoplasmatota > Poseidoniia > Poseidoniales > Poseidoniaceae > UBA226. The sequence goes on from CAZGIY010000007.1 coordinate 21,068, forward strand.
GAGTGGAATGGATATCTCTTCGTGGACCTTGAGCCATTTTGCTTCGGTTCTGAACAAGAGTGACTTCTGGACGTGGGTTGGAAATTCTGTGGCGATATCTATTGGAACTACTCTGTTGGGATTGATGCTCGCAATTCCAGCTGGTTATGCATTCTCACGGCACCGGTTCACCGGACACGGAGCCATGATGTTCAGCCTACTTCTGGTGCAGATGTTCCCTGGCGTAATCATTCTAGTGCCTTACTTCATGGTCATGAAATCCTTGGGGTTACTGAATACTTGGTTAGGATTGATCCTTGCCTATTCGGTCACCGCTTTGCCGTTCTGTGTTTGGATGTTGAAGGGTTGGTTCGATACTGTCCCCGTCGACCTTGAGGAAGCTGCAGCACTCGATGGTTGTGGGCAGTTTGGAATATTCTGGCGAATCATTCTGCCTCTTTCATTACCTGCAATCGCAGTAACTGCATTATTTTCCTTCCTTGCAGCATGGAATGAATTCTTACTCGCTTTGATGTTCAATCAGAGTCCAGATATGTACACTTTACCGGTCGGTTTGGCATTCAGCATTACTCAGGCTCAGAAGTGGGGAGATTTTGCAGCCATGTCGTTGTTGGTATCCCTCCCGGTAGTCATCCTTTTCATCATCTTCCAGAAGTCGCTGATTCAGGGACTATCATCTGGTGGAGTGAAGGGTTGAATGGGGTGATGCAATGGTTTCGGTGAAGTTTCAAGGAATCTCAAAAGTCTATGATGATGGCACAAGAGCAGTTGAAGGATTAGATCTTGAAGTTGAGGAAGGAGAATTCTTAGTTTTAGTAGGGCCATCAGGTTGTGGTAAGTCGACCACTCTGAGGATGCTCGCTGGTTTGGAGGATATCAGCGAGGGCAAAATCATGATCGGTGACGCTGTAGTCAATGACTTACCTGCGCGCGCTCGAGGATTAGGGATGGTTTTCCAATCATACGCACTATATCCGCACATGAGTGTTGAGGATAATCTAACCTTTGGATTACGGATGAAACCTAAGGCCGAGAGACCGCAGGCGGACGAACTCAAGGAAATGGTACAGGATGCCGCCAAGATGTTAGGGATCGAAGACATTCTTTCCAAGCGCCCTAGAGATCTTTCTGGTGGTCAAAGACAGAGAGTTGCTCTTGGTAGAGCCCTTATTCGTAGGCCCAAGGTACTCTTGATGGACGAACCTTTGTCTAACCTTGACGCTAAATTACGCAATCAGATGAGACTGGAATTGCGTAGATTACACGACGAATTGGGAACTACAACCATCTACGTGACCCATGATCAGGTCGAGGCTATGACTCTGGCTGATCGCATCGCTGTCATGAAGGATGGAGTATTGCAACAACATTGCCCTCCACTCGAAGCGTATCATGAACCCGCCAATCCTTTTGTTGCCTCATTTTTGGGAACTCCTCCGATGAATCTCATTGAAGGACAGGCTTCTGAGGGGGTATTCACCAGCGGTAGCCTCAGTTTCTCTTTGCCAGACCATCTTAGTGAAGTTGAGGGTGAAGGAGTGTTTGGAATCAGACCAGAAAATGTTCAGATTCCTTCTGATGACGGTTTGGAGGCATCACTGAATGGCATAGAGCGTTTAGGTTCAGAAACTATATTCCATCTCGATATTGAGGGTGTTGTCATCAAGGCGATATGGCACCAAAGTGGCAAGGGTAGTCCCGAAGGGAACGATGCGCTTCCAGAGGGCAACTTCGGAGTCAGTCTGAATGATTCTTCAGCTATGTGGTTTGCAAAGAAGTGATTCGATGTTTCGAAAGAGTTGCCTGCTGTTGCTCCTTTTACTGGTTTCTATTCTTCCGGTTACTTCTTTTGCAGATGAGGCAGAAAATTTCTCTAGACAGCGTTCAACTTCAACCACTTTCAGTTATGTGGGAGATGCTGCAGAAGTTTTTCTTCGGGGAGAATGGGATTGGCCGATGGAGACTCCATTGACTGAGAATTCGGGAATCTGGTCGGTGGACATGGATTTGGCAGCAGGAATGTATTGCTACAAGTTCGTTGTCGATGGCGAATGGATTCTGGATCCTGAAAATACTGAAACTACATGGTGCGATGGTTTTGAGAATTCCTTGGTTAGGGTTGCTAGGCACTCCTTGCCCTTGTTGAGTTTGTCTTCGTTCGCCGTACAAGATGGAGAACTACAGGCGTTGATTGAGTTTTCATCTTCTTCAGATGTCGATGCCCCTGTATTGGTTGAAGCGGAATTGGAAATAGGTCAGGGAGATTTACAGACGACATGGTTTGAGCAAAATTGGAGCCTGCATATATCTGCATCAGGCCTGATGGAGGGTAAGTATCGAATCAGGGTGAGTGCAAGCGATACTTCCGGAGTAGATGCCGAAGATATCCTTCTGTCATTTTGGGTAGAGGAGAATGTCTTCCAGTGGGATGATTCTTTGATTTACATGATGATGACCGACCGTTTCGTCAATGGTAATTCCTCAAATGATCCACTTCCATTGGAGGGAGCGGCCAACGGTGGAGATTGGTTGGGTGGAGATTTAGAAGGAGTGATTTCACGTTTGGATGAAATCGAGGAACTGGGTTTCAATACCATTTGGTTGAGCCCATTCAATCAAGGTCCTGATAGTTTGGAATATGCTGCTGATGGAATACATCAAGTAGCAGGATACCACGGTTATTGGCCGGTTGAACCGCGTTCTATCGATAGTCGACTTGGAGAAGAGTGGCATCTTGAAAATCTAATTTCACAAGCACATGAACGCGGAATCAGGGTCATGGCTGATATGGTGATTAATCACGTGCATGAAGACCATCCATACTATTCTGAACATCCCGATTGGTTCAGCGATGGTTGTATCTGTGGTTCTTCTGCTTGCGACTGGACTGAGCGCCGTTTAGACTGTCTATTCATGCCTTACATGCCAGATGTAGATTGGCGAAATAGAAATGCCAGCGAACAATTCATCGAGGATATCATCTGGTGGGTAGAGAGATTTGACTTAGACGCTCTACGTCTCGATGCCGTCAAGCATGTAGATGATAATGCCATCAATAACATCGCTGCTAGGTTATCGGAACGGTTCGAGTTGACAGGAACCACTCTTTATCTCAAAGGCGAGACAGCAATGGGTTGGTCAGGAGATAACATCGAGGACAATTTGGAGCAGTATCAGACAATCAATCGTTACATGGGTGATGGTGGCTTAGGTGGTCAAGCGGATTTCGTGCTCTACCATGCGGTGGTGGACAATGTTCTGAGTAGCGGGAACATGGGTTTGGTACACTTGGATCATTGGACATGGCAGAGTACTCAACAATACTCCGAGGGTGCAGTCATGGTTCCATATGTCGGAAGTCACGATGTGCCACGTTTCATCAGCAGGGCAGACCCTGACTCTACTGGAACTTGGAATCAATGGGATAATCTTCCGGGAGAAGTGAGCAATTCTCTCGCTTACGAGCGATGGCATCTGGCTATGGCTTGGCTGTTGACTATTCCTGGCGCCCCGATGCTCTATGCAGGTGATGAATTCGCTATGCCAGGTGGTGCCGACCCTGATAATAGGAGGATGTTTTCTGCTTCGGGAGATTTAGATGAATGGGTAGGCCAATTGGCACAGGCTAGAATGGAACATGAACCGCTGCGAAGAGGAGAATATGTTCAATTGCAAGCAGAGGAGGATGTCATGGCCTTTGCTCGTCAAACAGAATCTGAACATGTCGTGGTAGTGCTCAGCACAGGAGGAGATGTGTTGGATCTATCAGCACATACATGGTTAGGAGAGATGCAGGACATACTCGGTAATGCTACATTGAACGACGGTATCATGCAGTTGAATGGTCAACGTTCTGCTATTTTCGTTATCGAATCGGATGGAACTGAACTGAACCAGTCTCATCCAGATGACAACAATAGTGGTCAAGGAAACAATTCTACTGGAAATAGTACAGTTGGGGAGAATGGCTCGGATGCAAACAATACCGTAGACAGTAATGCCTCTGCTAATGAAACGAATTGCCCATTGAGCGACTGCCCAGTATGTTCAACAGGTTGGGAATCATACACGTATACAGATGAACAGGGATGCAACATCTGTGCGTGTCGAGATGTTGAAGCAAAGGAAGAGGTAGACAAGATGTCTTCAAGTGATTCTGCCTATGGATACATGCGTTGGATACTGTTGTCTGGAATAATATTGGTAGTTGCAGCAATATTCATTCTTGGGCGTGATGAACAGAAACTGGAGTGAAGCCTTCGTAGATTCTCTGATAATCTTCGATCATTCTAGCAGCTGTGAACCTCGCTCCAGTCTTAATCGCAGCACGAGATATGGCGGCCCATCGCAATCCGCCTTCTTGCCAGAGTGGTAGAATCGCATGTTCGATACTGTCCAACAAGTTTCGATTGTCCCGCTCATCATTTCTTTCGTCATCACTACCACCAACCGCCCAGCCATTGATTCCATGTTCGCATGCTTCTGGCCACCATCCATCCATTATCGAGCAGTTGGGGACACCATTCATTACAGCCTTCATGCCACTGGTTCCACTGGCTTCCATAGGCCTTACAGGATTGTTCATCCACACATCGACTCCACTGGTCATCGCCGCTCCAGTCGCCATGGAATAGTCTTCAATGAAGGCCACAGGGATATCATCTTCCAATTTCTTAGCAGCCTCGAAGATCTTGCGAATCAACTCCTTACCCCCTTCATCTCGTGGATGGGCTTTGCCTGAGAAGACGAACTGTAACTTGCCTGCACCAAAACGCCGTAGTCTCTCAAGGTCTCTGAATACCAAGTCCGCTCTCTTGTAGGTAGCGAATCTGCGTGCGAAACCGATGGTCAGCCTATCTTCTTCGAGTTCCACGCCGGTGGTTGAACGAACTATGTCGAACAAGACTTTTCTTGCCTTGGAGCGTGCCTCGGCAAGAGTCTCATTTTGTAACCTGCCCGCATGCGACAAGAGCAATGGGTCCTTTCTCCAGCCCGGAATTTCAGAGTCATAGAGTTCTGCCATAATTGGAGATATCCAAGTAATATGATGCGCTCCGTTGGTAATTGGTTCGATATGATATCCTGCAAACATCTGGCTCGCAACTTTGGCATTTAGGTTCGATACGGCATTTGCCCTGCCACACAAGGAGATTGCCAGATGGCTCATTGAGGCGCTTTCTTCTCCAGCCAATTCACGCGCATCATCTGGAAGTAGTTCACCAAGCACGCTTTTCATTTCTTGCCATGAGAATCTATCATGTCCTGCGGGAACTGGGGTATGGGTAGTGAATAGGCTCTGGGCCTTGAGTTGTTTGCGACTCCAACCTTGGCGCAACAATTCCAACGCCGCAAAGGCGCAATGTCCTTCGTTCAGATGTACTCCTTTCAGTGGCCACACTCCAAGGGCCTTGAGGGCCCTTATCCCCCCTACTCCAAGCAGATATTCTTGCCTTATTCTTGTTGAGTCATCACCACCATAGAGGCGTTCTCCTAAAGCGACGTGCTCGCTTGAGTTCTTGGGGTGCAAGGTGTCAAGGAATAATACGTCCACCGATGAACCTGAAACTCCAGTGACCCTTCGTTTCCAAATACGCGAAAATAAGGTACTACCTTCCAGTGGCAAGGCGATTTCTATTCCCGTGTCTTCAAGAAATTCAGCAGGTTCGAATTCGGGGTATGTCTCACTCTGAATCCCTTGCGAATCCACATGTTGCCTTCCATATCCTTGTCTGTATAGCAGGCTAATTGCAATGAGGTCAAGTCCAGCATCAGCCGCTGCCTTGACGTGGTCTCCGGCTAGGACTCCAAGTCCCCCTGAATAGGTTGGAAGAGAGGATTCTAGGCCTATCTCTGCAGACAGGTATGCTATACTCCCCATGCTTCGCACCCTTGTTGAACGAGTTATGATGTTGACTCCTTGCGCTTCAGTGTGAACTCCGGCAATTCATCCCATGTGAATTTCCAATTCCAGTTTCCATATTCAGTCCCTGGCACATTCATTCTTGCTTCACTTCCCAGTTCCATGATGTCCTGTAGTGGGATGATTGCCATACCCGCTTCTGATTGCAGCGCTAGCCGAATCAGACACTGAGGTATCGATTCTCCTTCGATTCGATATCTTTCAAGTCGTTTCTTCGTTTGCGGAGGAGCGTTGTTCCACCATCCATTTGTGGTGTCATTGTCGTGCGTTCCTGTGTATACCACTTTGTCGAATGTTATGTTCTCAGGTCGGTGTGGATTGTCTGCGTTATCGTTATCAAAGCCGAAATGGAGCACCGCCATGCCTTCCAAGCCATGCTTCTTTCGTAGTTCATTCACTTCTGCAGGAATGATCCCTAGGTCCTCGGCAAGGATGTGTTCAGGGCTTCCAGCAACATCGAGTAACTGATCGAGCAAGGCATCTCTCGGCCCATCTTGCCATACTCCTGATCTGGCAGTTTTGCAATCACTTGGGATTGCCCAGGCTGAATGGAATCCTCTGAAATGGTCAATTCTTACCATGTCGAATAGACGTAGCATCCTCTCCATCCGTTGTCTCCACCATTGCCACTCTTCAGCCTCATGAGATTTCCAGTCATAGAGTACCATGCCCCAACGTTGGCCATCTTCATTGAAGTAATCAGGTGGGACTCCGGCAACGACAGTTGGCATTCCGTTCTCGTCGAGTTGGAACAATTCTCTGTGCGCCCAGACATCAGCCGAATCGTGGGCTATGAATATGGGTAAGTCACCTATGAGGGCGACACCTCTGCTCTTTGCATGTGCCCTAATCTGCATCCATCGATGCATGAACCTCTTCTGTTCATCGATGACAGTAGAAATTGAATAGCGAGATAGAGCCTTGGCATCCCTGTTCTTCAGTTCATCAGGCCAATCAAACCACGGCTTGCCACCTTGTTCTTGTTTGATGACTCGATACAATGCCCAATCCATTAGCCAAAATGCTTCAGCCGAGATGTCGAATTCTACCTCTTTCGAATCCTCGACCCATCTATCCCATGCTGCAAATGCGGAAGGGGAAGAATATGGAGAGCCATGCTCATCTGGAGGAGTAACTGGTAGCATTTGCCAGACGCTCGCTTGCGAATCTGCAATCACATCGATGAACCGTTCTGCATCTGCGAGATTTCCAGAAGGAAGTGACGTAAGGTGGCACAAGATTCCGGAGTAGTGCGCCATGTCAACCCGAACTGCCGAAAACCTTTGACAACATCATCTCTTCGCGGGCCTTGTGCGTCGAATAGCCATCTGCATCGTGGCGATTTTTCTCTTACCTCAGTGGTTGACGCTGGTATCCGGTGATGTTTCAGCCGATGGAGAACTATCTGATTGGAGGCCAGAGACCCTGATGGCAACCGATTCAAATGCTGTTTCTTTACATTTAGACTGGAATTCTACGCATCTGATGATTGCTTGGAATGGAACAGCATGGGCTTCTGAAACAGAAGGTGCTGACCTCTTTGTCTATCTCAATACCAGTGAAGATGGTGGTGCGCTTTCCAAGGAATGGAATCTTGCGCATACTCTTCCATTCCTTGGTGACTTTGCTTTCGTGCTCGAGGATTCGAGTTATTTCGACTTGTTATCATGGAGCGGTACAACTTGGGAATCAGTAGTTGGGCACGGAATAGATGCATGGATTGGTTGGGATGAAAACAGGGTCTCTGAGATTTCGATTCCACTACAGAGCATAGGTTCTCCCGAATCATTCGGACTTGTGGCTTGGGCGCAATGGCAAAGCGAAGGGAATGTTTGGACTTCCTTCCCACTTGAGAATCCTGCCAGCAGCAACGCTGCGGAGACTTTTACTCACTACTATCAGTTGGAATTGAACAGTAGTAATCCTTCATCAAGCGAGGTTGTCAAGGATGAGAGAGGTTTAGTCAAGGTTGATGATGCTCTGAATTTAGCGATAATTTTCCATCAGCATCAGCCGTATTACAAGAATATGCTTACCGGTAAGTACGAGATGCCTTGGGTAAGGGTACACGCGATGACAGAATATGTGGATAGCCCAGGAATATTGGCACAGAGTCCTGGAACTAAGGTGGTCTACAATCTGGTTCCTTCCTTCATGGAGCAATTGATCGACTACCATGAGAATGAGACCTTGGATGTACATACCGATTGGGCTAGAAGACCTTGGCCAGTTGATGAAACTGGAGCTGTGACTGGCTACCCTGAGATGAGCGAATTAGAGTTGCATACAATGCAGTTCCAATCTTTCTGGAATAGTGGATGGATCTACAATGTCAGTGCTGATGATGGGATATTGGGTTGGTTGTATCCCGCATCATCCGCGTACAAATCTCTGCATTCTAGGACTCTACACAATCTCAAACCTGCTACCATAATGGAGGATGAATTGTTACCACCTCAAGATTTACTTGACCTTCAGGTTCTATGGCATCTGTTCCAGTTGTCGCCATATTATGTGCAAGGAAATTATTCTGAATTAGGTGACCCAGAATCGGATTCGAGACCGGCTCACCGCAATGATTCGATTATTGCGTTGTTTGAACAAGGCAGTGGTTTCACATTCGATGATTTACAGGATGTATTGGATTATCAACACCAGCAGATGGCAAATGTGCTTCCAATGTATTCTGATTTGGCTGCCAGCGGTCAGGTAGAGTTGACTACAACACCTTACTATCACCCCATTCTACCATTGTTGATGAAACCAGGGTGGACTGAAGAGGACGGCATCACTGTACGCAAGGATGCTTGGCCAGATGATACTGCCGAGCATTTGCAGAGGGGCATGGACATGTTCACTTCGCACATGGGCTTCCGTCCAACGGGGATGTGGCCGAGTGAGCAATCGACCTCTCCTGCAATGATTCAGCCACTCGTCGATGCAGGAGTTGATTGGTTTGTCACCGACGAGGAGAATCTAGCGCGTTCGACAATGTCTGACGGCAGTCATCCAAATCCTGAAGATGCAACTGTTCTGGCTAGTCCATGGACGGTAACAGGAGCAGATGGTGGCGAGATTACAGCCTTCTTCCGAGACCGCGTGATTTCAGATCGCATCGCCTTCCAATACGGTTCGATGACTCCAGAAGCCGCAGTTTCCGATTTCATAGCCCACATTGATGGAGTCAGACAAGAGTTAATCGATGCCGGAGAGGATCCCAGTAATCATATCTTGACTGTCGCTTTGGATGGAGAGAATTGGATGTTCATGTCGGAGTTCCAACATCATGATGGAGCAAGGCCTTTCATGCAGGAATGGTATTCTAGATTGGAAAGTCACCCGACGATTCGCACCATGACGCCTTCTGAATTCCTTGAAGATAATCAGGCGACCCAAAGTATTGACGTAATCAACGAAGGTTCGTGGATAGATGGAACTCTTTCCACATGGGCTGGTGAAGAGGAAGAGTCTTTGGCTTGGCAACGATTGGTAGAAGCGCGTAAAGCCTTGGTCGTATTTGAAGCAGACAATCCTAATCACTCTGGATTGACTTCTGCTTGGGAATCATTGTACATCGCTGAAGGTTCGGATTGGTTTTGGTGGTACGGCCTTGATCAGGATAGCGGCTATGATGAGTTGTGGGATACCCTGTTCAAGGTACATCTTTCAAACATCTACAAAGCGGTAGGTCTCGATCTTCCGCCCTATCTCCTCGACCTTTGGACTAACCCTGCACCATTCGATACGCCTTATGGTGGAGTCATGCAACCAATGATTGACGGCTTGGCATTGCCGGGAGAATGGGACGATGCTGCAAGGTATGATGCGAGCAACATGAATGGTGTGCCGATGGATATCACTTCCTTCCACGTGGGGTATGATTCCAGTAATCTACACCTCAGAGTGGACATGCCTGATGCTCTACCTGAGGAGTTACTGTCTTGGGATTCGGGTGAACCTGATATCTCGATATATTTCATGCAATCAAATGCCATCAATTTCAATGAAGTAGAAACTAATTTCCGCACCTATTATGGAAATGAGATTCTCGGCTTCCCTGCCAAGTACATGGTCTCCTTTGATTTCTCTGAATTGCGAGATGATGGCAGAGCCAAGTGGAACCTGTTCGAGGCCAAGGGTAAGGTTGGAGATAACGAAAAGTGGGTATATTCCTCATCTTCCACTCTTGGTGGTTGCGCTGCTCAGGATGTTTATGAGTTCAGTATTCCATGGTCGGAAGTAGGACTTGCTCCGAGGTATACGACGCGTTTGAAGGTGGTTACCTCGATTGCTAATTCAACTGCCCAAGGTGATGGTACAGAATTAGAGATGGCACCCGGTGCCCCCGCTGAAGTAGTTTTGCCGGACCTTGAGGAGTGGATAACTCTCCTTGATTTGGATGATGAAACTGGGGATGCTGATCGGGATGGGGCAATAACTGCACCATTAGCAAGCGATTTTGCTGCGGATGGTAATCTGTGGGATATTCAGAATGTCAAAATCCATCAGAGTTCTTGGAATGCGCGTTTTGAATTACAGGTTGAAGACATCACCAATATCTGGTCCATGAGCAATGGATTCAGCCATCAAATCGTACAGATTTACGTTGACCAAGGACTCACATCATATGGTAGAACTGAGATGTTGGAAGGCGCTAATGCAGTTGTGCACGATGACTGGGCATGGGAGGTTGCAATATCTGCGACCGGTGAACCTGGAGCGGTCAAGGCGGTCATTGCAGAGACTGGAGAGACCTTGGCTAGAGGAATTGAAGTTTCAGCTGATTCTGATAGCGAAGTCATCAGCATAACGGTCAACAAAGATGTATTGGGTTCTGATGTTGCTGACTATCGATACGTCATAGTTCTAGGAAGCCAAGATGGCTTCGGCCCCGGAAAATGGAGGGATGTTGATGATCAAGCAGGGACTTGGAGGTTGGGTGGTGGCGCAGACCCCTCTTCTGTGGATGGAATTGATTACGACCCCAACATTCTCGATATGTTGACCGAAGATGGAGTGAGTCAGAATGCCATGTTGTCCGATTACTCGGTTTCAGAACAGAGATATGCGGTATTGACAGGAATTGAGATTCCTGAGTTGGCTCAGCAGGTGTTCGGGGCAATGGTGGATGGAATAACAGCAAATAGTGCCATCATTACTTTTCAAACAACTAGAGAAGCCACTGCTCAAGTCACTTGTGGAGATGCTTCAGTAAGCAGTTCAGCAAGTACAAACCATCAGGTTTCTATCAGTGGACTTGCAACAGGAACTGCCTATAATTGCAATATTAGCGTAGAAGGTGTTGATCCGATATCTCTAGCCTTCAACACTTCTTCTGAGATTGACGAGACACCACCAGAGATTCTCAATATTCTCAGCGTCGTGGATGAGAGCGGCAGAGTAATGATTTCGTGGTACACATCTGAAAAGGCCAGCGAGCGAGTAACTTTGACCAAGGGTGGTACTGAAATCGTGTTGGAGGGTTCTGCTTTGGCTCTCGATAAGAACCACTTTTTGACTAGTGAACCACTTGCCGTTGGAACATGGAATCTAGTGGTGGAGGCCAGCGATGCATCTGGAAATAGCAATAGCAGCAGCATCCAACAATTCGAAGTCGAAGAGAGTGATGCCGTCGATGAGGAGAATGAACAGGCAAAGTCGGGTGAAGTGAATCTGTTTGCAGACCCAGTAGTGCAAGTGATTGTGTTGTTCGTAATACTCTTGACTACTCTCGCAATGTTCCGTGGCCGCAAAAATGACCGCATTTGATCATGCGAATGGAATAGAGGCCGTCTTGTGAGTTCCTAGGTTGACCACTGTAAGAATACAAGGTTGTGGTTGGAATCCCAACATGCGCTGATACGAGGTTTGATCCTGCCAGGTACTGCTGCAGATGAGGGTGGTGCCTCGATGATTGATACATGCATGTCCATGCACGTGTCCGGTCACGAAGATGTCAGGAATAGTTGAAATGACGAGATTATCCATCGGTTCGGGAGATAACGGAGTTTTACCACCCCATTGTGGAGCCAAATGCCTTTGCAACAGCATCTGTTTCATCGCATCGACAGGTTTTCCGTAACTGATTGTACGCATTCCGGCAACGAAGTCGTCGATGCTCTTACCATGATATGACAACAACCTGACTCCATGTAAGGAAAATTCACAGGGGTTACCTACGAATCTAGTTGTATTGTAATCTTGTTGAATCTCGGGATCTAGTGCTGGTTGAGGCTCTGCAGGGCGTACCGCATCGTGATTTCCTGGCAGAAGAATACACTCTACCCAATCAGGTAACAATTCGATTAGCCTAGCGAAATGGGAATATTGCGCAAAGAGGTCGGTAATCGCCAATTCCTTGTCTTGATCTTTGTAGATTCCAACCCCGTCAACCACATCTCCAGAGAGTATGAGATACTTGATAGTGTGTCCGAGAGGGTCTTCATTCATCCATTTGGCCATCTTGTGCCATTGTGCTTCAAGGAAGGTCTTGGAACCTACGTGGATATCTGATAGGAAGGCAACGCTGATGCCTTGTTCAGCATGGGTGCGGGTTCTAAGGGGCGCTTCAGGCCAATGTAGGTCTTCAACATAGAACAGATCTCCATCTCTACTGAAGGAACCGGATACTCCAACCACATTGTCAGGCATTATCCCAGATTTGACTACTGGGTTTGGGTCTTCGTTATCCTTACGCAATAGACAAACCATTGACCCACTATGATCTTCCAATTCAAAGATGAGGTGCCCATTCTTGGTGTTTCTAGGGTCGCTTACCAGACCGATGGCACAGGCTATATTCTCATAACCAGTATATCGCCGTCTCTCTGCTTGAAGTCTAGCGATATCGCTTGCTCTAGATGGCATACCTGTTTTGATAATCATCTGCTTGATACGTTTCAATCGGTCATTGAAACAGGAACGGATGTCGGGCATCTTACCCTCAGTGGTGCTATTCCCTGTAATGTCCCAGTGCACTTCAACATCGCTTGAGGCATCTTTTGCCAGCATCGGAAAATCATCCATGTCATAATCAGCAAGGCCATGGGCACGCATTACTGAAACAGGTTCTTTCTCCACGATTGGGGCGACTGTACGTGCCAAGTCTTGCGGCTTTTCCACCAAGGGTGAATCGTTGATAGGCAAGGTGACGTCATCAAGAGTCAAGAATCCCGGTTCTGCGGCTTTGACAACTGCCATAGGGTCATCTAATTGCAGCAATTTATCCTTGACTTCTCGTTTAATGAGGATGCCATGCTCAAGGCAATGGTCGAATATGGACTGCCATAACTCATCGACCATGACCGTACCCTGAAGTGGAGTCCTTCAAGGCTTTCGATAGAGAACTCAGAATTCATTCAGAGGAACTATCCCACTCGACATCTCCACCAATATCTCGATCATCATTAGACTGACCCCACACTTGATCTTGCCATGGAGCATCAGCTTTGGCTTTGGCATCATCAACAACTCTCTTGAGTCGTTGCTCTTCTTCTCTCATTCGAATCAGTTCCTTTCTTTCTTGCGCATCAGCCTCTGCTTTGGCATCCTTAGCGCGCAAGTAGTCCCACTGTGCGATGGCGAATTGTAGAGCGAAGGTAACAAAGGATTCCTTGTTCTCTTGCCTTGAGCCTCCAAATCGTGCCTGTTTTGCACGCTCTCCATCAGGGGTTGCAACACCGACATAGACTACGCCAATCGGCTTATCGGTAGCATCTGCTGTGGGTCCTGCAATACCGGTTATAGAAATCGCCAATGTAGTTCCAGCGCGTTCCCTAGCCCCATTGGCCATCGCCAAAGCAACTTCTGCCGAAACTGCACCGTGATTTTCCAAAGTGTCCTCGGGGACACCTAGGTGCTTGTGCTTTGCTTCATTGGTGTAAGTAATCCATGATTGTCGGTACCAAGAACTGGCTCCAGACAAGTCGGTAAGCGTGCTGGAGAGTAGTCCACCGGTACAGGATTCTGCACAGCAGATGGTTCCATCTACAGCCTTCAGGCGTCGAGCCAGGCGCGCTGCAAGAGCGCTAACCGCCTCATCCATGCTACTTTGGCACCATCCATGCCACTTCAAGGTGCTGACTGCTCAGCCGAGTCCTTCAAGGGGGGATGACACAGCAGCGGAATTGCGGGGCCCGTGGTCTAGGGGTTATGACAACGCCCTTACAAGGCGTGGATCACCGGTTCAAATCCGGTCGGGCCCACTCCAAAATGGAAATTGAGCATTGTGAATATTCCTCAGCATATGAATTGTCTTTGTCGACAATAAAATATATTATAGTGGATTAGGCGTTTTATGTCAGGTGCAACGTTTAGTCCAGATGGCCAATGGATGTGGAATGGTTCAGAATGGATTCCAGCCCCTCCTCAGTCAAATGTATTACCAGATTCAGCAGTAAACCAGCAGCAAGTCGCTTCTGTCGCGGAGCAAACTGGTGTTGATCCAAGCCAGTTAACTCAAGCAGCACCATACTTCGATCAAAATCAGGATGGAGTATTGCAACAAGAAGAGTTACAACAAGCAGCTATGTCAATCGCTCAATCACCAACAGTTGAAGCGCCGCAACAACCTGCTATGGTCCAACAAGCGGCTCCTCAACAACCTGCAATGCAACAACCTGCCATGGTCCAACAAGTGGCACCGCAGCAACCTGCAATGCAACAACCTACAATGGAACAGCCCGCTATGGGTCAACAAGTAGCACCGCAACCTGTTGCAGAACAAATTTCACCCGAACAACAATCTCAAAGCAAGTTAGATTCAATCCTATCGTTCATACCAGGTTCAAATCCAAATTCAAAGAAAAAAATCGTGGCAGCTGGAATTGCAGCAATTCTTCTAGTGGCAGTAATTATCACTTATATCAATGCACAAGAACTAGCGGAAGATGATTCTATTGGATTATACTCAATTACCGTAGATTATACCTCTAATGATCTAGATTCCAATGCGATAGGGGCGTCAGATGGGGCATGGGATATACTTGGAGCATTTACTCACGATGTTGATTCTTCAGGTATTGATTGGACAACCTTTCAGGTAGGAATTTACGTGGATGGAGATAATTATGATTGCGCTACTGAAAAGGATGAATATGTTGACCAGACTGCTGCTAAGTGTAAAATTAGTTGGCAGTCTACAATACCATCGTATAGCCCTTATGACCCGTATTATGATGGTGGAACAGTAGATACAACTGAATCTGCTGCTGCTGCAGCCAGATGTGATGGAGACCCATTTTGTGGAGATACAATTTACTTGATGGAAAATGGCTTTGACATTATCAATTCAGGAAATTATGAAATGAAATCAATCTTGTTGAACATTGCATATTCTGGTGGTTCATCTGTTGAAAATGCAAATGTCATGTCATTCTATACCGGTATTCTTGACCATGATGGTGATGGAGTAGATGATTACACAGACGATTGTGATGATACTCCATCAGAGGATGATGTTGATAGCGTAGGCTGCACACTTGTTCCAGATGCAGATAATGATGGGGTTAATGATGATCAAGATTTGTTGGTAAATGGTAATGCTGGATTAAGAATTTACATCTCGCAACTTACCGCCGTCGATATGGAATACTACGAAGTTGATCAAAGATGGCCATGTCAATGGTCTGGATTTATGGAAGGTGGTGATGATGTACCTTATTCTTACCTCGACGATGGAGAGGAAGATTGCGATGATGGTTCAGATGAAAATAATCCCGCAAACAAATATCCTGACTGGGCATTTCGCTTGAGAGTGGATTGGGATTGCGATGAGATTTATGATGAAATAATTGATATGAGAAATGACAGTGCCTACTATGCAAACAAGCAAATAATCAATTTTTCATTAAACGATGCGACAAATAATAACCGTGTTCTTTCCAAGGATATCGCTGAAGACCTTGAAAAAGTTTGTATCACCGTTGCAGTTTACGACTATGATATAGTAGCACAAACCTACGGAAATTATGATGTCTATTCAGGTACAGGTGATACATTTTCCTTGAATACCTCACTTAGTCAAGCTAAATCCACTGGTGAATACAGTTTTTCTCAAAGTGGGAACAATGACGATGATGCATCTTTTGATGTTCCTGATGCTGGCGTGACTATCCGATTCATGATTTATGATGTTTCAGCTTAAACGAAGGCTGGTTTTGAAAACACTAGACCAAGTTCTGCTCATCTCCTTGAACCAGTAATTACTTTCATTGCCTCCTCTTACAGATAATCATGGTCAGGAGTTTGGATTTAGATCCCCCTCCTCCAATAATCTTGCTTAGGCCTGTTGTTAACATCATTGCAGGGGTAGTTTTCTACTTCACACTATTCGAACAAGATACAGTATTCCTGATTTTCATTTTAGTTGTGATATTCTTGGATGCAATCATAAACACTTGGAAGTTCTTACGAAGTAAAGACCTCAAATGCAATTTTATCGTTGAAGATGATTTGTTGACATATACTCAGAAAAGGGGCTATGAAACAGAAGTTTCTGAAGAGATATATCTCAAGGAATTGATATTGAAGCGTATTTTTGGGGGCGATAATGAATCACCTTCTATGGTAATTTTGAAATCCACAGATGATTCATTTAAATTGGAAATCGAAGCGTTGAAAGGCAGGAAAAACCGTGCAAAATTGATCGAGTTTTTGTCTTTAGAAGAGAGAGTAGATGAAGATGGAGACCCAATAGATGAATGGACTTGCAAGTCATTCGATGAATCAGCCTTGCCCAGTACGCCATCTGATGAAGAGATGGAGTTGACAGCAGGTGGGTTGATTTTTATGGGAATATTTTCGTTTTTTTGGGTTGGATTTTGTTCTTTGATTAGTGCACTATTCCTCTTTGGTTC
>CAZGIY010000008.1:0-34809 GCA_964526445.1 uncultured Candidatus Poseidoniales archaeon
AAATGTTTACCGAAGGAAAGTCAATCACTTACTGTTCTAGCAGAAAAATTTGGTGTCAAATATCATTTGATGGATGCCCTCCAAAACGATAATCAAAATCTTCGTTCAATCAAAACTGGCAAACCATCAGATGTGGAAACCATGGATGATTGATTATAACGCGTGAAGTTCTAATTGTTCTAGGGTAATGATTTGCAAGGCTGATTCATGTGTCGCTTCAAGGTCGACAGGGCATGCAGCGCCTTCTTCAAATGCCGCTACCCAAGTCTCTGCACACACACACCAACGGTCTCCTGCTTCAAGTCCTGGAAATCCAAATTGGGGGGCCGGGGTCATCAGGTCGTTGCCTTTTGATCTAGCAAATTGAAGAAATACATCAGTGACGATACAACAGACTACGTGCCTTCCTAAATCTGAATTATCAGTATTACAACATCCGTCTCTAAACCAGCCGGTCGATGGCTTGGTAGAACATTCTGCTAAGGGGCCACCAAGTACATTGATTGAGGGGTGCATACTTGTCCGAAATTGAAGTATGGGATGAATTTTACTTTGCTGTTTCGTCATTCCTCGGGCGATTTGCTCATAGGTGATGCCACTACTCGGATGCACAATGCTTCCCGACACCCTGCACAAATTGCCTCAGGCCGAGCGCTTCGCTTACGCTAAATTACTTGCGTTTATCACCAGAATCGACAATGAATTATCCATTGATGAAATGGCTATGTTTGAGCAGCGGCTTGGTACTGCACTACTTTCCCCGGGACAGCGAAAGGAGATTCGTGCCGCGCTGAAAAGCCCCCCTCCCTTGGAAGAGGCGCTGAAAGGCTTGGGTAAGGAGTCTGGCCGACTTGCATTGAGAGATGCCGTATTGATGTCAGCGGCCGATGGGCACGTAGATGAAGATGAAAAGGCAGCCCTTTTGAAAATCGCATCTCACCTTGGAATGGATTCCGGTGTTGTAGAGAGCCTGCTACAATGGGTAGTTAGGGGTTATTCTTGGATGCAAGAAGGGTATGATATCCTCAATGGGTGAAGGGGTTGGCTTGCTGCCCGATTTACTGGAAACCCTTGCTGTTGAAGAGAAAAAGAGTGTTCTTGCTCTATTGACTTTGGTATGTGCTTCGGACGGCGAGTTGGTAAGGGAAGAGATGGCTGCTCTAGAAGCAAAAATGGGGCAAGCCCTGATGCATCCCGAAAATAGGCGTGAAATTAGACAGATGTTAAAGCGGCCTCCGGTTCTAGAGGAGGTGGTTGCTAAAATGAATGAAGATAGCTTAAGATTGGCGATCAGGGATGCCGTTTTGATTGCCGCTTCCGATGGCGCATATCATGAAAAGGAATTAACAGTGATAAAGAAAATAATATCCGCTGCAGGACTTGAAAATCGCGTCATTGATGAGTTGACATCTTGGGTTGACGAACTCTGGAAGATTCAAATAAAGGGTAGAGCCATAGTTGGCGTTTCCTTGCCTGGGGACGACTTAGTGTTGAGGTCGCGCTAAATCGCGTGCGCTGACGCGTGCGTAGCATTCAAACGGAGGGCTCTCCCCGCTGCGGCTGGTGGGTGTTTGCGTCCGGATGGGGTGAGTGGCTGGTATGCTCGATTAGATCGAGTAGAAAGTGACAGAGTTGTGCAGATGAACACTTGGCTAGAGGCTTGGTCAGAATCTTTGGAACAAGGCGTTCCTGTCGCCGCAATATTGCCAGAGGGGTGGCCTACGCTGCCTGCAGCTTTACTTGCAGATGCTGGTCATGTACTCGACCAATTGCTAGCTAGACACGATGCTGAGCAAGATGGGCGGAGCCCAAGGGGCGCTCATGCTATTCCTGTCAAAGTGGTAGACTCAATCATTGGTGATGAAATGCAACCTCCTGCAATATCAGCAAAGAATGAGCCAGATCAGAAATTGATGGCTCTTGATGCGCTGCCGCCGGGCTTCAGAGACCGATTGAAGGAATTAGCGATCGATGTTGCCGATGGAATTGAAGGGGATGAATTAATTGTGGATGAAGAATTAATGCAGGAAGTGTCTAATTCGCAGCGTACGATTTCAGGAATTCCTTTGCCTTTTGCAGACCCTGCTTGTGGGGCTGGAGTATTCGCCTCGCGGTTGATGAAGAAACATGCCGATTATTGGAATGTGCTTGACAACAAGGAGAAGATGTTGGAAGATACTCGAAGGTTATTTTCTTCAATTCAGTTGCTAGATATCGATGCTGTGGCTGTTGACATCTGTAGGAAGAGATTGGTATTGGAAGCACGGAAACTATCATTGAGTGGTGAAGAAAGCCACATGATTCCTCCTAAAGAAATGCAAGAGGTGGTAGAAAGTATCGTACTTGAGGGAGATACTTTACAAGAAAGTTGGCCGTGGGAGGATGCTCCGCGAATTTGTTGTATCAATCCACCTTGGCTGAGAATAAAGGACCGTTTCAGAGGGCACCCAGAAGGATCTACATTGAGAAAGGAACTTGGTAAAGCTCTACGTTCCTGCATGAATGAAGATGGTAGTTTGAGATTCTCTACGATGCGCGGAAATGTCAACCTATACCGTTTGTTTATCGAAAGAGGTTTGCAGATAATCCAAGAAGGGGGTAGCCTTCGAGCTGTTGCCCCAGATAGTCTACTTAGAGAACAAAGTAGTGCCCCTCTAAGGCGCCTCATGGTTGAAGAAAACTGTTGGAAGGAATTGTGGTGCATCGAAGAAGGAAATCAGATATATCCCGGTATTGCTCAAGGAGTACTGATTATCTCGATTCAAAGGGGTGGACAAACAGAAGAAATAATCTCGATTGGGCCTCAAGAAAGAAGAGACCTCCTTTCCGAACAAGGAGGCATTCACAGTCGTGTCCCAAGAATAACCATCGCTCGAGAAAGATGGGAAAATTGGACAAAGGGAACGTGGGCCATCCCACGTTTGCCACGTGATCCAAATGAGAGAATTAGAGTATTGAGCGTAATTGATGAATTGGCCAAGAGGCCAAGATTGTCTGATCCGGGTAATGATTTGGCTGCTGATGGAGTCACTGCAAGAATCCGAGTAGGAGAAATTGACCAGACTTCGTTTTCTCATGCCATTAAGGCCTGGAAAAAATCAAACAAAGCAATTCCATTTGTACGTGGTGCTCACTTCTCCAGTGATGAAAATGGACGAGTTACCATCAGGCACCCTGCTTTCGGAGATATTGAGGGAGAAAGGGAGCAAGCTATGTGGGCGGGTGAATTACCAAAAAACCCGCGCCCAAGACTAGCTTGTCAGGCCATTGTCAACTCCCATCAGAAACGAAGGTTACGATGGGCAGTCATGCCGGAAGGTTGTGTACTAGGAAATAGCGTGAATCATCTTCAACTGCCTGACGCTGTAGAAAGAAGGTTGATTAAGAAACATGGTGATTTGCAACATGGCCTTGAATGGATTTGTGAGCAACTGAATGATCCACGCCTTGATGCTTGGGCGAAGGCTTGGGCTGCAAACAATAACGTGAATAATTATGAATTGGAAACTTTACCACTATCTCTAATGGATGGAAGTGCTATTTCGGCTTGAGATGTATATTCCTCCAGAGTTCATATTGTAGTTATTCTTGGGTGGCCTTTATTATCCGCACCTACATGGGAAGAACGTTAGTGTTAACTTAACCGCAGGTGAAAGACAAATGGGAATCAATCCAAAAATCGGCATCACAGGTCTCCCTAGGAGTGGGAAGAGTGCCGTCATGGAAAAGGTCGTAAGCATGCTTGATGAGGAAATGCGCCGCGACGCTATGAGTCGTGGTCTCGATTTAGATTCTATAACTTTCATTGGTGGGATGAGAACAAAGCCATTGACAGAAAATGGTGAGCGTGTTGGTTACAAGTGCATGGACATCAGAACTGGTGAAGAAGGAATTATAGCTCACAAGAATATTGATTCGCGACTTAGAATAATGGGTTACGGAATCGATACAACTGCTTTGAAAGAAGTTGGCGTGCCAGCAATTGAATTTGCAAAAGAAGAATGTGAAATCATTGTAATTGATGAAATCGGTAAATTTGCAGTGGAGTCGGAAGAATTTGTTCAAGCGGTCAGATCGGCGTTAGAAGAAGATAAGCCTACAATAATGACTCTACACAAAAAGAGTCGGCATCCTTTACTTCAAGATATACGAAGAAGGGATGATTCAAGAATTTTGGAAGTTACTCCAGTCAATAGAGCATTGCTCCCATACAAGATTCACAAATTAATGCACGAATCATTCTGAGCCGCTGACTTCATTGTCATGTTCTTCTTCGGAGTGGGTATGAATAACCCCGCGCTGGTGGCACGCCGCGTTCTGTTTGGAGGGGGAATAGGGTTACTTCTTGTCGCATTTCTATCGCTAAGAGAAGAGCGCTTGCCCCTTGGGGTAAACATTGGATGGTCGATCGTAATTGCGGGCTTAGGGATTATTATCATGGCCGCCCTGATTTCTTTGGACCCTCTAAATGAAGGAGTATTGGCGCGATTATTTCCTGCCAAGGACGAGGCGCTTACTGGAATGGATGTTCAAATGGAGATAGATGCTGAAACGAAATATGAGGACACTGGTGGGGCATGGGCACAATTGGAAGAAGCAATGTTGAGTGCTAGTCTCGGTGAATCAGAATAATGATGAGGGAATATTTTGGATTACTAACAGTGGTCGCTAAAACAAAAAATGGAAAAGAATTTGGTAGAATTTTTCTATTTCATTTGGACAAGTCAATAATACCGTTCTAAATGATTCTGTAATGAATACCGAAGAAGAAGGGAAAGATTGACCCCCTACTGCTCTTCGGCAGGCTTGGTGAAGAGATGAGTGGCGCACCTGATAATCTACGATATACCAAGGAACATGAATGGTTGAAAATTGAGGGGGAGGAAGTCTTGATTGGAATTACCGATCATGCCCAAGATGCTTTGACCGATATCGTGTACATCGAATTACCTGAAGAAGGAGAAACCTATAGTGAAATGGAAGAATTTGCCATGGTTGAATCCGTGAAGAGCGCTTCGCCAATCTTCGCCCCTTTGGCAGGAAGTATTACTGCAGTTAATGTTGAATTAGATGATGCGCCTGAAATGATGAATGAAGATCCATATGGTGCAGGTTGGATAGTCAGGATGAGACTCGATGATATCTCGGCCGTGGAAGGGTTGATGAGCGCTTCTGAATATCTATCTATGTTGAATGAATGAGGGGAGGGTGTGTCCTCAAGACCACGATTTACCATTTACGTCGATGGTTCATGTCTAGATAATAAAAATGTCACAGAAGACACTCCCGCGGGGTGGGGGTTTGTTGTAATCACAGGTGATTCCGGCCTCGGTAGAGGAAGTGGTGAAGTTTTTCACGAGGGCTTTGGAAAAGTCATTACTCAGGCCGATGATGATGAATGGTTTGGAGCAGAAGTAGGATCAAACAACACTGCTGAACTAACTGCAATGATCATGGGGTTAAGGTGGTTGTTAATTGAGGGAGGGAGTGAAAGAGCATTGATTAGAACAGATTCCACTTATGCTGGAAACCTTGCTGATGGAAGGTGGAAGGCTAAAGCCAATCTAGAATTGGTCAAACGCCTGCAAGACGTGTGGGGTGAAGTCTCGGGAATCAGAGAATTGGCTTGGGAGCACGTAAAGGCGCACCGAGGACATCGATGGAATGAGAGGGCTGATCATTTAGCAAATAGGGCGGCGTCGGAATCTACCCCTATACCGTTGGAATTCTGGAAGCCTGGTCAGCGCTGATTATTCCTCTTCATCCACTAAATCCTTCAATGGGCCTTGAAGAACCAGAGCTGCATATACTGCAACCAAGATTGTTAGCATCCCAATCAAAAAGAGGACCATACCCGCAGGAGCGGGAAAATGGGCAGATAATGGCCCACCGAATAACCACCCAAGAGAAATGAAAACTATGCCACAAACTCCAGTTGCAGGTATGCTGCTTGAGGGGTTGCTCCAAAGGTCTGTTGTAGGAATAATGCCTTTACGAGCAAAGGTGCGCCTGAACCATGCTAGGTAGATCAATGCAATACCTAACAATCCCAATGCACCAGTAGTGAATGTAGGCTGCCAAGGACTGGGCCAATCGATGGTGAAAAACGTCTGCGCGAGCAATAATACTCCAATCGCCAATAAGTTCACCCAGGCAGGGGGGTCGTCATTTCTTGCGCTTGACACAGGCTGCGGAACTGATACCATTTTGAAACATCTCGCACAATTCCTCTAGCTAACGAATCTATCCACCCATCGGTCTTCGGCCTTACTTGGAATCCCTGCTGGGTTCTTGGGTTCTCTATTTTTGACCAGCATCAATATGACTACAATGAACAATAAAACCGTTAGTACCAAGAATCCAATTCTTAGAATATTGTTCTCCGAGTCTAATTCTGATGTGGTGGATTCTTTCACCCCTCCGTCGTTTGAATTATCGTGTGTATCATCCACAGATTGGGATAGAGACTGTTCGCTAACCGATTTGAGTATTAATACAGCATAGGTTGGATTACCCGCTGTATCCAAGGCCTTGACCTCCATTGTCATCGAAGTCACTGTCAAATCAAGGCTGCACTTCCAAGTTGCGCCTTCGAGTTCTGCAGCATAATATGGTGAAGTTTGTTCCGTTTGATTGCCTAATAGCCTACAAGATACCGCGGATAGTTGCTCGCCACTTCGTATGGTAAGGTACGATATTCCAACAGGTATTCCATCAAAGGTAGTGCTCATTCCATCAATCAACCAAACTTGTTCAAGTGGAGATTGAGAGTTGTTGACAATTATTCCCAATAATAGGGAGGGGGTCACCATATCTTCGTCCACCAATATTACCGCTCCCGAACTTAAATTGAGGTCTCGATTGCCCGACTGATCTGAAGCACTAATTGCATAAGTTGCCGTCAAATCAGTATTTGCTGATGAAAGAGTGTAGTTAGTGCTAATCGTTTGGGCACCTCCTGAAATTGACTTGACAATTTCCCAACCGCTCGATTCGAGGTCCCAATTTGTTTGAGAAGACCAAGCGCCTGCCTTTCTCCATATCTGATAGGTAGAGGCCTCTTCCACGGCGCTCCAAGTAAAGGAAACTGTTCTTGTTGAACCATCAAAGGTTGCACTAAGATCATTAACTTGAGAAGGAGATACTGTGTCTTGACGTATGCTTGAAATGAGGGTGTTTCTCCCTGAAATCAGTATATTGTTTTGATATGCTGTTGTCGATTGTGCCCAAGTAGCAACAACCGTTACTGCATACCACACATCCCTTTCAACCCCCATTGGAATGGTATGCTCAACCACTGTCTCATTGGTGCTGACAACCTTGGAACATGTGGAGTTAAAACATGATTCTGTAACCTCTCCTGAAGTGCTCATCCATACATTATAGGTAGCGTCGGTTACATATAGAACTGGGTTCCAAGAAATAGTAGTTAAAGCAAAAGAATCACTCTCTGCAATTAACCCAGAGGGGACGGTTAATATCGTTCCAATATTTGTTTCATGTATTGGGCCAGCCATTGGATTGGCGGGTTTCAAGTCAGAAATTCTATTTCCAATTTCATCCTTGAGTGTTATGGCATACCAGAACTCCCCATTGCTTTCAGGTTCAAGGTTATGGTCGTAAGTTGTTGTATTGTACGGTAATTCAGCCAACAATTCCACACCGTTCTGAGATAATGAAGAAAATTCCGAACTCGAACGCCAAACCTGAATTGTGAAATTCTCTTCTAAAACTACCCCTCCCCAAGACAGGTTGGTGACTCCTGATGTTGAATTGAAAATGGCCTGAAGTTGGCCAACTAATTCTGGAGCTACGTTGTCTTCTCTTATTGGTTCAAGTAGAGTATTGGTACCTATAAATCTCGAATCTTCCCATGTGTCAAATCGATAAGTTACTGAATAATACGCCTCTTCTTCAATTTCATCAACGTGCTGATAAATAAATGAAGTGGCATCGTGACTAAGAGTTGCTACAATGCTTGAATCTATCTCGTCCCAATTGTTTCCTGCTACTGGTACTAAATGCCTCCACACCCAAATCGTTCTGTTTGAAGGAACTTCTAATCCCATCTCATCAGCATTGACCCAATAAATAGTGGTAGAGCTAGTCGCAGGGTTATATTCTGCCGAAACTCTCAACGGGGCCCATACGGGGAATACATCTTCCCATACGCCAATGCTCTGACTATGGCCGGAGTTGAGGTCTGCAATTGTGCTCCCATTAGGCAATACTGTTACTATTCCATAATAGTAAGTGCCCTCAGTTCCAGGAGGCGATTGCCATTCATATTCGTGAGATTTACCAGAACAGGTTGAATAGTCATCCTCACCCAAACAGGCCTCTATCCCATTTGCAATTGGGACCATCGATTCCAAATTACTAGAATTTAATGGGGAGGTTGATCTGTATATCTCATACGTAGACTCATTGAGGGTGTCAAGTAAAGTGTAATCATTAGTCTCAAGGTTATTCCAAGTGATGGTGGTCGACTCATTTGAATTGAAAGATACGGAGATTTCTCTAGCTTCCAATGATGAGGCGTCTGGAGCCTCCCTTCCCCCTGCTTCAACTAGGGGAAGGAATGGTACAACCATTAACAAAAACACGAGTAGGGTGCCGCTCAATCTGCTGCTCATGCTTATGTGAAGGGGTTTAAACCAATATCGGTTTTGTATCAGAAGGTTCAATTCTAAAGCCACCATCACGGGCCATGCTTCACGATATATTGCACCATCTAGGCCCTGAACAACGCTGGGGGCATGCTAGATTGTTGGCCCACCTTGCCACCGTTGACGGACGCGTTGAGCGTAATGAGTTGGCGTTCTTTGAACAGAGGTTGGGGGCAGGCCTGCTAAGTCCACAACGTAAGGAACAATTGAGAGAGGCGCTTATCGACACTCCTTCTATGGAAGAATGTTTCGAGGGAATGGATGCACGGGGAATCAAACTCGCCCTTCGGGATGCTTGCTTGATGGCTTTAGCGGACAGAGAGGTTAGTGATGTGGAAAAGGCCAAATTGGTTGAAGTGGCAATTAAAGTTGGGCTTTCTGAAAAAGAAGTTGATGACTTGGTTGCATGGGTAGTGAAGGGGTATCATTGGATGCAGGAAGGATACGACCTACTATCAATTCAAGTCTGATTACTCTTCAGAATCGAGAATGCTCAATGCATCTACCAATTCAGGTAACTCGATTTCAAGATTGCTGGTAAGGGGTTTTGTTTCTACGTTTTCTGGAGTTGCTGCCGGAGGGGGGGCTCCCTCTTCGAGATGTTGCCTCCATTTTTCGCAAACTTCTGGTTTGCGTATCTTTAAGATCTCAAATAGTCGATCTAATGCTTCATTAGATTCGCTACGCAATCTATTGAGATAACTCGAAAATGATGTGGGGTCTACTTCTTCCAAACGCATTAGCAATTCCCTTAATCTTGCTGCTACGACTTCGTCTCCATCAATCCATAGTGTTGCGATAACACCTTTGTCATCATCAGGATGAATGCGCATATATTCACGTAAATGGGGCACGAGGTTTCTTCTCACTATAGGTAAATCGTGTTTGGAAAGTTGCTGCAACATATCAGTGAATTTCTGTTCATCCAAGAATCTCAAATCTCCGGTTGTAACTGATGCAGCAGCCAGAACATTCTCATCTTTACTCTTCAACATGTCTTCAAGATAGGGCACTGCATCCCAACCGATGCGCCTGAACATCCTCGTCAATACATCAGCAAGTGCCCGCTTCACCAAATTCTCATCTCTCGTACTCAGTCTTTTCAGAGCTTCTCTGCCGGTTTCCCCATCGGCATCTACCAATCTAGCGAGGTTCGGAACTAGGGCTGCAGCAACTCGAGGAGAAGGGTCACTTGTTCTCCGTAAAATGATTTCACCAATATTGAGAGAGGAGAATAACTCCTTTCTCTCCAACAACAATCCTATCCATCCTGTTAACAATAGTCTGCGCTCTTCATCACCTTCCTCCAATCTGCGTAACAACTCGCTCGCTGAAAAACAGCCATCAGTGTGTGCAATAATGTCGGTCTTAGGAGTGACTGAATGGGGATCCCATCCAATTTGGTGGGGGCCCGCTTCTGGCTGACTATGCCAGGTCCCGGGTCTTTGTGCCAATGCAATTGATTCCAACAAATGATATCCCTGATGTACGGCTTGTCCATGGCTCTGAATACTCAATCCATCAAGAAGAGTAAACGCCAACCACCAACGATCTGTGTCCGGGAGGTTTTCATCCAAAGCCTGAGCCAACCAAGATGTACATGTTGCAAATAGAATTCTTTCAGCAACTAAATCCAATCTACGCATCAACCATTTTTCATGTTGTTCAAATGGGTCTTCAGTCAAACTCATTCTATGTGGAACAACAAGTTCCACGGTTTCATTCAGGTGGCGTTCAAAACCTCCTTTGTCAGCGCGGAAGAAGCCATGGGCCTGTTCAATCAATGTCTTAGGACTCTCTGGATGAATGGGTGGAAAATCAACATCGATTAATGGGGGTGGCGCTAAAGGCCATATCTTACAACCGCGTTCCATAGCCTCAACCAATTTGGTCAAAACCACTTCCCTTACAGCATCAACAACTCTTTTCTTGGCCTTCATTAGACTTCCTCGACGACTGAAGTATTGGCTGTTCCAGGTGATTCCATGAAGACGCTAGTTGGCATCCATTAACGGCATCAAATATCCAACTCGATATTTAAGTTCTGAATCAGTTCTTTGTACCTGTTCCTAATAGTCACCTCAGTGACTCCTGCCACTTCAGCGACTTCTCTCTGGGTTCTGCGCTTACCACATAGAACACTTGCAATGTAAATAATTGATGCAGCAATACCCGTAGGTCCCCTTCCGCTGGTCAGTTCCTTTTCTTGTGCAGCCTTGATGAGTTCGTGTGCTTTGGCTTCAACCTCTGAATCCAATCCCAATCCCGAGCAGAATCTTGAGATATAATCCTCAGGCCCTGTTGGCATTATCTTCATCTTCAATTCGCGTACCATGAAACGGTATGTTCTCCCGATTTCTTTGCGGCCAGTACGGCTAGCCTGACCAATCTCATCCAATGTTCTAGGGACACCGCATTGTCGACATGCCGCATACAGACTTGCCGCTGCAACACCTTCAATTGAACGTCCACGAATCAATCGCTTCTCGACAGCCTTCTTGTAATTCACAGCTGCTGCCTCTCTAACAGATTTTGGAAGATCTAAGCTGCTTGCCATCCTATCCAATTCGGCCAACGCCATAGCAAGGTTGCGCTCTGTTGCATTAGAAACCCTACTTCTTTTCTGCCACTTTCGCATTCGATAGAATTGGGACCTGTAGCGGCTATTGATGGTCTTACCAGAATAGTCCTTGTTCTGCCAATCAATATCTGTAGACAGCCCCTTGTCATGAAGCATGACGGTCATAGGAGCGCCTGTTCTCGCCCTTTGGTCTCCCTGTTCGGGACTGAATACTCTCCATTCTGCGCCCTGATCGATGACATTGTCTTCGATGACCAATCCGCAATCGTCACATACAACTTCTCCACGCGACTCGTCCCGAGTAATCGATCTACTTCCACAATCTGGACATTTTACAATATCCTCAACTTGTTGCTCATCCATATGTATCCCTTCTCAAGGTCAATAAGTTTTAACCTAAGTATTATATTCCATCCACAAACCACTTTTAAGGTTGACGCCTTTGCGCAATGGGTTTTTTGCCGGGTTGATTGTTGAATGGAATCCGTCAAATATGGACGCCTCGTGGCGTTGTCGGGGATGAGATGCAGGAAGAATGGCCGCCCCGAAAAGTAGAGTTGAATGAAGGGTCTAAAGTTTTGTTTTTGACCAAGGATCTAAACCTCATCCGTAAGCAACTATACGAAGGCCTTCAATTGAGGATGGAAGACCTTGAGATATCTGATTTGTTGGATGACATCAACACAGATGTTATGACGCCTGCTTGGGTTTGTTTTGATCACGATCCCGATGAGATTTCAAAAAATGCTTACGCGGGATTGATGCAAGATGGGATTCGTGTATTCAACGAACGGGCCCTCAAAGATGGTGGGTTCGATGTTATCGTATCGGGGCATAGGAAAGGTACTGGGTCCAGTAGAGAAACCGCTGCGCAGTGTGAAAAATGGAGCGGGATAAGGGTGGTTATCGCCGCTTCATTCGCTCCAATTCATGAAAGAAACAATATCAATCTTGGACAACTGATGGGTAATCATGAGATGTTGATTCGATTGCAGAAAGGTGAGACTATTGATTTAGCTGAATTTACCGCCAAATACGATCCTGTTACTCAACTAATTATTGAGAATGGTGGAATTTTTCCCTTTGCCAAACGGCTGAAATCAGGTGAAATTAGCCTTCCTTCTGTGAATAGCGAACCCCTCGCAATGACGATGGCGGAGAAAATAATCTCAAAGAAATTAGTTGGCCGCGATGGAAAGAAGGGGTATGTCAAACCTGGCGATGCCGTATTGGCACAGGTAGATGGCGGGTATTCTCACGAATTCACTACTGCTCAAGTACACAATTTCTTGGCAGAGGAATATGGAGATAGTTACACTTTGCCAAATCCTCCGAAATTTGCTGTTTTTGAAGACCACTTATTGTACGCAACCGGAGTTGCGAGATTCGCCAAATTTGAGAAGAAAATTCAAGCCCTTCGGGACTTGCAAGTTGCGTTCCAACAACATACCGGGGTAAGGGATTATTCGGCCATTGATGGAATCAGCCCCGGAATTTGTCACCAAGTAGCGCGTGAAGAATTCATAGATGTGGGGGATTTCATCCAAGCAACGGATAGCCATACCTGTATGGGTGGAGCTAGTAATGCATTGACTTACGGAGTAGGTTCTACTGAATATGCCAACTTAGTCCATAACCAGTTTGCGTTTGTCAAAGTTCCAGAAAGTATTCGTTTTGAGTTGGCTGGAAAATTGGATTCTGGCTGTACTGCGAAAGACGTTATTCTACACATCTTATGGAAATATGCTGCCAAATCTGATACTCTTGATCGTTCGATGGAATTCGGCGGCCCGGGCTTGGCCTCGCTGTCGATGGATGAACGCGCCACACTATGCAATATGGCCACAGAGTGTTCTGCAAAAACTGGGATATGCGAACCCGATAATCTGACTGTAGAATGGTTGTTGGGGCGACGCAATGATTTGACTGAAGAAGAGGTAAGGTCTGCTTTCATTCTCCCGGATGAGGGTGCTATCTATCATGGAGGTGTTCATGTAATCGATTTGTCAGAAATTCGACCAATGGTGGCGCATCCTGGAAATCCAGATGCGGGCATTCCTTCTGATCCCACTAATGGTGCATATATCGATGAATTGGGAGATGTGAAAATCGACATTGCATACGCTGGTTCCTGTACTGCTGGGAAGGAAGACGACTTTGCATACTACGCAATGGTAACTGAGGCGGCTCTGAATGCAGGGCTATCCATCTCAAATGATGTTGATTGTTACATCCAATTTGGTTCCAAGGCGGTCAAGGATTTAGCCGAGCGAAAAGGGTGGTGCGAATTGTTTGAACGTGCTGGCGTGAAAATGATTGACCCCGGGTGTGGCGCTTGTATCGGTGCTGGGCCAGGTGTTTCTGAGTTGGAAAGCCAAGTTACTGTATCTGCAATAAATCGTAATTTCCAAGGACGTTCTGGGCCTGGTAAATTGTATCTCGCAAGTCCCCTCACGGTAATGGCTAGTGCCTTTACTGGAAAGATTACAGCATGGCGGGAAGATCTGTTTCACTGAAGTGGGATGATGGCGAAGAAAGTTGCTGGTCTGACGGTAATTGGTACCATAACTGGTATCGCTTTGACGATATTGCTTACACAAACTCTACTTCAACCACTAATCACTCGTCTAGATTGGTTTGTTGATGCGGGGTGGTTGGGAATATTGTGCTTCTTTCTCTTGTATATCCCAATGGGTTTGTTGTTGATACCAGCAAGCTTTCACAAATTCGTTGCCGGAATGCTATTTGGTTTTTGGATAGGGTGGGCGATCGCTTGGATTGGAGCGATGGTTGGTGCTATTCTACCCTTCATCCTAGCAAGGAAAATGTTGGGGCCATGGGCTCAACAAAAAATGCAAAGCAACCGGATGATGTCTGGTGTAGAAAAGGCGATTGTTGAAGACGGTTGGGTGACTGTGTGGCTAACTAGAATGAGTCTGATTATTCCATATGCTGGATTAAATTACGGCCTTGGTACAACACGGCTGAAAATGAAGGATTATTTGATTGGGAATATGGGTATGATCGTTCCCGGTTTACTTTACGCTTGGTGGGGAAGTCAAGCGGATGAGATTGCTGATGCCGCTAAAGAAGGCGGTTCACTGAGCTATTGGTTGGCGATTATCATTTCAGCATTAATCACAGTAGGGATGATTGTTCATCTTAGGAATCTGACGATAAAGCATCTGAATATCGATGATGGCTCAGAAATTTCTGAAGAATAATCGCTTGCTACAACGCTTGACCTCCGTCATACCTTTAGAATGGTGGGCGGACCGTAAGCCCGCGTCTGCTGGCCCGAAGTCATTCGGACAGAGGAGGACCAGAGGCGGGGTGAGAGAAATGAGTATCGCACAAGAAATGGCTGACAAACAAAAACAGATTTCAATCTCTGAATTTTTTGAAAAGAACAAGCATTTCCTCGGTTTCGATACCCTGCCTCGTTCTATCATCACTGCAGTAAAGGAAGCAGTGGACAATTCTCTCGATGCCGCAGAAGAAGCGCGTATTCTACCAGATATGATTATCCGCATTTCTAAGGTGAAAGGTGAAAAAGACGTCTTGGAGTTAGCTGTAGAAGATAATGGCCCTGGTATCCCTAGAGCCTCTCTTGAGAAGGCCTTCGGTAGGCTACTATTTGGAAGCCGGTTCCACTCAATTCGTCAAACTCGTGGACAGCAAGGTATTGGAATAACTGGAGTTGTTATGTATAGCCAATTAACTACTGGGAGACCTACTCATATCATTTCCAAAATCAAAAGTGAAGCTACCGCAGCAACTCTCAGTATCGGTATAGATACGAGAAAGAACAGAGCGACGAAATCAAACGAAGATAGAATTGCTTCAACATGGTCTGATGGGCGAGAAAAGGAGCATGGGTTGAGCATTACTACTCAAATGAAGGCGAAATATCAACGCGGTAAACAATCTGTATTCCAGTATTTGCGTATGACCTCGATCGTAAACCCACATGCTGACATCACTCTTATCGATCCTGATGGAGAAAAACACCACTTCCCACGCGCTACCGAAAAACTACCAAAGGTAGTGGATGCAATCAAGCCACATCCACAAGGTATTGAACTTGGACAACTGCAACGAATGTTGAGAGAAACTAACGAGCCTACCTTGCAAAAGTTCCTACAAAATGAGTTCAGTGGGGTTAGTAAAACTGGGTCTGTCCCTGAATTATGCGAATTGTCCGGTCTAGAACATAAACGGAAGCCAAATCTGATTAAGCCAGATGGTATCAAAGCTCTACTAGAGTCATTCAATGGTGAGAGGGGATATCTTCGTCGCTACATGGTCGTCGATGGTAGGCACAAGTATCTGGAGAAAAGGGGGCGTGCTTGTAAGCCGGGAGAGCGGATTGCCAAACAACTAGAACGTGATTTGGTTTCTGCGCTGAATGGAAAGATGCTTTCAGATACAGTGTCGATAGTTAAGGAAAGAACTGATTGGTATTGTGATGAAAGCCTGGAAGATATGCTAGCTTGGATGCAGAAGAAAATTGGTGTTGGCCCATATGATGAGGATGCTGCAAAGAAATGGGCAAAATATGCGCGCCATGAATGGGACCCGCGTGTAAATCTTCTACCCGCGCGTCTTTATCCTCCACCTGTTAATTGCTTATCTCCAATTGAAGAATTGCTAATCAAAAAGGGGTTATCAAAAACCATAGATTCGAGATTTGTTACCACATTGACAAGGCAACCAATGGTAAGTCAGGGTAACCCCTTCCAAGTCGAAGTCGGGCTAATCTTCGGAGGAGGGATGCAGGCTGATAATTCGGTTGAAGTTCTCAGATTCGCTAATCGTGTTCCCCTAATGTATCAACAAGGCGGATGTCTGCTCACGAAATCCATTGAGTCCGTTGATTGGCGCCAATACGGATTAGAACAATCGGGAGGAAAGGGGGTACCTAAGGGTCCTGCTGCAATTTTAATCCATCTCGCCAGTACTAATGTTCAATTTACCAGCGAAGCAAAAGAAGCACTGGCAGATAATGAAGAGGTTTTCAATGAAATCAGAAAGGCTGCACTTGATTTGGGGCGTGGCCTCAGAAGGCACCTTGAGAAAAGAAAAAAGATGGCAAAGGTAAGGGAGAAATTCGAGTTAATCAATGATATATTGCCAGCAATTGCAGAAAAATCTGCTGCAATTTTGGACAAGCCGCACCCCGATCTTGCTCGTTCAATAACTAAGATAATGAATGCTGTAATTCTAGATGAAAAGACTTGGTGGGAAAAGGATACGGGGTTGACCAAGGTGCAATTGAAATTGCAGAATTATACTGCTAGGCCTCGTTCTTACACTATCTTAGCCCAATGGCCAGAAGGTAAATCGACCATGACAGATAACAACAGAGGTGGGAGAAAGGAAGCGAATGGGTTGTGGGCTTGGAAGATTGAAACTTTAGATCCGGGAGTAAATGCAACGATTGAATATTCTCTTGAAGGATTGGAAAAAGGAGATTGGAAAGAAACTGAAGTGTTCTATCGCGGAGCGGGGGATATCATTGGTGCAAACCGCCTCGATGAAAAGATTCTCGAAGAATTACGCAGGCAAGAAGACAGTGAAATTGAATCGCCTGTAGAAGACAGCGGGGCTGAAAGAAATGAAAACGAATCAATGGAAGAAGAAAAAGAAGGAGCGAGTTGGGCTAGTAATGGAACTGGTCAGCAAACTCTGGAGGTGTGATAAATGAGCCGAATGCATGATCCTGAAGCAACAAAAGCCGCTATGCATGAAGTGGTAGAAGAGATGTACAACAAAATGGTGAAGGGCGAGCCCCCCACCATGACTTTACCCGTCAGAACAAAGAAAAATATTCAATTCGATGAAAAATTGGGTGTCTACAAATATGGTAAGAGGAGTTCTGTGAGGAATGCAACTGATCTAGGTAGTGCGAAGCAATTGCTTCGTGCGCTTCACATCATTGAATTCATCGATGAAATGATTGACAATGGCAAATCCAGTACTCTGCGAGAAATGTATTACATCTCTGAAGCATGGGGGCATGGTAAATTCAACACTCAAAATGAAAGTAACAATCTAGCTGAAGATCTTGAGATTGTCACCCGCTGCTTGAGAGAGGATTTCAAACTACGACCTGAAGAAGATGGGGCAAGAATAATTGGAAATTTGACGTTAAGAGAAAAAAATCGCCGTGGGGATTGGATGACGATTAACGCTAGAGATGACGTTGGAGATTCTGGATATGGGGTTCCCTATAATGTGGAATTGGAAAAACTGGAATTGGATACACATGATATTGATTTCATCATGGCTATCGAAACCGGTGGAATGTTTGATAGGCTAGTTGAAAATGGGTTTGACGAAAATCACCGCTGTGGATTGGTACATCTCAAAGGTCAACCTGCTAGGTCAACACGGCGAATAATCAAGAGGATGAATGAAGAATGGGACCTGCCAGTTGTGGTGTTTCTGGACGGTGATCCATGGTCGTTCCGGATTTTTGCGTCTATTGCATATGGCGCGATAAAAACCGCTCATATCTCGGAATATCTTGCCACTCCTTCAGCAAGTTATCTTGGAATTACTGCTGATGATATTCTGGCATACGATTTACCCGCTGATGATTTGTCAAGCAAAGATATTGAAGCCCTAAAAGCCGAATTATCCGACCCTAGATTCGCTGATCATGCCTGGCAAGATCAAATCAATATGATGTTGGATATAAACAAAAAAGCTGAACAGCAATCTTTGGCTAAATATGGATTGGATTATGTTACTGACACCTATTTACCAGAGAAACTGACAGAAATGGGACTCTGATTCTGCGGCGCATTGAAGGCTAAGTTGGTGGTGGCATAGACGTGCAAGGCCCACCTTCACCCCAACGCTCAGGCAAGGAAGTATGGGGAAAGAGAATTTTGATTTTTGGCGTTGTTGCGCTTTTCGTTTGTGGAATTGGGATCTATTCTCAAATCGATTCCATGTTCAAACATACCGACCCTAGGCTTTCTGGTGCCAATGAAGTGGCGGTGGATGAATTAGCTCAATTCGAGCTGGCTGCGGGTTGTCAACAGGCGTGGGTTCTTCTTGAAATGAAGGATGTTCAATTCACACTGCGAGGGATGGATGGTGTTGATATCGACACGAGTGCTTGCGTGGAGGATGGAAGTGAAGGCCTTGAGCCAATGGGTAAAAATGGTGAGAGTTTCACCAAAATTGGGGAATGGGATTTAGATAATGGGGAATATCGAGCATTGGCAACTTGCCCAGTAGATGCAATAAACTGTGAAGAAAATGGAACTGTTTGGATGGTGGATAGAGGTGCGATATTGGAAGGTTTCATGGGTGAAAGTCTCTTATTAGCTTCATTGTTTGGTTGTTTATGCTCATTGTGTTTGATTCCACTTGGTTTGACGATTAGTGTAATGGGATCTAACCGTAAAGGGGCAGGGGGGGTAATGGTTATTCAAGGGCAAAATGGAGAAGCTATCACTATCCAGCCAAAACCTGAAACAGAACAAAATCCGAATAGTAATGACATCAATGCTCTAAATGCTATGGCGAGTAGGGGCGTTGTATTGAATACGGATCAAATCTATTCATTGATGCACGGCACAGATGAGACCAAAGAAAAAATGCTTCAAAATCTACACGAAATTCAACGGCGATCTGAGGTCCCCGATCCTTTCGGCTCTACTTCTACAAACAAGGTGGCAGAAAATGCACCTTCGCTGATTCCTGATTCTGACTCCGTCCCCGAAGAGCCGCTCTCCATCGATGTTGTCGAAGAAGTTGTGAAAGAAGCGGAAGGGGATAGCATAGATGCAGAACCTGAGAAAGGGGCGTCTTGGAAAAGTTGGGATGAGGGTTGAAATCGATTGCGACGGTTTTTGAGCCCCCTTTGACTAGACAACCTCAGGTGAGGTAGTGGCTGTAGGTCTAGAAGAAGCCCTAACCCTTCTGCAAAACAAGGTTAGAAGGGAGATTCTCGAACGATTAGTGAGAGAGCCGCATTACCCATTGCAATTATCTCAACAAATTGGAGTTAGTCAACAGGCCATAATGAAACATCTTAGTTTGTTAGAGAAAGCGGGATTCGTTGTCAGTGAAATGGTTCCAAGCGAAAAGGGTGGGCCTCCAAAACGTATCTTTGCAGTACGTGAATCATTCAGCATGCGTATAGATTTGGGCCCGGATTTATTTCGTGTTGAACAGCGAAAGTTGCCGAAAGGCGGTCCTATGCGGATCTCCTCTGCATTGCCTTCTGATGTACTTGGTTTAGCAGAGTTGGTTTCTGGGCGGAGGAAGATACCTTTGGGTGAAGCAATGAGTCACTTATCTGTACTCTCTGAAGAGTTGGATTCATTGGATCAACAAAGAGATGCAATCATCGCCTTACATCAGCATATTCGAAATAGGGTTTCTCATGCTGTTGATGAAGAGTTCATTGAATATGAGCACCGAAGGGTGATGCATGATCTATTAGATGACCCTCGTAAGAGATTCGACATCAGTAGGCTCAGAGAGGAACTACAGATTGGAGCAAGGCAGATGGAAGATATTCTGGAGGATGTTCGTCATCGCTTACTGAGACAAATCGGGGAAGAGCGCAAAGGGCAAATCATCGCAGCACCACAAAATACCAGCTTACCATGGTGGGTACTGTTGGACAAAGCCAACAAACAACCCTCTACTGAAGATTGAGAGTAAGCTGTTTACTGCGAATCTTCTTCATTACTAAGGACTGACATCAAACTGCTCTGTTCTGCCTGTCTGCTCTTGGCTTCACTGGTTCGGCCGCGGCCAACCATGAATACCACTCCTGCTAGGGAGAGGGTCAGCAGCAAAATACCAACAGGCAAAGAGTAGTTTGCAATGGCTGCCGAAGTGACATCCCATATCGGACTACTAGATTCCAACTCGTTTGGAACGGCTTTGATGTTGTCGTTTTCACTTGATTCGACAATCTCATTATCCGGATCCAAAACTACGGAAACTTCGTGGCTACCAGCATCTACGGGCCATAGTAAATACAACTCGATTGGAGTTGGGTCACCGGTTCCGTCTGGTGGCATCAGTGCTCCAATTACTTGCCTGAATACAATGTTCGCTTCATCGCACCCATCACTGCGAATCTCACCTGATTCTTGTCCCTGACACAGCACGATGACAACATCTGTTGCGTGTACATTACCACTGTTCTGAATCAAAACTCTAACCGGAATAAATTCGCCTACGTCAGCACTGTTCTGCTTCTCTCCAACTTCAACTTCAAGGATCTCAAGGTTGGGGGCACGTAGACGGATTGTGATTATCTGTTCATTGCTATCCAGCATTTCTCCTTGCCAACTAGCACTGTCATCGTGATCTCCGTTTTCCTGAGTCATATCCCCATTCATTGAAGTGACTTTCAAACCTATTGGGCGGGTATCCAGTTTTGCATTAGGTGAAATCTGAATAATCGCACGCATAGTGATTGTCTCATATGCGTCTAAAGTTGGCATCTGATATTCTCCAAGATCTGTGAAATAAACACAACGATCTGGATTTTCGGCAACCATGTTAGTATCAAGAGTGGTTAACTGCAGACACTCTTCCTCAACTTCTGGCTGAGAATTATCAGCGTTCAATACAACTGCCCAACTCAATACCCAATCGGAAATTGAACCCATGGTTGGCTCTTCATCGAATACCCATTCGCCGTCTACACGCGCGGCGGTATGGTTGTGAAGGGATGGTGTGTCCTCGACGTTTCCTGCATTGGTTATGTTGACGGTGAAATCAATTATCTGCCCTGGTGCGGCCGTCTTGACATCTGTATCTACATTCGGATCTATCGATATCTGCATGTCGTGGAATTCAAGAACGTTGACCGTAATGATCAGAGTATCTCGTAGTTTGGTGGAGGATGGGCCTGTACGCGGGTACGCTTCTTCACTGTAGACCTCGATGACCACCACGTATTCTCCTTTCTCAACTTGGTCTGGAATATGAATTCCGATATCAAGTTCTTGTGATGTTCCTCGTGTGAGTTCTTGTAAGAGTGACCTTGGGACCTCTATGTCCCATAGTTGGTCGTCCCCTCCAACTAAAGCAACTCTAGCTAGACGCATATCATATCGGTCTGGTCCATTGCCCCCATTGGTCGTCCTCACTGTGATTATCTTATCTTCACCAGGGTTAGCATCTATTCTAGGCGCGGCCGGATCCAATATTTCATCATCAACCGTCACTATATCCAGATCGTACACGTGAATAACATTGGTCGACAAAATCACGGAGTCTGAAACCTTAGCATGTCCATCAAGATGTGCTTTCACCGTTACAGCCGGCCCAAGGCCCGCGGTAGCGTTGGTCGGAGCGCAGATTATGGCATCCACTTTGTATCTAGTATCCATGATGAATCGGCGCTTACCATCTCCATCGGGATCTGCGGGTGCTCCAGAAAAGTCTAATTCAACAGTCCAATGTTCTTGCGTCCAAGTTGCAATGTCTTGCCCTTCCGGCATTGCATCGGGAGCGCCTGGTGTGGAGAATACCAACCATCCGTCAGCGAAATTCTTGGTTACGGTGATGCTGTAGTTTGCACATTGTCCAGGCAATACGTCATCCTGAGTGTCAAATATTTCAAACACAACATTTCCTGTAGACTTGATACTGACATTAATCCACAATTCCAATACATCATAGGTGCCTTGTGAAATGCTCTTGATCGGTTCCCCAACCGACCACCCCTTGACATAAATAACAAAGGTTCCTTGAGTTTGATCTTGAGGGATACTGACCTTCAGATTCTTAGTAGTAGATTGCCCTGGGTCCAATTCGACCTCTAGAGGGAATTCTACTAACCAACCAAATGGTAACAGCCATTCTTGTTGCCCTTCGAGATCTGTCGGATCATAGAATGCGAAAGAATCGTGGACGTTCCCCGTGTTTGTTATTGTAATCGAGAAAATTGCTGTCTGCCCCTGCTCAACATCAGCCATACGGTGGCTTGTGTCAAGATTGATTCCATGTACTACATCCATCAGAGTTAGGGTCATCCTATCAGAGCGAATTGCTGGATCCTTGTGGCTTGTTGCGATTACTATTATCTCTGCTAACTCATCTTCATTCGCTTGGTAAATCGATGGAGCCCTTACCCTGAGATAGAAACGTGCGCTATCTCCGCCCATGAGGAAAATTGGAGTATCTGGGAAGATTGCTGTGTGATTGTTTGAGAAGTAGAGTGTAGCTGACCAATTGGCAGGGAGATCTGATAGATTCAGAGAATATGTATCTGCGACAAGATCAGATGGTCCGGGTGTTGTGTTGTTGATTGTGAGGTTGTAAATCGTCTGCTCCCCGGGTTCAATCACGTGGTAATAGGTCTCGCCTTCATCGAATTCAATGTCTACCTGTCCTGTGAGGATGTGGGTGTAACATATTGTGAACATGTTATTGTTACCCTCTTCACCACACTTGTTAGTATCGGTCCAAGCCAAATGAGCACCACTACCAAGGTCGTTAGAGAATGCAGGTGGCTGCCCAATTCCAGGCCACTTAGGTGAGCTGGGGCCCAATTTGTTCGATTGCCATGTTGTAACTACTACGGGTTCCCACGGATCTAGGGCTATATCCCCTGGGCCCGTAAGTGTGGTTTCATTCAAGCGCACATACTGAATTTCTTCTTGGGCGCTTGTATTCCAATAATCTAACCACGCTATATGTACATGGTTCTGAGCATCGGTAAGCAATTCAGGGTACATGCTGTTGGCGGCGAACTTGTTATTCTGAGGTAATGCTGCCTTGCCCTCAACATTAGAAATTGGAGTATCTTCTATCTTCTTAATCGCGTATGTGGAAAGTCCGCCGGGAACTCCGTCCCAATCACCTGCTCCACGTAGGCGGAGTTTGGTGTAATATATCTCGTAAGATACATCTTTCTCGAATCCATAGTCTCTACCGTCCATCCAAGCGATATGAGTATTACCATCCATATCAACACCGATCGAGGGATGGAAAGAATAAGCATCATCTATGGTGATTCGAGTATCGTTAACTGCAATCAGTCCCCCAATATCCTCGTAATAATTTCCTCCAGACACAGATGTTCCGCTCAAACCATATGAGAAGCCACTGGAGTCATAGCCAGTATCTGGGTTATATGGATCAAGAACTGACATGTATATCTCACGCGAATTGTTGGTCGAAATGTAGACCATCGCTTCTACAAGAAGAGCCATTTGCGAAGCACTGCTACCACCTGAAGAAGGGAATTCGTAGACTTGGCCTCCAGCATCACTGTTAGAAAGGGTAGTTCCCGGACAGTTTCTTGTGTGTGTTCCTTGTACACCATCAGGGCACTGTGCCAAATCTCTGAAGTGGGATTGTACGGTGCTCGCTCCACCCCAACTCTGACCATACATCCCTACTGGGATTACGCCGGCTCTCACACAACTATCGTGAGCCTCTGTGATGGAGGCGTGGTCATCTGACTGGCCTGCAGGATCTCCATCCTTTGGTCCTTCATCGGAAATGGGGATAACAATCTTGGTGGCATTTGGATTCCACTTGTGATCATCAC
Organism: uncultured Candidatus Poseidoniales archaeon; assembly: GCA_964526445.1. GTDB lineage: Archaea > Thermoplasmatota > Poseidoniia > Poseidoniales > Poseidoniaceae > UBA226. The sequence goes on from CAZGIY010000008.1 coordinate 23,795, forward strand.
TTGTCGGTGGGTTTCCGGGCACGTTGAGGCTACTGTCCATCCACGATAGACAAGCCCAATTTGAGCCTGGGCCCCAGTCTTCACCAGAATATCCTGAATAGGTGCCGCCGTTGTATACCGTTCCAGTAAGTTTGCGGATTCCCCCACTGTCATCTCCGGGGGCCAGTCCCAATGCAGTATTACGTGGGCCGGCATTCATATTGTGCCCTGCACAATTACCTGTACTAGCTGCACCAGGGAGATAGTTTCCAAGTCCGTAAAGTGTCTCATATACAGTCATGTTAGCCTGTTCTAGCATTGGCTTGATTCCCATGAAATTGGTTCCGCCTGTACTGAATGCCCCTCCATAAATTACTGTGCAAACGTCAGCCCACTCAGAATACATCGAGCCAGAGGTGTCTATGACGAAAGTGAGTTCCACCTTTCCACCCCGAGTATCGTCCCAGGCGATTTGAACGAAATCGTCAGCATCTACAACAACATCTGGGTGGCCCTTATGCCCGATAATTGGAGTGAGTAAAGTATCATCATAAACAGTTAATGCAGCAGCCTGAGCATAATCAGGCTCTAGCATTGCATAGTAGATCTGTGGCTGTTGGTAGAATCTATCCAACTCATCATAGGAATCTTCCCAAGCAATGTGAACATTATCCCTACTATCGATTGCTATACTTGGCCAATCTCGGTTATGGGCTCTTTGAGAAACTATAGTATCTTCAATAAGTGTCAAAGTTCCATCATCTGTTGCAGTTCCATCACGATCGTCATTCCATGGATTCAAGACGGTGTACACGATTGAATGCTGTCCGGACTTATCTGCCCAAACCGCGTGGACTCTATCCATGCTATCGACTACGATATCGGGGTGCCATCCTTTGGCTCCTCCATTGTTAGAAATTTGGGTTGGAGCAATCAATACATTGCTACGGGGGTCCAACATTGTGTAATACATTTGTCGAGTATTCTGGCTGTATATGACGTGGATGTTGCCTTCAGAATCCGAATCCATCGCCACCATCCTGTTGTTTGCGCCATCATCAACTAATTGTACGGGCTCTGTGATTACTACCAACGATCCTTCTGCTTCAGGAGCAGGGATCATCGATACGAAAACTGACATCAACATCAAAAAAACAAGCGAGCATGATTGTATTATTCTTCCCATAAGTACCACTAGTCCATTACAAGTGGTTTTGTGGTTCAACTCTTCTTACTTAACCGCGACCCTTACGTGTCATTTTCGGTGCTTCCGTATCATTGCAGAAATTATTTCGAAAATAATTCAAGCCCATTCTGATGGGTCAAAGCCTGAACCAAAACTACCAGACTCGTCAGTCTCTACTTCTTCGCCAGTAGATTTTCCTTTATGGGACTTAGCTCGTTTCTTTTCTAGGTCATCTACCGGCCCCGGTTTACCTATCCCTGGGCCATGATGATGTTTGATATCATGAATCAGAGCGAGTTTTGCTAACCATAATCGACGCATACTCTGCATCAACTCATTCTTGCTAAGGCCGTCGAGCCAAATAGGTAAACTGACATTGAATGCTTGTAAGGGGCCTGTTCCAGTATTTGGCGTACTTCCAACATGAATGGCCCAATCTACTCCTGCTCCCGTTAATGTCAGACGCATGTCATGTAACCATTCCAACCATGTTTCGGGATCTTCCTTAACGTGCTGTGTCATCTCTTGTTGTTGCCCAAGATCCACTCTAGTAAAACTGGAAATTGCAACGAGATCCCTACCTTTGGGTTTGACAACAGCAAACATATGCCCATGGGGCCCAGGGGGGTATTTCAGTAACCAATGGCCTTCAGACCTATCATCTTTCTGTGACTTGGGTGACAGGCCCTCTTCTTCCAACCAATTCTGGATAGTTGATACAAGGTCCTCAGGCTCCATGTTATTGGGAGGGGGAAGATATACATGAATACAACTAATACAGGGAGGGTGTTAATTCACTGAAAGTGACATTAATTCACTAGTCAAGTTTTCTAACTCCTTACCTTCTTTCTTTTTCCTCAATAGGGCACGGGCTCTCGCCTTGTTGATATCAAAGGCGTAATCACAAAATGAAACCATAAATATCGCAGAAAGCCAAAACAACAGAATGGCTATAACCCATTCAACACTAATTTGGATGAATAAATTCTCTCCAATCATTGACAATCCGAAGGAAGCCTCATTCCAGGGTATTGCGAATAAAGATATTGAATGGCTAATTAATACAAGAATTGTGGCCAAAATAGGGAAGACGATTAAAGAGCCAAACATAGCAAATAGGAATTGGTAAGTCGATCTTGCGTCGATTCCTTCATCGGTTTTGTTTCCAAGTTTACGGCCCATGAAAGTCTGAAAGCCACAAGAATAGATGAAGAGAGGTAAAGTAAGTAACATCGGGATTAGGGGCCAGGAATGTATTATTCCCTTGGGCAGCGAGCCCTTTCTCAATTTCCCATCGATTGCAATATCTCTCCCATCTAGGCCATTATCATCAAGTATTGCAGCTGCCCGTTTAGCCTTAGTTACTAGTTCGCTTTCCGGTTCATTTACGACTTCTTCACGTACTTCTCGGGCGGCTAAAACTTCCTCTCTCCAACTCTTGAGTGGTTTGCCAGATTTATTTGCTCTCAAATGGCCAAGAAGGTGCCATGCACGGTGGGTCTTCCAATCCGGCGCACCCGGAGTCAGTGGCGCTAGGCGCGCCTGTAACTCGTCCCTTAATCCAATTACTGCATCTGCTCGGGGTTCTTTCCATTCACCCGCTTCAAGGGCTTTGACCAATTCGTCATCTGTTGCAGATTCTGGTATTTCTAATGGCTTGGAATATTCTATCCAGCAATCTGTCCTCCAATGGTGCCGGACGCGATAATGTAGGCCTATTGGCAAGATTACTGGGCGGGGCCGCCCCAAACCTTCACTAATCGCTGCGGCAGCAATCACTGTACGCATAGGGCCCGTACGTAACCGAATCAAGTGGGACTCACTATGCGAAGTTCCTTCGGGGAACAGGGCACTACCAAAACCAGAAGAAATTCCATCTGCTAAGGCCCTTAGACTTCTTCCATTCAAAAGGGCGGCTTCTTCTTCGGAACACCCTCCTCTAATCAATTCGGCTTTGCGGACGACTGGTTGTACTGCAAATTTCCTTGCCCACCAACCGATGATTGGACGTAAAACGAGATCATGCCTCCCTCCGATAACGAACCTCTTAGGATGAGATAGCATGATTTCGACTGGGTCGATAAGGCCGTTTGTATGCCAAGAACTGCATAGAGTTCCTGCCGTATCTGGAATATGTTCTTGGCCTGTGAATTCGACACTACGAAATTGAATATTGTTGGTCAACCTCAAGCAAAGATAGCCAAACGCGGTGAAGAAAGGTGAGCCTGGTGTTTTACCATCATTCTTCGGTGCTGATATCTCCATGAGTTCTTCGATATTCATTTTAGCGGCTCTTTTAGATAGTACTGGTAATGTTTCACCACGATGATCAACTGCGCCATCTTCGCCGGATTCCATAGCATTCGATTCTTCCGACATATATTCAACTCGATTTATTCAATTGTTCTGATAATTCTGCCAATCTTGGATAATCCGGCTCCAAGGAGCCAATTGGTGGGGTGTTTGGCCACATGGCCAACAAACTTCTCCCTCCATCGCCAGAATTTCTTGGGATAACATGAATGTGAACGTGGGGTATCTCCTGTCCAGCGCGTGGGCCGTCGTGTATTACTACACTGAAATCCTCCGTCGAGAAATGTTTGCCCAATCGTCTCTGGACCTCCACCACTCCCGACATTAATGATGTAAGTTGTTCTTTAGACAAAGACGATATTCGCTTGGCTTGTTTATGGGGCACTACCAATGTGTGACCTTCTCGTCGTGGGTTGATGTCGAGAAACGCAACCCAATCGGATCCCTTGGCGACAAATGCTGCTGGAATTTCGCCATCGATAATCCGGCTGAATAGGCTAGGGGTTTCGGCCACGCTATTCTCTAATCAATGCCGGTTCAAGGCATTTCTGTTCATCACTCATCGGGGGATAGTATCCAAGTTCCTGACACGCTCATCCTCAGTGGTAATGTTCCTACATCTCCATCAACAGAGATAAGACTGTGCTTCAACCAATTATCGTCATCTCTGTCGGGGTGGTCAGTTCGTGAATGCCCCCCCCTTGATTCTTTTCTAGCCAATGCAGATGCGGCAGCCATCCTAGCCAGACTACAGGCAGATTTCAAATTCAAAGCTTGGCGTAATTCGGTATTCATCAGCAAAGAATGATCATCTAATCCGATACTTGCCGATTCTGCTTCAAGTCGTTCCAAATTGTCCAATGATGCTTGTAAGGAAGGCTCGTCCCTTGAGAGGGACATGGAAGTGGAAAGTTCCTTCCTCAATACTTCTCGAATTGTTCCTATTCGTGTTTCTCCTGAGTCGTTTAGTAATCTCGCATCTAACTCTTCCTGTACATTGGATAGTGTTTGTTGTAGCAATTCCGAGCCACCATAATTGGTACTCTTGGACCAGGCGCCAGCATGTTCTCCTGCATTATTGCCACCAACAAGGTCGTCGAGTAATCTATTGCCCCACGCGATAGATGCGCCATGCATTCCACTACATGATGCATCTCCTGCTGCGTATAATCCAGTCAACCAAACCCCCCATTCGCCATACGCCACTCTTCCCATTTCATCAACAGGTATGCCACCGATGGTAGCAGAGACCGATGGTTCAACGGGTATCATGTCGGAATTAATATCTAGACCTGCTCTACTCTGTAACAATGCTGCTGTATTTGCATACCATATTCCTGCATCACCTGACAATCTAGTTGCATCCAATACACAACCCTCTCCAGCGTTTGCCATGACTTGACTAATCATAGTTGGAGAAAGGCTTGCATCTGATACCAGTTCTTCTCCTCCCGCAGATAACAATCTTGCACCATTGGCTAACAACCCTAGTGGTAATGAGATGTTGGTGCCAGAAACGGAAAGTGGAGTCCATGCCTGAAATTCCATATCTCTCAAAGAAACTCCTTTCATTGCAGCAAGTGCCTGTCCTGTTCCCCCAGTCGATGCTCCATTCCAGGCTCCTTCGAAGCCATTGTCGGCAATCACGATTGCTTTCGCCTGAATTACACGTATTTGCCCTTGGTTCTGATCTAATGCGATGACCCCTCTAACTTTAGAATCTTCAATCACTAACTCCAATGGAAGATAATCTCCTTTCCTATGAATATCGGACTTCATGCATCGGTCTTCCAGTACTTGAATTACTTCTCTTGCAGTTGCATCCCCACATCCTGTGATTCTTGAGGAGCTTTGTCCAGGGCCAGCAAAAGAATGGGGTAAGCCTTCCGAATTTCTCCTGAAAATAACCCCCCATCCTTCTAATTCTGCAACAATTCGTGATGCGGCAGTAACTCTAGAAACGGTAATGTCCTGATCGGAAAGCCAATCTCCGGCCCTAATAGTATCATCTCGATGTCCTTTGGTTGAAGATTCTTTCAAAGAGGCTGCCAAAGCATCTCCGGGAACACCAATGCCTGTACTTCCAAGGCCCTCTTCACCCATCAACATGGTATGTGCTCCAGTCTGTTCTGCAGCCAAAGCGGCCCTGAGGGCCGCTGGGCCACTACCGATGACAACAACGTCCCAGCATTCCAAACAATTCCCTCCGCGATTTCTCCGAGACAAGACAGACCCATAAACGACGCGCCCTTGAAGGCTGCTGATTATGCATGGTGTGAGTGTTCAGTCATACTAACGAGGCTCTTTGCGCGGCGGAGACGTATCCTTCTTCTTCTATCCCCGGCCCCAATTCTCTTCTGCACCTTAGTATGCAGTATCTGAGATTGTTTCGTTTCTCCCTTTTCATTCTTCAAAGAAACGGTGACTTGGCGCAAACCCCTCTCATTAGCAGGCCATGATAATTTCAACCACAAGACGACTGTTTTGTCGAGATATTGGGCCATTCTCATGATGGTGTCTTCGCCACCCGAGATATCGATTAGAGGTAATGGGGTTGTGGGGCTAGGACAGAATGGGACGTCAACAGAAAACATGTAGGAATCCGGTGCGCCGCCCGGAAGGTAAACATCGATTTTTGCTTTCTTCTGTTGCTTTGTTTGGTTGTGTAAGAAAATGAATAAACCCCCCTGCCCATCTCTACTGATATATTCGCACTCAGCGTCCATTCTCCATCCCTTATTTACAACCGATGCTCCATTATCCAGTATATCCATCTGTAATCTATCTACGAGGTGGAAGAAGGCGGGTTGCCAAGCTTTGGCATGGGCGACTAAACGGTGCAACAGTTCGATCGATATTGGGCCGTCATCATCTTCCATCCATTCAATGATCTGGTTTTCATACAATTCACTCACTTCGGAACGTAGATGGTTACGGGGAATCAAGCCTTGTTGTGAGAGGTGTACAACATAAAGAAGGCGTTCGAGGGATTCTTCTTCAGAGGCCTCTGTGCGTAATGATTCCGCCAATCTTCTTCGCCAAGTATCCCATCTCATTCGTAAAAGTGGATCGAGATGAGTTGCAACTACTTCACTTAATGTGTTGTGTATCTGAGTTGGGTGGTGAGTGGGTGCATGTAAGGTAAGGAAGGGTTCTTCATCTTCTAAATGGTTCAATGCTTCAGCAGTAAATTGGATGTGGAATGCCATTGCAAATCCGGCGACCATAGCCAGCATCAAAGAAAGATTCCAAGCAATGCTTGACGTATGAGTAAGTGTAGAAAAGGTGAGTAAAATCAAAGTTGCCAGACCTAATAATACGTGGATTAGATTGTTTCTTCGGACATCTTTTAATGAATCATAAATCCTGTCTGAGCCGGGTTGTGCCATCAAATTTCTACCTCTTTTTTGGGCATGTCCAACATGTAATGATGCCTCTAACATGGCGTGTTCTGCAGCGCTGATTGCGGGGCCAATCGCGATTGCCAATAATAGCGCCCATGTGGTGAATACGAAAATGGTGGAGCGGGGAGAATATTCCGGTAAAACGACGCCCACCATAGCAACCAAAGCAACCATGAATCCATATCCGTGCCTCCAGAAACGCATCGGCCACCACATGAATAGGCGGCCCCAAAGTAAACGTTGGTCCTCCGCTGAATTGAGCATTTGTTGGACGCGTTCAGCACTGGTTTCTCCCGGTAAAGGTTCGTCGGCGTAAGGCGTTGGCAATGGCAATGAGGATAGCCCCCCTCCAAAACCCATGTGCGTGGGAATGGGTCATAGTTGATGGCAGCACCGGTCATACTCACGCTGAGTAATTGTCTTGACGGGGGCGCTGGTCGAAGGGTTGGGCGTGTAGCATAGCTGGATAATGCACTGGCCTCCTAAGCCAGGGATCGCGGGTTCGAATCCTGCCGCGCCCGCTCATTATTCAGTGGATTGCTAATGCCCAGCGTTTACCTATGTCTGCAACTTCATGCAACATTTTCTCAATTTGTACCCTCGGCTGCATACTTCTAGGTATGCATGAATCACACTTAGCTAGACTATCCAATAGTTCTGATAAAGCGCCTTCGGGGAGTAATAGGCGGCCTTTGGTTAGCAACTGGTGAATCTGATCAATGATGTCTTCAGCCGCCATCGCATGTTCTCCCATCAATTCATCAAGATGGCCCATTGCCCCTTTGAGGACTTTCTTGTTTCGGCCGCCTCCTGTCGCTTCCCAGCGCCACTCGTGTATTCTCCCGCGCAATGAAAGCTCAAACATCTGTTGAATTGGAGCAGATGTTGTTGCTGCAATGATTGAATGGAGAGATGAACGGTTTTGATAGCGTTGGCCTTTAATCAGCACCTCAAGAAGGAATATTCCTTTGCGCAAATTTCCATCGGCTGTATGTACAATGTCTCCGAGTAGGCCTTCAGCTAATTCTACTCCTTCTGCGGTAGCGATGTTTGAAAGTGTATGTTCCAAGTTGGATTTTGCTGTACTTGGAATTCGAATCAACTGACAACGGGACCTTAGTGCATCCATTACTCTACTCGGTGTCCTTGCTGTAAAAATGAATCTAGACGTGTGTGCCTCTGATTCCATCATCCTACGGAGATACGCTTGCCTAATTGAGCCTAAGTGGTCTGCGTCCTCGATGATAATTATTCGAGCAACTGGGGCCCGATGGCGTCCAGACAATAGTATGTCGTTCTCAGTACCTGCAGGAGGGGGGCCTGATTCTATGTTGGTGGATAAATTCCGATCGAATGCATCCAAACTTGATGTTCCTGCAAGTGTGCCTCCCTTGCCCCCGCCTCCTGGCCGGATGAAATCCTCAAATGTTTTCATGGCTCCTGCTGATTTCTTGAGATCCTTAGCTTGTAGAATATGGGTTGTGTTTTTCCAGCCCGACCCCAATACTTGCCTTGCAAGAAGTCTCGTTGCTGCAGTCTTACCAACCCCTGTTGGGCCAGCAAGAAGTAAATGGGGAAAGGTAGAAGATAGCGCGGCTTTCTCTATGTTATTACGGATTTCTGTAGGAATCGCCAGATCATCAAATCTGCGCGGGGCCCTTGTCTCCAACCAACTAGCCATCTACCCTCGGGTTACTTCATTCATCCACGGTTCATGAAGAATTGTGATTGAGGAGGGTTTCAATTTCTTGATATTACTGCTAAAGCCTCAATCTCAACTAACATTTCTGGATCTACCAATCCTTTGACCACCACAAGGGTTGTTGCTGGCATGATATCTTTGAAAACGTCTCCATGCGATTTCATGACTCGATAACAATCATTTTCGTTAACCACATAAATCCGGGTTCTGACTATATCTTCCATCCTACCTTCAACTTCTTTCAGTGCAGCCTCAATCCTTTGTAGAGTGATTCTGGTTTGTTCTGCGGCGTTTCCTTTTGCGAGAACTCTGCCCTCTTGATCTGTTGCTGTTGTACCAGAGATATGGACTGTTCTGCCAACTCTAATCGCCCTTGAAAATCCAGCCACCTGCTCAAAAGGGGTGCCGGTACTGACTCGCTCTCTAGCCATCCGCCTCAAAGGGCGATAAAGGAAGGGGGTCAAGACCTGTTCGGTCAGACTGCATCCAATGTTTTGTGCCCAGATCTTCTGGCTTTCATGAAAATCCTGCTACCGCAGCCCTTGCAACTGATTCCATTCATTTCCGGTGTAAAGGATTCGACATTACCACAGAATGTGCATTTGTAATTGACTTCGCCACCCGCCATCAGTCTCCCTCGGTGCACGGCGACCTGCCCTTCCGCTTTGAACCTGTCCCATGCTAAGAATCGGTATAGTGGCTATGGATGCGGCATATTCATGGTTCGTGTGCTTAGGGCAATTGGCAATGGGTGATGGAAAGAAGTTAGTCATTGATGTGATTGACAACGGTGGGCAGTGGACACATAGGGAATGGCGCGTATTGCGTCACCTTGGTGTTGATACAATGATTGTTGAAAATTCGACCCCAGTTGATGAATTGCGGGAGTTAGATGGGTTGTTGCTTTCGGGTGGAGCAGCGCGTGTTGGGCTTACTGGAGAGTTGGGTAGGTGTGGGGAATATCTTGAGATGGATATTCCAATTCTTGGAATCTGCGCCGGGCACCAATTTATGGCCAGATACTATGGGGGGGATGCTAGAGAAGCTCCGCAACCAGAATTTGGTGCGATGGAAATTCGCTTGGTAGATGGCGGGGGTATTTTGTTTGAAAATACACCTGGGACTCAGATAGTTTGGGAGTCTCATAATGACGAAGTGCATGTAGTGCCCGATGACTTCAACATTACTGCCAGTAGTGATTCATGTCAAGTCCAAGCCATGCAAAATATGGAAGGGACTCGTTTCGGACTACAGTTTCACCCTGAGGTAAATGATTCAGAATATGGGACAGAAATTATTCACAACTTCGTCAAGCATTGTGTCTGATCAAACTCTCAGATTTGCTTGCCTAGCGTGCATCAAGACTCGCATGCTGTGTTCAATAACCGAGGCCCACCGCCACGCTTCATCGAAATTACTTCCGGTTGAAAACACACCATGTCCTTTGACCACTACTGCTTTCATATTCCCCTGTTTCAAAGCCTCAGCTAATTGACGAAGATATTCTTCTTGATTTTCTTCGTCCGGTTCGACGATGACAATGTTTCCAAGATTTTTCTTACCTTCTTCATCAATTGGTTTCAAGACGATTAAATCTTGTTCACAGGATATAGTTGTAGCATATGGCGGGTGGGTGTGCAAACAAGCAGCAGGCCCTTTGGTTTGCAATGATTTGGATGCGAGTAATACTTCGAGAATGCGCCACTGCTCGGGGGCATCGGAGGGTGCTGATTGACCCAACCTGCCACTAGTGATATCGGTCTCGTTCATCTGTCCAAGAATTGCTCCGGCAACTGAAGTATGCATTAATCCGGCCTCATCAGGATTCAGAATTGCGACAGCCCCTACATCCGAATGTACCAAACCTTCACGGTGAAGTTGTCTACCAATTCTAACAAAGTCTGCAACCATGTGGGCTGGGATGACAAAATCTGGCCCAACGACAGGAGGCATTGGTTGTTCCTCTATCTCTGAAATCACTTCTGCGGTTCCTGTTAAAGCGCCTCGCAATCTTTCGACTTCGGCTTCCAGATTAGCAATCTTGTTTGCCGAGGTCGCTGCAAGATCCAATGCTTGTGAGACGATATCAGAAGCATCCTTTTCGGGTTCGGGGGGAAGGGGTTCTTTCACGATTTTTTCTGGAGTAGGAGGGGGATCTGGCGGACCGGAAAGAGGAGATGGTGGAGAGTTGGGTGGACCACCGCTTGGTGGTGAACCCGGAGGGCCCGAGGGAAGGTTTTCGGCAGGAGGGGGCCCTGATGGTATAGTTCCAACAGGTTCCGGAAAGGGGGCACTATTTGGTGGTGAGTCGGGAGGGCCTGTGATTTGTCCTGGGGGGCCGGATGGTGGTGGGGAACCCGGGGGGGCATCGGCAGGAGGGCCCGATAGTGGCCCTCCCGGGCCACTACGGGGCGGCGAATCTGGAGGGCCG
>CAZGIY010000009.1:0-15815 GCA_964526445.1 uncultured Candidatus Poseidoniales archaeon
CGGGGTCGAGTTCTCGCCTGAATGGAGTGCTCCATGGGTCGAAGGCGTGGAAGGTGAACGTAGGATGGTTGCTGGCTCCAAGCGTCCAGAATCAGAAGTAAGAGGAAGTTGGTTCAAGAGAAAGATGGCTGCCAGCAAGCGCCCCGTTTTGGGAAAAGCGGTGACAGGACATTCGATTCATGGCATCGAGTTAATCGCATTCCATAGGACCGGTGTAGGGGTAAACGTGGTCTTCGTTGACGAAGATGACCTACCATATGGGTGGCCACTCACAGAGGAGTGACATTTGGATGGCCAGTATCCTTGGGCCAGATGTCCAAAGTTGCTAATTCCATCTTGACGATTCCGATATCCGCGCCGAATTGGAGCATCCTTTGGTTGGCCATAGACGAGGAGCTCATGGCGATGATTGTCTCAGGCCTTTGAGCGCGGGAATGATGCACTTCTAGATTGAGCATCTGTAGAACTTCAAGACCTTTGGTTGGAGGGATGAAATGGTCGAGCAACAAGAACTCGGGCATGAATTGGTTGATTTCCTGTAACCAATTTTCTGTATTCCATAATTGCTTGAATTCGATTGAAGACATATCGACTGAAGCAGAAATCAGTAATGCTTCGATATCAAATGAGTCCTCAAATGCGAGGACTTTCATCACAAGGCCCCGCTCATACTCAGGTTGTTCGGGTCAACCGGCCCAGGGACATTGAACCATCTTGGGTCCTCTTCAGGTCTGTCCACCAGAGGTAGGCTAAGTACGGAAGAGGAATCGGTATTGACATTCATTCCAACAGCAGCACAATCCGGAGATGGCAGATAATCCATACCAGTTTCAGTCAACTCGATCAACAAAGTATGGCCTTTTGGAATGACTACATCCATCGGATTGAACTCCATCTGCATGTTGTAGGTCAAGAATGGAACCGTTATCTTGGCATCATATCCTCCATCGCGATAACGCAGATCCATTACAGCATGCCCAAGTCTCAAGCCGGTGGTTCCATCCTTCATTGTAGCAAAGATTTGCCCGCCTCTACACAGTGCTTGTACCGAGAGGTGGAGAGTAGGTAGTCCAGAGATGTGAGTTTCCTCGTCGAATGGTTCGCTCTCTAGAGTGACGCTGCTGATGCTTGAGACTCTTTGACCAGTAGTCTGCATTTCGTCCAAGCCAATTTCAAGATCTACAACATCTTTTGGCGGCCAAGTCTCTTCAAGGTGCCATTTTCCATCGTTGCGTTGAATTTGTACAAGGCTTTCAGGCTCAGGTCCGATTCCTTTCAGATAGTGTTCGAACCAAACGAAGATTTCGATAGCCCAATCCATACGGGTCATGTTCGGAAATGCCTCAGCGCCGAAGCCGCTTTCTAGCCCGCTGTGAATCTCGATTTGATCTGGATAATTATGTGCCCATTGTCCATAGATGCCCCTAACTGTGATGCCTCTATCTTGCAATAATTTGTGGGTTGGAGAGAAATGATATGGATCGACATTCCAATCTTGCATGCCCCATACGATGTAGACGCTACCTCGATGATTCGCTAAGACATCTGGGAGGTGATACCTCTCTTCCCAGTAGTCATTCCATTGCGCACCACCGAGTTCAGCCGCGGTATAGGTTGTCCAAGGGCTTGCGGGACCAACCAAATCATCGCCGCACATTCGCATATCACTGAAGTCTCCGTCAACCGTGGCTCCTTCGTAGAGAACATCATACAATAGCGCTCTTGTCTCGCTTGAACCGTTGCGGTAGAACATCTGCTGCACTCCGATGCTTCCACTAATTGGTACGATCGTCTTGAGGTATTGATTCTCAAATTGTGCCGCCTCCCAATTTGTAGTTCCAGCATAGGATTTACCCATTAGGCCGACGTTTCCATTGGACCACTCCTGTTCTCCTAACCAGCGAACTGCAGCATCTATGCCGATTTGTTCACCCTTTCCTTTGACATCCTGACAATGCGTTGATTTTCCAGTTCCGAAGGTTGAGACTTGAGCCAAGGCATATCCATGTGGGACGAATTCCTCGTAGATCCACTGCCCTACTCCTCTGTCAGGTTCCGTGTTGGGAGAGGATTTGTCTCCGGGCGCTCCGAAATCGTAGTAGGGATGGATTGTTGCAATCACTGGAACCTTTGTTCCAGGAGGAACTTCTGGTCGCCAAAGTGCAAGGTGCATCTGTGGTGGTTCTGGGTAACCAGCATCCCTTTCTTCTAAAGGCAAATCAACATTAACGAAATGCTCAGTCATCGGTAGGATATCCCACTCCCCCTTCTCGGGTAGTTGGCTACGCCAAGATGTCAGGTTGAGGTCTAGTTTCCAACGATCTTGGATTGGATACTCCCACCATTTGGTGGCATCTTCAGTTTGTCCATATTCGGTTAGGCTATCGCCGATTCCTGCGGCTAGAAAAATGAAAACTAGAATTATTGCACCTGTGGATGCCAATGCCATATCGAGTTCACGACGGGATTTAGGGTCGGCATATTCCACCGCCGGTTCATCAACCAATTCGGCGATGAGGGGTTCTGACATCACTCTCGCATGAGCATGTCAGCCTTCAGGCTGACGATTGCCGGTTTAGCGCGTTTCAAGCATCTTCGGCTAAGGCTTGCTTGAATTTAGGCATCATCATCAGGCCATGTCCGAACATGAGGAAAGCCAGCATAACGTGAACCATACCCATCCAATGATGGCCATCATAGGAATGAGACAGGCCAATCTGAATAATCCAGGCGGTCGTATATCCGAATGACATTCCTTTGATGCTTCTTTCTTCGACTTTTGATAGTATGAACAAGATGCTGGCTGCTGCTGCCAGAAGTAATCCGATTTCGCCTGTGCGGGCGTGCAGATCTCCTAACATCCATCCTTCGAATGTGTATCCTAGTTGACCGATTCCAGACATTCCTTGCCAAACGATGACCAACAATGACACACCGGTTAGTATCATAGCCCATTTCAGTAGTTCTGGTTTTGCTGCTGTTACTTCTTCACTCATGACATTAGCCGAGGCTTTCAACACATGAATTGTGCGGTAATGTGCAAATTAATGTCATGTTTTGGAGGGGTGAGTTTGATGTTCAGCAGCGGCATCAGGTGAGCATGAGGGGCGAATATGCAGTGCTGTTGATGCTGCTTCTTGCCCTGTCTGCTCCATCTTCCTCAGGGCTTTCTCAAGACGTTGAAGCCAGCGGAGATGATGGAGATTGGCGCAATCGAACTGTTGACCCCACCAATTGGAGTGATGGTCCGGAACTGGAGGGCAGTCCGATGGATGAACCGCGTCCAGGCGACCCGGTAATCAGAATTCATGTGGATTACCAACCTGGGCATCTTCAGTCCAGAGTTGAGGGTGAGATAATCATCGAGTTGTTTGAAGAATGGGCTCCTATTACAGTGACAAATATGGTTGAACATGTTGAGATGGATCTCTATGATGGAATCTTTTTCCACCGCGTCATCGATGATTTCGTCACTCAAAGTGGAGATCCGACCTGTAAGGCAACGGGCGTATATCCGGCTACCAGTCCCGGTTGTGGCAGCGGGGGAACAGGTGAGACAATACCGCTTGAACATAATGAGAACCTCTCGCATGTAGATGGAGCGATTGGCATGGCCAGAAGTCAAGATCCTGATTCTGCCGATTCTCAGTGGTATATTGCAGAGACTGAAGCCCACAACCTCGATCCGGAGAATCGTGATGATGAGGGCTATGCGACATTTGGCGTAGTCAGAGATGGAATGAGTCATGTCAGAGCCATAGCCTTGGTTCCTACTTCTGATGACCCGACTGGATTGGAAGGGATTCAGAATCCTGCCTCTTCAGCAGGACGTCCTTTGTACGAAGCCAGAATCGTTGAAATTTCGATGTTGGGAGTAATTCTGGATGAAAATGTCACCATTGAGGAGACGGAGGAACCGTCTCCGCAGAGTGATTCCAGCGAAAGCACGAACGGTCTTACATTTTTCGTGGCTATGGTTATACTTGGAGTGTTGACTGCAATTGCATTTCAGGCCTCACGTGTCATTGAACCTGTGGAAACAATTCTTCCGGATGAAGCGCAGGATTGAATGTCAAGTATCATTTCCGCGATTCTGTGGGGAACAAAGGCACCATCATCGCCGCCATCATTCTTGTTGGTTTGTTGACTGGAAGCGGAGCCGTGATTTATTCTCAGAGTTTCAATGAACCAGAAGTGGTGGTGACATGTGAGGATAATGAAATCAAGGTTGATGGTGAATGTATTGTAGATGTTGATGATGCGCCAATAGATGTTGAATGTTCTTCTATGGAAGTCAAAGTTGAGGAAGGATGCAGACCTATGGTTGCGCCAATTCATCTGGATTACGGGATGGCAGAGTATAATTTCCACATCGGCGACTCTATTCATTTGATCCCTTCATTTTCTGGAGATGGACCTGACCATTGGGCTGTGAATCCAGCTTTGCCGAATGGTATCAATCTCAATAGTGATAGTGGGGAGATTAGCGGTGTGGCTCTAGAGGTTCAAGATTCCGAGAATTACACCATTATCGCATCGAACAATGCAGGAACTGCCTTATTCAATCTGAGCATCATGGTATTCGATATGCCGCCTGGACAACTGTCCTATCCTTCAGAATTACATGTCTTTACTGTAGGGGTCGAAATCACTCCATTGATTCCATCCCTTATCGATGGTGGAGAAGTCACTGATTGGACGGTCACTCCCGCTTTGCCCTCAGGTCTATCGATAGATTCAATCGGTTGGCTGAAAGGCATGCCGCAGAATGTGACTCCATGTGGCAATTACAGCATCAATGCAAGCAATCTAGCAGGATTCAGTATATTCAACATCAGAATATGTATTCATGATCAAGCACCATTTGGCATGTTCTATCCCGCAGCCCCGTACATATTCACTGTCAATACCAGCATTGGTCCCATGGTCCCATGGATAGAAGGGGGTACCGTTTCAGGCTGGGAGATAGAACCATCTCTTCCAGCAGGGTTGACTTTCAACTCTTCAAATGGTTGGATATCAGGGATTTCTTCTAATCTTGTCCAAAGTAGCATCCATACTGTCTGGGCCAACAATACCGGGGGATCAATTTCAACTTCAATCGAGTTGATGGTCATCGATGAACCTGTCAAGAATTTGACCTATGGAGTTGCTGAGGTTGATTTGGCTTGGCAAAGGAGTTCTTTGGATTTGATTCCGACATGGGATGGTGGCACTCCAGTGGAGTGGGATATATCTCCTCAACTTCCTGTAGGTCTACTGTTTGAGAATGGAAGAATTCACGGTGATGCAGATACTCTTCATGAATGGACCAATCATACTGTCTGGGCAAACAATACAGGAGGTTCCAATTCGCTGATATTGAGGCTGAGAATCGCTGATATGACTCCTGCCAACATCTCTTGGGAGAATGGAACGATGTTTGCTGTTGAAGCCAATGAAAGTGTATTCATTCGCGCTTTCAATGAAGGCCCAGAGATTACTACGTGGGAAGTCGAGCCATCACTGCCGAACGGTCTTTCATTGCAGTTGAATGGTAGCATCGAAGGCATTTCCAGCGAACGAAGCGATTGGCATACATATCGAATCTGGGCAAATAATTCAGGTGGCTCTTTTGAAGCAAATCTGTCCATTGCTGTGCATGATCTGGACGCTGATTGGAGAGAGATATCCGCAGGTGTTGGAACTCTTGATTATGGCTCTTCATGGCCATCTCTGATTCTTCCGCTGGGAGAATGGTCATTTCCTGTCGCAATCGATTGGAACAACCGTCCAATCGTTTCAGCATCTCATTCAGGAAAAGGCCGCATCGTTGGATATGGCCATGAGGGTATGGTAGCTAAGCAAAGTGGCGGAAATGAGACCACCTTCTCATTGAACGTAATCGAATGGGCGTGTGGGGGAACCAACAAGGTCGTAGGCGTACAGGTCGATTATGACCATTTTGAGGATGAATTGAGTGCAGAAGGATATTCTGTTCAGAGTAATGCCTGGCCTTCGGACCTTTCTTCTTTCGACTGTTTCATCGGCGATTTCTGGAACAGCTATTCGGATGCAGAGAACACGGCTCTTGAGAATTTCATCACCGCAGGTGGAGGTGTGGTACTGGGAGGGCACTCATGGTATTGGTCATATTCCAATAGTGATGTCGCCCATCAATACCCTGGAAACAAGATAGTAGGCACTACAGGATTGTTTGTTTCTTCGTCATCGGGCTCGGTTTCACTTGATCTGCGAGGAGAACCCCATTCCGAATTCCATAGAACGCGCAATGCGTTGGAAGCGGTCGAAGCATACTTCGTGGATGGGGAATTGATGAGCACTACAGACAAGAGCATCGCTGGTGAAACTCTTGAACGGGTCCTCTCTCAGATTCCATTGGATTTTGATTTCGTCTGGGGTCCTGTCAGAGAGATGACCAACGGTACCGGTTGGGTCCAGATTTCCGCATCCAATACTTTTGATCTGGCTTCTGGTGACCCATTGGATAGATTGTTGCTAAAGATACAGGATCGTCTGTTGTATCTTCTGCCAGCGGCTGAATTGCCATATCACCCGAGTACCAAGGACTTCCCCGGCAATGTTCTGGCCAATGCGACAAGGGTCAATAGAATCGTTGAGATCAATGGAACATTCGCTGGTCTGCCAAGCAATTTCGGATATGCTGGAGCACGTGCAGATGGAAGGATGGGAACGGGGCTCTATGCCGCTGCTGGTGAGGTTGTGAATGTGACCTTCCCTGCAAGTATCATTGGAACTGGAGTGAACGTTCTGGTTGGCGCACATACGGATAATCTGTGGGGTAAAGATACCCTGAGTAGACATCCAATCATCTATCGAGTCTTCGAGGTTGACAATACAACTATCGAGGTAGGAAATGCCTTTGGAGGGGGCATATACATCCGTATTCCTGCTGGAAAGACATTGGATATGTTCAATGTCAGTATAGAAAATGCAGTCCTTGCTCCATATTGGATACAAGGTGAAACCAATCTCGCCCTTTGGAACAGTACCATCAGATATCATCCGGCTCCTTGGGCGGAGATTGAATCAGACAATTTCATCCTAAGTGTACCATCCGATGACATTCGTTCTTTGGATACTCCTGATGCAACCATGGATTTCTGGGATCAGGCACTCTTGATGGAACACAATCTCTCTGGCTATACACCTTGGCCGCGGGTAGAGAGAGCAGTTTTTGATGTGCAAATCAGTGCTGGTTGGATGCATAGCGGCTATCCATTTATGGCCCACACCGCATCTTCTGCGGGGGTCTTGAATTCAACGCAGATGTGGAGTCAGGGTGACTGGGGTATGTTCCATGAACTTGGGCACAACCATCAATGGATGCCTTCGACTCTTCCTGGGACCACCGAAACCACTTGTAATCTCTATTCGGTGAAATTGATGACTGAATTGGTTGGAATCGACCTTGGGGCCGGTCATGCGGCGATGAATACGCAGAGCAGGGAGACTAGAACTGAGAATTATTTTCAGAGCGGTAGTCAGATTTCATCTTGGAGTGTCTGGACAGCCTTAGAGACCTACATCCAGATTCAGGAGGAATTCGGTTGGGATCCGATTACCGATGCATTGAGTGCATATTACACGATGAGCGATCCACCGAGTGGAGATACTGAAGAGTTCAATCGTTGGGTGATTGAATTGTCGTCAACCACCGGCTACAATCTTGCCCCATACCATGAAGCATGGGGATTTCCTTTGACGCAGGAAACCCGAGATTCATTACTTCACCTTCCTGTATGGGTGGATGACCCGCTTCGCGGCTGGGTATACGAGTATGACGTGATTTTCCGCAATGAATCAGCAACCAATGTTTCCAGCAGTAGTGCAGATTTCGAGTGGGATGTCTATGACAATGGCACCTCTACCAATTTGACGGTGTGTTGGGGTCTTTTTGATGGTGGAACCAACAGGGCAGCATGGACAACTTGTACTGATGTTGGCCCTTCGTATGTGGGTCACAATAGCCATTCATTGAGCGGCTTACTCACTTCAACTACCTACTATTCCCGCGTGGTCGGAGATAACAACAATGGAGATACCTGGTCGGATGTGACCAGTTTCACAACTTCGTAACCTTCAGGTCGAGAACTACATGCCTGACGTGTGGAGAATATGATTTGACATCTTCAAGGTGAATCAACTCCACTTGGCACCCCAGATTTTCAAATTCTTGAACTGTGGAAGCAACAAAACTTCCATCATTTAGAGAATCAACGTCAGAATTCATGTGCACATGCAGGATTCCACCTTCCGGTTTCAGACAGTTCACTGCCAATGGCCAAGCCTTTTTTGAAGACGGCAAAAGACCGAGAATAACTCTGTCAGCACAATCTTTGAGCATTGGTGCAGTCTCTTGATTATCGCCTCTATGTATCAAACATCTATCACCCACCATGTTGGAAATCAATCCCTTGGTCAAGGCATCGATACTGTGCGGGTTCATTTCACAAGCATGGACTTTTGATACTCCGGCATTACAGATTAGTGGTAAGGTGTAGTAGCCTATGCCTGCGTAGAGATCTACAACAACTTCGCCCGCTGCATCTACTTCTCCCATTCGCCTACGTTCGGTAATGTTTCCACTACTGAACATGACTTTACTTGCATCGAAGACATATCTGATTCCGTTCTCTTGATGATTTACCCATCCATAATTCCCTAACAGCATCTCAATTCTACTGCTACGCATAGGTCCGGGATTAACTTCTGCTTGTCTTGCAACCCGTCTGCAATTCAGGGCTTTGGCGACTGCTTGCCATGTGTCTTCATTCCCTTCTGGAAGCGAGTCTTGTGGTAGTAGTACCAAATCCTCGAGAATCTGCCAACGGCTAGGTGGAGTCATTCCTTGCAAAGCCTCTGCAAGGCGAGCATGTGGATCAATCTTCTCTCTAGAATCGAATTGCATCATTTGGGTTCGGCCATAGTTGCAGTCAATTTCCGAAAGCAAAGGCCAAGCGATTTCACCTTCCAGTCTCAATGGGTGAACTGAGTTATCGAGTAAACCCGCTTCAGAAGCCAGAATACGCGCTTCTTCAGCTCTTTCTGACGGTACGATGAGTGCAATTCTACTCAATGATTCACCATCCGCCATGCAACAGGCGTCGGATAGTCTGTTATATGGCAGGAGTGGGTCCTCCCCTTCGGGGAGAACATGGGCGAGAGTCAATCCTGCGGCCGCAAAACAATCTTGGTAGTCATCATTCTGATGCTTTCGATGCAATTCATGGGCATTTCACTAGAGGCAGAAGAAGAGGCTGAAACCTCTGCAAGGAGTTTCTCTTTCGGGGATATCTGTGCCGCTACTAATGGTGGAGAATGCGATCAATTGAATCCGGCTACAGATGGGACCCCGTTAGCGAAAGAATGGATTGAAGGCGAGTATACATTCGAAATGATTAGTACTTCCCAAATCGGTTTGTCCATGGAGTGGGCTATGCACGAATTCAACGATTCCAAGGTGGGTGGTTTGAACGCTCTATTCCCGGGATTACCTGCAGAGGCTGCAGATCAATTCGTAGATAATGGACTACCTGCAGATTATCTGAGGAATTTCTTCGGAGATTCAACTTTCAGTGTCGGGGGACAGTCTGTTGACGAGATGATTCTCAACCAGACCGAATCCGCAGTAAGCGACTTGTTGGACAGTGGTTTTGGCGATATTGTCTCCCTGAATGTGGATTATCTTGAGCGCGGCAGTGTTGGTACTTCGGATCACTGTTCACAGGACAGTAGTACCGATGCTATAGGTGAGGGGGCGTATGCTGAGGACCCATACAATCCACCGATTTGCATCTCCATCTCGGCTACCATCGATTTGGCTACTGCCAAGTTCCAATTGGCAGATTCTGCTGATTTGAATCTAGAGAGGTCCTATCAGGGTCTATTGACCATGGGTTCTGATATTTCCACACCATTCACTATTTTTGGAATGGTAGGGCACAAGAACGTCTTCGAGATCGAACCACCTTCCTATGCGACCATCAATGGAGTCACGGGAACAGCAAATGCACCTGGTTCACTACAATCTCGTTCCGACGGAGCATATTCGTATGATGTCGGTAGGTGGACTATTGACAACAGGGCGGCGACAAATAATGATTCCACTTTGGAAGAAGAGGTTACTTTGTCGATTGCTCGAAGAACAACATCAACGATTCCGGTAGAAATCGATACTGTGAATGATACAGCGGTGGATATCGCTGTAGTTCTCGATATGTCAAATGAGTACGCAGCCTCTCTCGATGTTTCGATTGAGTTGATGTATATCGATTCTCAAACTATGCAAGATTGGGGTATTAGCATGGTGGACAATAGTTCCGGAGCAACAATACCTTGGGTTACTGCAGATGGAATACGTATGGCAGAGGCCAATGGTTTGGTCGATATGAGTAATTTCACTGACAACTTCCCAGTTGACGCTATTGCGGATGGTATCAGTACCATAGTTGGAGAGGGCAAGGTCCAGATGGATACCCCTGAATGGCGAACCATTACTGGCGTTGGAGGTTTGAATTTCCACCATATTGCAGGCTCCACATGTGGTGAGGCAAGCCCTCCCTCTGATGACCATGATAGGTATTGTGTGCAAGGACAGAACGCGATGTCTGGAACATATCCTGTATTGTTGGAGTCAAGCAGCAATAGTTTTGAATTCAGTCTTCTTGAATTGGCCAAGAGTTACATTCCACTGGAGGATACCGGATTCGATTTGGATGTCATAACCAATTCCGATTTGCAAACTATCCTCAATGCGGGGCTGTCACTCGAGACGGATATGGGTGAGGGTTTTGTCACCGACATGATTCCTGATAATCTACCGCCAACTAATGTGGAGGTTAGACTAATCCTTCCGGATTGGGTTGATACTCCAGATGGAACAGGAGAAGTGGTGTTCACCGAGAATAGCGCAGTATTGGGAATTGCTGGAACTAATCCATATGATTGGAGAAAACCGATAATGGATGGAGAAGAAACCATCTGTCAAGCCAATCAACAGACCTGCGCAACATTTGAGGTAGAATTGGATATTTCGAAATTCGCACTGTATGAATGGAGTCAGTCAGCAGAATTGGAATTCAGTGGTAGTGCTACCTTCAGACTCTACAGAATGGGATTGCCTGAGGCTGGTAGGGATGCCTTGTCGAATGAGGATGCTTCTCTGGATATGCCTGTGGTCCCGGCCGACCTGATTCGTTTGATTATCGATATAGGGGGTAGGATGAGCGAACCTTTCAACACCACAGTTCCTATGATGGATGATGATTTGAGTATCGTTTTCACGCGACAAGGTCTCATCAATTTCGGAGATAGTTTGGGTGGAGTTCTGACCGACGCAATTCATGAAGCAGGTGTTGAGGCTACTAGGGAGAGTGGAAATAAGATCGACTTGTCACAGATAGAAGTGGTAACCACGGTATCTAATCTAGACCCACCTGAGAGCACAAGTGTTGGAGATAGTACGCCGTTGGAAGTCTCAATAGAAATCAAGACAACTTCCCTGACTGCTGCATGGGAAGGTGGTAGCGATATGTCTCTGACTACCACTTCAATGCATTCTCCATTGATGCCGTTCTTTGAGGGATTCACCAAGATTCTTGGAGACAATGGTTTTGTTGCCAATGTAAAAACCGATAGCAGCGGATTCGTCATCGATGATGGAGGAGTTCCATTCGAAATACCGATGGAAGGAATGGATTTCGGTGAAGATGCTAGCGATATTATTCCAGCGATTTCATTTTCGCTGATTCTACCAGCAGGATTGGAATTCGGTACCTTTGAATCTGCAAATGGTCGAAGCGAGATTATCGAAAGCGATGGACGCCAAAAAGTGTCATACACCTTGCCAGAAGCAGGTCAGACAGATACCTTGTCGATATCATTCGTTATTGGCTGGGCTTTCTTGATGCAGGAGATGTGGGGCTATGGAGCTGTCAGCCTTGGAATGATGGGTCTGTTGTGGCGACGCAGAAAGCGAAAGAGAGCAAAGAAACTCGACAAGTTGGAGAATGAATTCGCCAACAAGAATCGTTCAAAGATATCCGAACGACAGTTCGCAGCCATGGGCGGATGGGGAGATGATTCAACGGGCGCTCCACCAAGTCCAGGTGCTGGTTTCGGTGGAAATATGGACGGAGACGATTTCTTCAGCGATGCTTCATGGAACAAGTGAAGCAAATCAAACTACAAATTGAGTGCTCTCATCTGAGAAGAGCATGCATGCGCATTGTCAGTTCTTTGGCGGCTCTTGTGCATTCTGCTGCGGTATACAAGTGGATGGCTTCTCTCCAGCAAGTTAATTTCTCTTCTATTTCCAAAACACCTTTCCAGAACCAAGTTACTGCAGCCAATCTGCGTCCCATTCTGCTGCTGCACAATTCTCGAATTTGAATTTCTTGCAGAGTTTGGCGTTTTCTTTGATCATCCAAGTTTGCAATGCTCATCAGACGCAACGAAGTTTCTCGCAATAGATTGTCGCTAGATGGGAATATGGTGCCGCCCTCGAAACGTATTTCTGCGCGAACCTTCAAATCGATTACAACAGGATCATTTTCTCCGGCGATTGAAATAAGTTCATCGCGAATCTTGGTTGCATCATCTGGACGTTCTTCATTTAGTGCAATCCAATGATTCACACTTGCCATGGCAACAAGGCTTCGCCTCCTCTCTTCTGTATCGAGTTCATTGAGAGTAATTTCGGACATCAGTTTAGCAGCGGATTCGCTAGCAACCGAATCTGCATCGGGCAAAGCATCCTCAAGGATACGACTTGCTTCTGCAATCTGCAATTTCACTTTGTCCAATCCTATTGCCTGTGCCATCGCTTTTGCCATATGTTCGTCAGCTTCGTCTTGACGTCCATTTTGCCTTGCCACTCTTGCCAATAATTCAGTCGGTGCATCTTCCATTTCCTGTAATTCATTCTTGGCCAGCTCATGCTCTCCTCTTTCTAGAGCAGTATGTACAGCCAATCTTCTCAACTCTTTGGCACCGGGCCATATGTTGCATGCATCCTCGACTAGAGATGCCATGGCTGCACTATCATGTTGCAACAATACCTCGGAATACAATTCAAGGAAATCTTTGATGTCTTCATCGGCTGCATTGTTGCGCATATGGAATTCGATGAGGCGAGCATCTTCACCTTCAATCTTGGACCAAGTTTCTACGGCGCGTGCATGTATCTTTCGCGCATCATCTTCGCTCCAAGTTTCTCTTCTTACATTTCGGACCAAATGCTGCAACTCCACTCTACTATCCTTTGACCAGCGTAGTAGTGCGTGGTCATCTAGTACACCGATACCGTCGCTTTCGGAGAGATGCTTGAGATCTATCGGCCGAGGCAGTACTGCAACTTCGTCAAGAGTTGGGAGGGAAAATTCAGGCAAACAGGTTAGCACAGTCTCTTCGACATATCTCCTGATGTGAGCGCCGGCCAACGGTTGTTCAGGATTCCACATATGTAACGCAAGTGGGTGACCACCGATATGTTCAACAGCAGTCTTCCGTATTTCTTCATCAATATCTTCTCCGAGAATCTGCATGGCTGCGTCATCGCTTACTTCTTCAAGACTGACAACTTCTCCAATCTCAAATTTCGCTGGAGCGCGGGAAATCAAGATCATCTTCTGCCCTTTACTCTGCAGGGTGGCAAATAATTTCTCGACGCCTGAACTATGTCTTTTATGCACATCTTGCACATCGTCAAAAACTAGGATTTCTTGCCCGCAGCGACTGTTCAACAAACTTGCTAATGCTTTCGGGCTTTCCGGAACTTCTGCCCCTTCCATCAATCGCCGCCCAATGCTGTTCGCATCATCGAATGAAGTGACTCGTACCCATCTAGTGGAGATTTTTCTTTCTGCAAGAATCGTTACGATATGCCTTGCCAATACCGTCTTACCGATACCGGGGATTCCAACTATAGTGAAGGAGTCATATCCAGCGTCTAGAATTTTTTCGATAAACTCATCTCTGCCTTTGAGTTCAGTAGATTCGGGAAATTCTCCTTTGAGCTTCCCTTTACGAGGAGTTTCTTCTCTCGATTCTTCGGGTAGGTCTTCTAGGACTTTGCGTCCTTCGAGCGTTATGTGGTAGACATTTCTTCGGCGAGAACCTCCTCCAACTACGTGCGCCAGACGGCAGATAATCAGGTCGTTTTCCATTAGAGCGTTCAAGGGTGCGTGCAAGGCTGAACGCACGACTCCTAATGCTTCGGATAGACCTGGAAGTGACAGGTCTCTTGGAACGTCCCAAGCATCTTCTAGAGGGGAGGCGAATTTGCCAAGCCAGCGTAAGATTCTGCTCTGGGAGGGGCTGAGCATGAACATCGTGTGAAGCCATGGTTCTTTGTGGTTCACCCTTCACGTCTGCTTGTGCCAGTAGCAGCAAGTAGCGTGGATTTACCGCGTTCACCTGGCGTCTACTTGTTTAAGACGGCCGATGGCAGGGTGCTCTATGTTGGCAAAGCAACCGATTTGAGGTCTAGAGTTCGCTCTTACTTCTCGAGTAATCCTGATCGCCAGATGATACCTGAACTCATCAAATCTGCGGATGATGTTTCATTCATCGTTACCAACAATCCGAGTGAGGCTTTGGTATTGGAAAGACAATTGATTCGCGAGCACAAACCGCGCTATAATTCGATGCTCAAGGATGACAAATCCTTCCCTTTTCTTGTATTGACTGATGAAGACGTGCCTCGCATAATGTACACCCGTAACCCGCCTTCACAAAGTAGGCGCTGGGGTCCTTTTCCAGATGCAGGAGCGGCAAAGAGGATGGTGCAATTGCTCCGCCGCCAGTTCGGTATCAGAGATTGCAAGGAATTGTTACCTCAGGGCTGTCTATCCATGCATATCGGTCTTTGTGCTGCACCATGTATCGATACTTCTGGCTATCAAGCAAAAGTCGACGCCAGCGCCAAAGTTCTCGATGGGCAGGCAAAGGAGTTACTCGAAGTACTGGTCGACGAGATGAAGGAGTCTTCAGAAACGATGCGCTATGAAGAGGCAGCAACGGTCAGGGACCTCATCGCTGCGGTACGGAAGACTCAGTCTCAACAAGTTATCAGTAGCCGCTTTTACCGAGATTGCGATGCTATTGGATTCGCCAGTAGAGGAGACTTGTCGATGATTGTGGTCTTACATGCAAAAGAAGGCATCGTCCAATCCAAGGAGTCTTGGGCCTTGGTTCATCGCGGTGATATCGGACAGACCGTAGCAAGATTCGTTTCCGAGCATTACGCAGATAGAATGCCTCCTGCTCTCATTCTTTCCCCTACTCCGATGGTGGATTCAGTTTCGGCTTGGTTACAGGAAAGAAGAGGATCTT
This sequence comes from uncultured Candidatus Poseidoniales archaeon, assembly GCA_964526445.1. Classification (GTDB taxonomy): domain Archaea; phylum Thermoplasmatota; class Poseidoniia; order Poseidoniales; family Poseidoniaceae; genus UBA226. Next base: position 15,358 of record CAZGIY010000009.1, read on the forward strand.
CAGTAGAGGTAAGAGTACCACACCGCGGAGACTTGGCTACTCTGCGCAAGTTGGCCGATCAGAATGCAGAAGTACAAATTGACAAGCGAAGTACAAGGCAATCGGGAAGTCTAGAACAGAGATCAGCAGATGATGGAGCCGCCCTGTTGGGTCTTGAACGTCTCGACCATATCGCTTGTTTCGACATGGCGCAATTACAGGGAGATGAGAAGGTCGGTGCTTGCGTGGTTCTGCGCAATGGAAGGCCTAGCAAGAAGGAATATCGTACTTACATCGTCAAACTGGATGTAAAAGATGACTTGAGGATGATGACAGAAGTTGTAGAACGTTGGTTGAAACGACAGGAAGAATGGCCAGATTTATTGTTGCTGGATGGGGGTCAGACTCACCTTTCCTACATCGATTCCATGCTACAAGAACATGGGGTAGGGGATAGATTTCACTTGGCTGCATTGGCT
>CAZGIY010000009.1:15837-27169 GCA_964526445.1 uncultured Candidatus Poseidoniales archaeon
CCGATTATTCTCGATAGGATGGGACGCGTCATAGTACACGCCAGAGATGAGGCTCACCGCTTCGTCAATTCTTACCATAGGAAGCGTAGGTCCAAACGAAGTTTGAAGGATCCATTGGAAGAGATTGAAGGTTTAGGTGCTAAGAAATTACAGGCTTTGATTCGATATTTTGGTGGCCGCAAGGAGATTGTTCATGCCAGTTCAGCACAATTGCAACAAGTGCCAGGAATTGGCCCTGCTTTGGCTGAGAGAATACGCCAACATTTGAGTCATGAATTATGAGCGTATTTCTTCGTATAATTTTTCGTAAGCGCTAGCGGTATGGCCATGCGTGAACAATCCGAGAACCTTGTCCCGTCCGGATAATCCCTTGACTCTCCTTCTTTGGGCTTCTGTGAGTTCTTCGTTGACTTTAGCAGCAAGGTCATCAGAGTCTCCCATCTTGAACAAGGAACCGACGCTTGAATCAACCATCTCGGGAAGTGGGCCATGGTCAACCGTGACAACTGTGCAGCCACTGGACATCGCCTCAAGAGGAATCAATCCCTGACCTTCGTAGTACGAGGGGTAGATGACTAGATCACAACTGCGGTAAAGTTGTGCTAATTCCTCAAAGGAAAGACTGGATTCTATGTGCACAGATTCTGAGATTCCTAGACTCTTTGCTTGTTTCAGCAAAGTCTTGCGCATGTGTCCTCTACCAACGATGACTAGTTTGGCGGCCGGGTTCTTTTCTAGAATCGCTGGCATCGCTTTCAACAGAGAACGGTACCCCTTGCGTGCAACCAACCTACCTACTGCTAGCAACAAAGGAGTCTTGGTATCCGGTTCTCCAGATAAGGCAGCTTCATCATCTGCTCCATATCTTCTGCGAATTTCTTCGTGTTGTAATTGCATCTCCTCATTATCTCTGTCTAGAGGATGGAAGACTTCGTCGTCGATTCCCCATAGTATTACTTCACAACGCCAATCCTTTGGCGGACGATACCGTTTGACGAATTCCTCTTTGGTTGCTTGCGAGATTGCAACGCAAAGGTTGCTTTCATGAATACCTGCACGTTCAAATCTTGAAAACCATCCACCACTGAGTAGAATGGCCAAATCATTTGGATTCTTCCAGGTAGCAGCCTCGCGGTGGCGCGCTGCCAACTTCATTCCCTCTCGTTCCCCAAGCCAAGATCCGTTCAAACTGGATATGACTGGAGCCACTTCTCGTACAACTTTCCTGTATTGCGCCTTGTTCCAAGAGACCAAAGGTAACAGTAGATGCACTACATCCACTCTTTGCTTGCGGTGCAGTTCCTTGAGTGCTTTGAGAGCCTTTCTTCCGTAGGAACGGGTGAATTGCATTGGAATTGGAGCCCATCCCACCTCAATCACATCCACGCCTTGTTGAATTGGGGCTTTGTTGGCCCTGTTTCGGCGGGTAATGACGGTCACTTTGTGCCCCCTCTTAGCCAATTGTCCTGCAAGGTGATAGGATACGCTACCGATTCCTCCCCAGCGTGGAGGATACTCTCCCGAAATCAGCGCAACGTGCATGTTGTCCGCCCGACGGGACGTGGAACATGATTTCAACGATTGGCAAGAGTGGATTGTGAGGTATTGATTCGGAAATTGAACCAATTCAGCGATTGGGAGGTTTGAAAGACCCCTACCGGCTGGCCATGTCGTTGCTATGGCTGAAGTCCTACCAATCTCGGTGACCGTCATTCTTCCTACATACAATGAGGAGGCCGCGGTCGGCTTGACTATCGATTCGATTCCTACTGGTTGGTGTGAAGAGTTAGAGATTCTAATCGTGGATGGTCAGTCCAAGGACAAGACTCGTGAAATCGCTCTAGAGAAGGGTGCGAGGGTACACGTAGAGCCTCGTAAGGGATATGGTAGAGCATATCGAACTGGATTTGCCATTGCCAAGGGAGATTACATCGTGACCATGGATGCGGATTGTACTTACCCCGCTGAAGAAGTTCCAGCCCTAGTGACCAGACTTATCGAAGAGGATCTAGATTTCATCACCTGCGATCGATTGACCAAGGCCGAAGAAGGTTCCATGTCAGGTTTGCATGGCTTTGGTAACTGGGTTCTATCTTTTACTGCAAGAATGCTTTACTGGTATGGAATCAAGGATTCACAATCGGGAATGTGGGTATTTCGCAAGTCGATAATGGATAATCCAAAGATGCGTCCGACCAACGATGGTATGCCGTTATCTCAAGAGATGAAGATTCTAGCGCGCAAGGTATTGGGCAAGAAGAAGGCCATCGAAGTCCCAGTACCTTATCGAGAGCGAGTGGGAGATGCGGTCATTCACACTTGGGGAGATGGATGGAAGAATTTGAGATTCCTTTATTTCAAGCGAATTGGTTTGAACAGAACTAGAACCCCATGGGGTCCATTGGATGATAATCCAGATTCCATCAATGGCGATGTTGTTTAGGATTAATCGAATCGCTATCAACGCCTACAGTTGCGGGATAGAATCTTGAAACAATATCACTTGGCAAGTTTGTGGGCCGACATATTTCATCCCGTCGAATCTTTGAAACAGCGGTACTAATTTTGGTTGCCTCCTCCACATTATTTCTCAGTTTTGATTTTTCAAATGTGGAAGAAGTTGAGATGGAAGTTTCACACATCTCGGGAACAATTGAACTTGCAACCCGTTCCTCGATGGACGCTGTAGGGTTGCAAGAATACAATCCAGGAGCATTGATGTCTCTGGAACTGGATGTTCAGAAGGTTGTTAGCACAAATTGCGAAGATTGCCAATCCTCTCCAGAAGGAGTTCGATTGAATGGTACAATTTTGATTACTGAAATCACCGGTGGCCCAGGGGGTATGGGAAGAGTTGAGGCTAAAGTTGAGATTATCCACTTGCAGGAATTCATCTCTGAAGATATGGTATACAGGGAGTGGTTGAGTATTGCTTGGATGGCAGGTGGAGAATCGGTGAATCTACAGATATTGCAATTACATGAACCTGCGCGTTGGAGTCCAGGGGGTTATCAAGCGTCTTTTCTTTCAACCGATCGGGGATTGGAAACTAGAACAGGGCCATGGGTCTTGGTTGAAACTCTGTCAGATGACTTGTTGAAAATTCAAGGCTGCCTCCCTCAGGCTCACGCTTGCAATCGAGATTCTTCTTCGCATATCGACCTGACATCTGAATTGGTAGAAATCAGAGAGCCGGTGAAGGTGAAACAAGAGAGTGTCTGGGTATCTTCAAATTACACATACAACGGTACTGATGAACCTCAGCGTTTTGATTCTTTCAGACAGGTCTTGGGCCTTGAAGAAGAACCACAAATTGACCAAATGACTTGCCTTATTGAGGTCGATGAGATTGATTCGATGAAGGCATGGAGTATCGAAGGCGAGGGCGGAGTTTCGATATCTCCAGTATTGAGTCTGTTTGAAGGAATGGGGCTTAGTGGAATGTCGTTGGCTGTTCAAGATGGTGTTTGGAGTGAATTAGAGTATTCTGATGGCACCTGTGCAAATATCATAGGAAAGAATGGCGAGTTGAAATCTGCTATTCACCTTCAATTGTAAATTGACAGCCTATAGGGCTGAATCTGAGATTATTGTCTGAAATATGTAGTCGATAGGCATACATAGCAGTTCTCTGAGGGCAAGGCATGAAGCGCGGTGCAATTGTTGCAGTTTTGTTGATGTTGAGCATGTCTCTCTCGGTTGGAGTAGCCGAGATTCCTGCTCCGAACGATACTAATGGAGATGAATATTTGAGTGTAGATGGATACGTGGTGACCAAGTTCGCCAGTGTTGGTTCAGAAGTGGAGATATCTGCTTTGACTAGAGGGCATAGCGATAGCACACTAGTAACTGCGGAGATTCTGAGATACGATATGGACCCCGTGGAAATGATTGATTCAGTCAGCATTCCTGAGGATGGAACCGTTGTCGATATGGTATCTTTGCAGCGTTCAGGGGCTCATGAAGAAGATGCGAACACCATGACTTGGGATGGAATCTATACCATACCAGTGAATGCTCTTGGAGGCGTTTACGGTGCCCGAATCATCGCTGAAGATGGATGTTGCCTGAGGGCAGTTGATGATGCCACGCAATTATCCAATGTCTTGCGCAATGAAGTAGAGAAGGTATTCGTGGCGTTGGACGATACCTGGCAGGAGATTAGTCCAGCAGATGACATTTCATGGGAGTTCGAATCTTTAGAATTGATTGTCGACAACCACGGCGGTTGGTCCAATTTTGTTGATACTGCTAGTGAAGGAGATGCCCAGTCCTTGTGGGACGGAATGATTTCAGCGGGACATGAACAATATGACATGAGTGCTGGAGCGAACTTCCTTGAGGCCTTGATGGATTTCCTCGATTCCGATGATGTTGATGCCTCGATGGCTCTTGTTCAGGGATTGATGACCTATATCCATGAGTTCCCATTGCCTCGTGACTTCGATGATTTCGATGAGGTCGTAGAATATCTACAAGCCTTTGACCCAATCGAGAATTTCACCCGCTTCGAAGGAACTGGAGATTTCGAGGCTGCTTACAATGCTATGTTGGGAAGCGATGAGTGGAGTGCTATGGAAAATGCACTCGATGACCTATTGAACAACCGTAAGCCATTCGAGTCGATTCAGACTATCATGCACAACATTGCCCTGCTATCGGTCTCGATTCACCCAGAGGCAATAGCCGATGCATTGGAAGCCTATGTAACTCCGTTGATGGAAGGAGATTTCGATTCGATGACAGGTTTCCAAAAGTTGTTGGTCCGCTGGGTTGAGATGGTGGAATATATCGATGAAGAAACTGATATGCAAGATACCAATGGTGACGAGATACCTGACAATATCATCTGGCAGTATGAGAAACTCTTGGATACTCCAGAAGGTCAGGCTTGGACCGCACAGATGGCCAGTGGGAACAACTGGGTCAATGACGCCTTCGACAATTTCAATTCCTTACCAGAAGATGTTCTTGGGCACGTAATCGATGCCGGAGAGCAATTGATGGAGAGTGACCTGATAGATGCATTGGAAGCATTTGGAGAGTGGATTGAAGATGCATCATTTGGAAATGAATGGGCATATTGGCCTGACTACGGGGATGAAGAAGATGATGAAGACGGTGGACAATGGGGAAGTTCCGATTCGATAGAATTCAACTTTGATGATGTTGTCACGTCCAAGTACGACCGATTCGTTCTCGACCTCGAAATCACGTTGAAATTCTGGGGTGATGTCGATGATGAAGATAAGCCAGAGAAGTTTTCGATTAGCATGAGCGACGGCTACGGCACAACTGTTAGTACAGACTTGGTACGGGAAGAAGATTGGGGATCATATATCGGTCGCTTGACTGCTCCTTCGATTAAGGATGCAGAGTGGACCCTATCTGAACCGATGAAGAATTATGATTCTTCGAATGTAGACAATGCAGAGATGCGAATAGAGAATATGATGCCATCTATGCTTGAATCGATGCTTTGGGAGAATAACGATGAGATATTCATGGTCTCTGCGTTAGGTGTTCTTGTAGAGCAGGATGAGACAGTCAAGGTATCTTCTTCATACACAGTTGAAACTCTGACTTACGATGCAGCAGGACCAGTTCAAGGAGCCGAGGTTGATATTGCAGTTGTTCGTGCCTCACCACAGACTCTAGATGATTTGGAGGAGTCTTTTGAACCAGGTGAGGTCGATTTGACCATAGAGTCGCCTTCAACTTTGCAGGGCCGATACATGGGAGGAAATCTCGATGGAGACATTTCCGCAATAATTCAGAACATGGGCACCTGGGATGATGAAGAGGATGAAGAAGGACGCGAGGATCCACAGGCAATCTATCTTGAGGAAGATATCGAGATTGCAGGACAGGGTTCACTCTGGGACGCCAGCTCTCAATTGCCTTATCCAGACCGTGGTCTAGTAGAGGTGGTTACCGAGGGAGTAACTACGGATGGTTTGGAATTCAGAGTAATGCAGCAAATTCCTTTGCCTGGAAGCCTAGGTTGTGCTAGAACTGAAGCATACACCTGGAATGAAGAAGATATATCGGTCGATTGGAATTATCAAGAATTCTGGTTGGATGATGGCACTTCATTTGATGACAAGCCCGAACTAGTTTCGCTGGAAATTGATTGGGGTGATGGACAAACTGACCAGTTGGATAATAATCAGGGTGATATTAACCAAGGTGGCAGAAGTCATGATTATGCAGAAGATGGTCAGTATACCATCAATGTTGAATTCAAGGGAGATAATGATGCTACCGTATCACATGAGTACAACTATCAGAAAAGCGACAATGGAGAAACAGGACTCTGGGAAGATGGCTATGATGAGGAAGATGGTGGATATTACGGAAGTTGGAATTACCAAGGTGGAAATTGTTACCTCTATGAGGACTATGAATCAATGCCTTCACCTGCAATGATTGACACATTCATCTCTGAAGGCCCAGTTGAGGTCATGAAAGAAGAAATCTACACTTCTAACGCAGATGGTGCAGCAAGCATGATGATTACCCCTACAATACCTGGAGTATACACCAGTATTGTGCAGTCAAAGGTTACTCGCGCTGATGGTGAGACGATGACTGGAATTGGTTTCAACTTGGTAGGAGTGACTGAGGCTGCAGTAACTTTGGGTGGACTTGAGAGTGAAACTACGATTGCAGGCATGCCGGTTTATTCTGTCGACTCAGGAAACAATGGTCTTGCAACCATAACTCTGAACTCCGATGGTCTTGCTTACGATGATGGTCAGGAGTACATGGCTTGGATGGGAATTGCACCAGTAGATTTCGGTGTACTCTTCCCAGATGTCGATATCGATACAGAAGCGGAAGAGTGGGAGATAGAATTCGAGAATGGAGATACAAGCCGTTCACAGGAGGTACGAATCAACGCACCTTTGTCGATGATTGCAGTTGCAATCTTTGATTCAGAGAATGAAATGTTCCCTGTTGCTATACATGCTGGAGTTTTGATGACCGAGCCGTGTGCATTGGACTTGACAGGATCTCTTGGACCGGGGCAGGTCACAAATGTCGCCCTTGATTCTGCTGGTGACCCAGCATCGCGAATCCTTGCTTTTGCAGCACCTCGTCAAGGCTTTGATCCCGCCTCTATCGACCTCTCTTCCTTCTCGGGTCTAGTATACGGAGAGGGAGTTCGAGAAAATGTGGATTGGATTTCTGCCGAGCAGAGAAATGAGGAAGTTTGCTATGGATTGGATGCATCCTTCTATGACGCTGATGGAGCAAACCTGCACATGAGTCTCAACCAAGAACGCGAGAGATTTGCAGATGCAGATTCATATTCTTTGGACAAGGATGATATCAAGTTGTTGGACTCAGATGGTAACATCGTTTCACCGGTAGATGATTGGTCAGAGAGCGAGTGGGATTGGGATGATTCCTATGGCGCATCTTACAACATCGATGCAGATTCTGATGAAGTTTACACACTCGAAACAGGAATAGACTTCGCGAAATATGAAATCAGAATTTCCGAAGGTAGTCACGATGAAGAAGAGGACCATGACCACGATGATGGTGAGACATTCAAGTATGCTGATGTCGATGATAGTTGGAGATGTTCTTCAGACCGATTTACCGACGAGGATGACGAGTTCGCTCTTCTAGATGATTTCATGGGAGATTTGAATTCGGTTGCTTGGGGTGTTGGTAGTAGCGCAGATCTGAAACTACCAGTTCTTGCATCACCTAAGGATGCATACACCGTTCTAGCTGTTGCACAGCAAGGAGATGGAGACTCTGCTCAAATGGTCACGGCGATCGGAAGCCAGATTTCTGTACCAAACCCATTGCCGCCAGAGATCCAGAACTTGACTCTTGGATTCAGTCCGCCTAACCCAATGCCGGGTGATTCAGTTGTTGTTGCAGTCTACGATGAAAGTAGTCAGCCTGTAGAAGGACTTTCTGTCTTGGTCATTAGGAACAGTATGACTCTGTTCAGTGTGGTCACTGATTACGATGGACAAGCGACTTTCACGATTCCAGAAGGCCATCTATTGGTTAGAGTAGGAGGAGGTATGTTCAACAATGTTGAGATGATTTTGATCGTTGATGCTGATGGAGTTACTCTTGAAGATGGTAGCACTCTACCAGCCGATGAAAATGTCGGTGGTTCTGGAGACGGTACTGAGGATGATTGTGTAGAATTGATGCCTGGTGTCGGCTGTGATGACGAAGGGGAATCAAGTAGCAAGAGCAGTGGTGATGAAGCGGCAGGAGGTTTCCTGCCAGCCCCAAGTTTGTTCTTGACGACATTGGTTCTACTTGGTGCAGGTCTGCTCAGCAGGCGAAGCAAGGATGATTGAGTAAAAGCCTCAGGGGGGCTACATGGCCCCGGAGCGTCTCAGGCTCGCTTTGCTGCTGGCTTTGCTCGCCAGCTCGGCAGTATTGTTCTTCGCTCCACCTGAATTGGCGATGAATAGCGAGCGGATGGTCGATGATCCAATCAAGCAAAGAATTGAGCAGGAATCGGTCGCAGATGCCAAGAAATCGATGCTAGTTCTACGAATCAAGCATGATGATGGCGGTCTTGTAAGTAACAATCTAACGCGTGTTCAAGCGCTTCTACAATTGGAACAAGACATTTTGAGTGGTTCCGACCCGGAGACTGCTTGGATAGAGACTCATGTCTGGATTCACCGCATCGAATCTCCAATCAGCACTTGGGAATCTGCATTCGCTTCTAGGAACCGTTCACTTAGCAATGCTAGCCAATGGGCAGATGTCATGCAGCCAATCATCGAACAGGGTTGGTGTGGCAATGAATCGACCGAAGAGGAACAGGCAGCCTTCGAATCATCCCTATTGCTATTGCCTAGAGATACCAATCTAGGAATCGCCTGTCCTTCTTTTCCTGGCGCCTCTGCTTCTCAAGCACCGGCGGCTGATGAAATGCTATGGATAATGTGGATGGATTCACATTCTGAAGATTCAGACTTGCATACGGTTTTGACATGGACTGACAGAATCAGCGACAAAACGGAATTCGAAGTTTCGGCAATTGGCGCTAAGATGTTGTTCAACAAGGCTAGACTAATCGCTGAAAATGACATGCGTTACATTCTGTTTCCATCCATACTGTTGTTAGGATTGATACTGGCCCTGGGGCTAAGAGATCCTTTGGTAGCAATAACAACGATTGGGGGTGTGGTTCTCGTAGTTGCTGCTGAGTTGGGAATTCTCTCTTTGTTTGGAGTTGCGATTTCAGTTATTGATGCAGTTGCTTTACCGATAATCATGGGTGTTGCTGTTGACGGGGCGTTCTGGTATTGTCGTTCTTCGCGCAAACGGGATGAAGTCCGGAGGATGCTATTGGTTGCGATGTTGACTACAGTTTCTGCCGTTTCTTTGGCTTTCTTTTCCCCTATTCGTGCACAGCGTACTTTGGCCTTGGTCATGGTTTTGGGTTTGATTCTTGATTGGTTATTGACACGTTTTATCCTCGAAGATTTCTATCTGTCTCGTCGTTCCGAAGAAAGTCTAGTCGATCGAACTCCAATGCGTTCGCATCCTTTGCTGTTCTGGTGTTGGCCAGTGGCTTTGTTGCTCCTGACCTCGGTTGCGCTGGTAGCCCCTGCTGGATTCAAAGTCTTGGATGTTGAACAATTCTTGCCAGAGGACGATTCTTCGATATTGGAGATGCACGAGATTAGTTCGGAATACGTGCTAGCCTCTAGTGCTACAACTTGGATAGCGGTTGATGCCGATGGTGATTCTGAAGAGGAATTACGAAGAGTGCAAGTTCTTCAACGGCAGTTAGGTCAACATCCGAGTATCATTACATTCGATACGGGTGTTGTTAGATCACCAATGGTCTTCGGAATTCCAACTCAGAATGGAAGTAGTATAGATCAGGTATCGGGTGAAGATAATGGTACGTTGTTGTTGCAGGATTCTAGATTGCAACGTGATGGAGTTACTTCAGGAGTTGCCATCATCGTTCTCATCGATGTTCAGAATGTAGATGCTGCCATACAGTTTGGGAAGGATGCTAGGAACTTGATTTCATCGAATGGATTTGAAGGTGGAGTTGGTGGAGATCTAATCAAGAGTGCTGAGTTGACCAAGGAATTCGATGAAGAGAGAATGACCCAGATAATTTTGGCAGGTCTAGCTGTATACATCGTTGCTTGGTTTGTCCTGCGTTCTCCTTTGCAGGCTGTGAGAATTGCGATAGGAACGCTGGCAGTTGGAATAGCAATCGATGGGATGGCCAGTTTGATTACGGGTAGAGGAGTTATCACTGCTCCAGCGGTATTATTGGGAATGGGATTCACTGCTGATTATCTATCACACGCCAGTGTTGATCATGCCCCGACCAGAAGAGATAACTCAGCAAGATGGTGGGCCGCCTTCTCTTCATTGTCAGCATTCGTGCTGCTAAGTTTTGCAACTTTTCCTCCAGCCAAGGAATCCGGACAATTGCTGATTATCAGCATTATTTTTTCAGTTGTTCTAGCGACATGTCTTTCTTTCCAGCATCTGAATACCGATGCTGCAGAACAAGAGGAATGAATCACAAATCAATCATCTTGGGCATTTCACTATCTTGGTCTTCTATCAATCCAGCCTGATCCAATTCTGAGGCTACAGGTTTTGCCTCGACTGCCCCATCGAATGAGGCCCATGATTCAACCAAGCCCATCTCGCTCAGTTTCTTCCTTCGACGTCCAGCAAGGAATACCAAGAGTAAGATTAGAAGCACCCCACCTCCGATTCCGCCCCCAATCTGACCCCAATTGGTCTCGGTTAATTCTGCTTCAACCTGTACATCCAGAGTCATTTCTCTAACTACGTCTCCATCTGTTGCAATTATCTTCAATTGCATCCATCCAGAACCGCTTGGAATGAAAGTCAAGTTTCCACTCCACCTTCCATCATTTTCTTCCAGTTCGAAATTCCAGTTCTGGTCATATGCGCCATGAGAGAGTGATGCTTCAACCAATTCCGTGCTCCCATCAGCATCAAACATCTCAAATTCAATCCGGAGTGTTGTCTTTACACCCGCGGTGAATTTATCCTGTGAGAGAGTAAGGTTACTCAACTCTGGCCAAGATTCTCTCAATGTCAGATTGAAATGGAATTCGTCATATTTCCCTCTAGTATCGGTGACTACCAATTTGATGTGATGATTTCCAGTTACAAGTTCAACTTCTCCGTAGGCAAGATTCAGTATCTCATCCCATGTTCCATCATCTTCGTACCTGAACCATTCATACTTGGCGATGTCTCCATCGGCATCGGAAGATGAATTGGCAGAGAAGAAGACCTTATCCGAAGGGTTGAGCGTTTTGGAAAC
>CAZGIY010000009.1:27179-28753 GCA_964526445.1 uncultured Candidatus Poseidoniales archaeon
GTCAACTGTTGCAACAGGTGCAGAATCTGCAACTACCACGGTAATCGTCTCATTGCTCTGCATTCCCGAATCATCGCGTAACCAGAATGTCAACTCATGCGTACCAGAGGGTAATTGAATTGCATAGTTGCCTATTGCATCCACTTCTTCAAGCAGTGGGCCATCAATCAATGGATGGTTGCTGAACAAGGTCATGGTGAATGTATCCGCATCGTAGTCAACGGAATTGGAAGCATCGATGTAAATGGTATCTTTGGACTCGAATCCCATTCCATCATATGGCGTGACTAGCCCCAGTACCGGGGCTGAAGGGTTCACTTTGATGTTGAAGGAAGAAGAGGAAGCGCCACCCAAAAGGTCATCGAAAGTGACGGTGACATTATGATCTCCAGCAGGCAATCTTCCGCTCCAAATTAGCCAATCTACGCCCTGAGGAGTCAGAGGTCCACTGACGTTGGAAACCCAGTCAATGCTCAATAGATCTGAACCGTCTGGATGTGGAGTGTTAGAGCAAACCCAGTAACCGACCGGATAATCATCGCACCACGAGTCCCAGTCACCTGAACCTTCAGTACTGAAATTGACTATTGTCGAGGTATCGACAACAAGGCCGTCATCAGGAGCATCGATGATTACCACAGGAGCGCTGTTCTCGACCACAACAATTCGTGTCAATTCGTTAATGGCCCCCATTCTATTCAATTTGTCATCCCAGACTTGGACGATGATTTCGTGACTTCCGCGAGAGAGATGTCCTTGCCAGGTTAGAATGCTGGCGTTGACATCAGACGCCCCTAATTCGCCATCTATGCTGGAGATCCAGCGAATACCAATAGGGTCCCCTTCAGGGTCTATTGTGCCGCTTGAATCAAGAGTCACAATCTGGTCAGATGTGTTTGCTTGTCTGTTGACTTCCAATGCAGGCACTGGTATCTCATTGTACAGTTCTATCCCAATGCTCCATACCGATTCGGGGTTTATTCCGTCGCTGAAACCTAGTTCCAAGGTGAAATTTGCTTGTTGGGAATCTGCGAAACTCATATTCCATTCTTCAGGGCAATCAGCAGCACATGTTTGTGAAGAAGGCCAGAAACTGGCCCATGTGCGTCGGCTGAGGGAGTCCCCTTCAGGGTCCAGAGTAGAACTGGAATTTATTGTGAGTTCACCGGTCCAAGGCATGCGAATGATATTGTCAGCAGGATCGGGTGAAGGAGTAGTAGCGATGCTAACTATTGGTGCAAGGTTAGTCAATTCGATAGTACGAGTTTCAGAGATACAATTGTTCGCCTCATCGCAAATCTGCAAAGTAATGTCATGTACCCCGTCGCTTAGAGAAACACCTGTGCCGTCATTTACAGACAGGACTGAAGATGATCCAAATTCTCCATTCAAGGATGATGTCCATGTAAAAGTCAGGGTGTCGTCATCCAAATCCCAAGAATCGCTGGCATTGAATTCGATATTCGCTCCACTGGCGATTATCTCTTGGTCTTCAGGTGTTGACCAAATCATGAATGGAGGTTGGTTTGCCAAGTCAAGGACACAGTACAAGATTTCATCATCTTCGAATGAAA
>CAZGIY010000010.1:0-8029 GCA_964526445.1 uncultured Candidatus Poseidoniales archaeon
TGGTCCTAACAGTCCGGTTGCACCTTTCTGCACTTTGAGATTCATGGAATCCAATGCGATATGTGGACCGTATGCCTTGACGAGACCATTGGTCTGAATCACAGGTTCCACTCAACCACCGCAAACCTTCGACTTTCAAGACGGTCTTTGTAATGGTCGGCCACAAGTGCGCATTGAACTCTTAGTCGATACCGTTTCTGACCTTTACTGCTATTCCTTTTTGCAGGCGCTGCATGCCACTAATTGTGCTCATTGCTTTTCCATGCCCAACCAATGTGCCATCTTCATCGACAACCAAACAATACATGCCGTTTCTCAACCAACCATCTGCCGCTTTGATGAATCCGTGGAACACATTTCTTCCCTGTTTGACAAAGGGCACAGCATCACTATCGATAACCACCCAAGGAGGTCCTTGGTGACTTTCAGAATTACTTTCAAATCCACTTGGGAATTCTACTTCGCGTAAAGAATGTAACCAACTTGCACCCTTGGCAGTAAGGCTCATTCCTCCATCTGTCAAACGTGGTGATGCTACATGTCGGCCATCATTCAGCAAGATGTTCTTCACGCGACCTGTATTGCTGTGTACGAAATCACATCCATCTAGTTCCATTACTGCAATTTTAGGTTCTAGGTCTGCAAAGAATGCCAATTTAGCAATGGCTTGTTCTTGTTCAAGTAGATACCACCCCTTGCTTATGTCATCAGCACCCAATTCCTTCAGTTCAGGAAAAATCCCACTCAACTTTTCTGCTACCTTCTCTTTCTTGCTGATATCTAAGAAGGACACTTCTTCTGTGTGAAAGTTCATCAAATCGAGTTCTTTCAGACATTTTTCCATCTCAGGCTTTTGTTTGTGCAGCCCAGAATCTTCCAAGATATGGGCAAAGGGATTCAGGTCCTCCAAAGACCAAGGTAGGAGGCCCATCGGGGTGTGTATGAAGATCTCGAGGTCCTCAATCAATATGCGTAGAGAAGACACTTTGTCGCCAACAATCCCCCTCCAAGGGCCGCTCCTTCCGTAGAGGATTAGGGCTCTGCGACTACGTGCAGCAGGTCGCCATCTTTGCTGTAGTCTCAATATTGGAGAAGTTATGTCTGGCCTCTTCGAATCTTGCTTTCCAAACCACTTGAGTCCACCATTCTTCTGTAAGGGAGATGCTTCCAACAACCATCCGCTTGCTTTACTCCACTCTGTATTCTCAGTCAGTGCCTTCATAATCCAATCATATGCTTCCTTCAATGCAGGATGCTGGTGGCTACGCATCTGAACCAATTCCCAAATCGTACCATCCCTAACGGCTTGACGACAACGATCTAACTCTGCAATGCTGACATCTAGATTGTGCCTTGCCAACAGTTTGCATCTATCATCATCGTCAAGTTCTCGAACCTCTTGTGGAGTAATTCCAAACAGAGTGGGTGAAGTGACCGGCCAATGTTCCAAATCCTGTAACTTGACAGTTCCCCACGGAGTCAGTAATCTATCATCACGGGCAAATAATGCGTATGCTGCTGAATCGAAGAGGTCTGCTCCCAGTGCAACAGCCATCGGGAATAACATGGGATGTCCGCATCCGAACAGGTGAACAGGTCTCTCTATGGGAAGTTCAGGAATTGCGGATAGCATCACTTTGCATAATTCGACATAGTTTTGTTGTTCCATTATTGGAACGATCCCTCCGATTGGATGAACCGCAAAATCATGCTTGGCCATATCTTTGGCAGACTTTCTACGAAGGTCACAATAAAGGCCACCTTGAACGGGGCCATTCAACATCATTTCCCCTGATGCCTGTATGGAAGCAGGGGCGCGTCCGCTTGTATCATCTACCGCTTTCTCAACTTGGCTCCTGTTCATATCAGGCCTAGTGAATACATCGAGCATTGTTGCGATATCTACACCGATATCTTTCTGGAATTCGACGATTTCTTCAACCCCAACTTCAACATCACCATATACATACGATTGGAAGGTTCCTGAGTCACATACAATTACACCAGGATAGTCAATTAGTTGATGAACGCCATTATCTCTAGCCTCTTTGTTCAATTCTTCATGTTTCCAAATGATATATGAATTGGTGATCAAGCCCTCAATGCCCCACCGTTGCCACATCTCTCTTGGCTCGATTGTCCTGATGTTTGGGTTGATTACTGGAAGGAGTGCGGGAGTATGTAGGGGCCCGCGTGCAGTATGCAATCTCCCCAATCTAGCCCGTCCACAATTATGCAGAATCTCAAAGCGTCCAAGGTCCTGTTCGCGACAAGATATAGGGTCGATTCTTGGCTCCTGCGGCATGTTGTTCGATGGCTCCGGAGGGGCTTGACTTCAATGTCGCTTCGGTTGCTTATTTTGCCAAAAAACAGGGTTTGGTAATTCGCTTGCTTACAAAATATCATGCATCTTATGAATGCATTTGTTTTCGTTTGGTTCATGCGTGAGGTAAGGCTTCGCTATTCGGCCGCTTCCATCTACAATTCTGACCTAGCAATTATTCTTGAGGTGGCGGATAGAATTTCCCTTGTTGCAACTCTCTATCAGGAGGATCATGGGGAGTGGATAAGACAGGTCTACGATATTGTACTAAAGGATGGTAAGAAGGTAGAAGACATCAGCGATATACCATTCATCGAATTAGAGAAACATTTCCAGAGTACTCAAATCAATGGAAATCTGATTCACACAGTCATGGCCAAGAATCATCATCCATTGGGCAAGGTTGGAAATCCGATAGACGATGCAGTCATTATGCCGGAATCAGAGATTTCTACTCAGGGTGCGATTCTATTGATTCGAGGAGCACCTTCGGGCGTTCATGCCATGGTGGAGGGATTTCGCAAGTGGGGGGTGCCTACGCGAATCTCGGTTGCTGAGAATACATCTGAACAGATAGATGAAATGGCGGAATTGGTGAGTTCACATCAGGCTAACGTGTTCATTACAGCATACGATGCAGGATACTACAACTCTCCGCGAGACATCAGTCTAGTTGACTTGTCTCGAATAATGGGCATCTCACGTTCGACTGTGGCAGGACATCTTAGAACGGTTGAGAGAGTAATGGCTGAAATGATGGTGGACCGTCTCAAAGATTCATTCTAATCATCCTTTGAATCTACGAATTCCACATCCCCATGGGCAAGTATGAATTCACGTCCTAATTCGTCAAAACTATCTAACAGGGTTGAACTGAAGCGCACTCTGGAGATTTCAGAATCTTCTTCCAAGTCATTCTTGACTCCCGAAAGCGTTCCAGGTGCGGCGCCGCAAGAAAGACAAGCACCGGTAAGGTCCAGAACCAAATCAAGTCCGGTGTCAGTTTTTTCGAAACTTGTCAGGGCGATGCCCCCCCCATGACCTTGCAGAGCAGCCGCTACCGCACCAAGTCTTACGAAACATGCGAGCAGAAATTCCTCTTCTTCTTCGATTAAGTCGTACAAGGAGGCGGCACGCAATTGCATACGTCGCTTGACCGGCAACATCTCTGCTAATCTCTTTTCGGCTTCGGCATCGATTGATTCTGCTGCTTGAGTGCGATACCACTCGACCAGATCATCGTTGCCCATGGTACATCGTACGGACCCCCTCCATTTGAACGAATGCCTGTATTTTCATCGAATTTGACCTTCAATTCATCCCACATTGTACATACACACCTTGATGAAGGATGTGTCGGCCCGTAGGGCCGGTAATCTACGTGAGTTCGCCATTGTTGAAGATCGAAAATCTTCATGTCGAAGTCGATGGAATTCCAATCATCAAAGGCCTTTCATTGGAGATCAATAAGGGCGAGGTTCATGCAATCATGGGAAGGAACGGGGCTGGGAAGTCAACCTTGGCATATGTTTTGATGGGACATCCTTCGTATGTCATATCTTATGGTAGCATCCACTACCAAGGAGTTCCTTTGGAAGAGATGGAAGTTTGGGAGCGCGCAAGAGCGGGAATGTTCCTATCGTTCCAATACCCTCAGGCAGTTCCAGGAGTTCAAGTTGGAACATTCTTGCGAAAGTCGGTACAATCAGTTCGCGCCGATGATGCACCATCAAACAAAGAGTTGAGAATGCAGATGAAGGATGCGATGGAATTGCTGGGCATCGACCGGTCTTTCCTAGCTAGATATGTGAACGATGGTTTTTCTGGTGGTGAGAAAAAGAGGTTGGAAGTGATGCAGTTGTTGTTACTCAAGCCGCATTTGGCGATCCTTGATGAAACAGATTCAGGATTGGACATTGATTCACTTCGTACGGTTGCGGCAGGAATCAACAGCATTGCTGAAGAGTCGGGATGCTTACTCATCACACATTATCAAAGGTTGTTGGATCATATCAAGCCCACTAAAGTTCACGTCATGATTGATGGGACAATCGTCAAGGTGGGTGGGCCCGAATTAGCGCAAGAAGTTGAATCGAGGGGATATGATTGGCTACAGCCGGAAGCAGCGTGAGGGATCAAGATGAAGGATGAGGCGAGAGATGCAGTTGGCGATTATCGCTATGGGTTCCATGATCCCGAGAATGCAACAATTAGATTTGATTCAGGCCTGAATGAAGAGGTAGTGCGCAGAATCAGCGAAATCAAAGAGGAGCCGGAGTGGATGACCGAAATGCGCGTCAAAGCATTCCATCATTTCGAGGAGCGAGAAATGCCTGGATGGGGAAATACAGAGGTGCTTGAGGGAATTGATTTCGACAGCATTTGCTATTACTTGAAATCAAGTGATGGAACCGAGAAGGAATGGGATGATGTACCAGAGGATATCAAGCGAACTTTCGACAGGCTGGGCATTCCAGAGGCAGAACAGAAGTGGTTGGGTGGAGTGACTGCACAATATGAATCCGAAGCCGTCTACCACAGTATCAGAGAGGACCTTGAGGAACAAGGAGTAATCTTTCTTGACATGGATAGTGGTTTGAAAGAACATGAAGAGATTGTCAAGGAGTATTTCGGTACTGTTGTTCCATACAGCGACAACAAGTTCTCTGCACTCAATACCGCAGTTTGGTCTGGCGGTTCTTTTCTAGTAATTCCTGAGGGAGTTCATGTTGAAATGCCAGTTCAAGCTTATTTCAGAATCAATGCGAAGAACATGGGTCAATTTGAACGCACTTTAATCATCGCCAAACCGGGAAGTAGTATTCATTATGTTGAAGGTTGTACTGCTCCAACTTACTCAAGTGAATCTCTGCATTCTGCAGTGGTTGAATTGATCGCTGAAGAGGGGTCGCATATCCGTTATTCAACCGTTCAGAATTGGTCTTCTAATGTTTACAATCTAGTGACCAAGAGGGGAGTTGCATATCGTAATGCCAACATCGAGTGGGTAGATGGAAACCTCGGTTCTAAATTGACAATGAAATACCCCGCAGTTATTCTCAAGGGCGAAGGTGCTCATGCAGAGGTTATCTCAGTGGCTTATGCTGGCGAAGGACAGCATCAAGATGCTGGAAGCAAGGTGCATCATTTGGCTAGCAATACCACAAGTAGAATCCTTTCAAAATCGATTTCTAAAAATGGTGGACGTTCTTCTTACCGCGGGATGGTTCAAGTTTCTCCTAAGGCTAAAGGCTGCAAGGTGAACGTAGTTTGTGATGCTTTGCTCTTGGATGAAGATAGTCGTTCTGACACATATCCTACCATGGAGGTTGCCAACAGTTCTTGTCATGTGGAACATGAGGCCAGTGTGTCTAAGGTATCAGGTGACCAGTTGTTCTATCTAATGACTAGAGGGCATACTGAAGAGGAGGCTTTGGGAATGATTGTCAATGGCTTCTTTGAGCCCTTCACAAGGGAATTACCAATGGAATATGCGGTGGAATTGAATCGTCTTCTCGAGATGGAGATGGAAGGAAGCATCGGTTGAGGTGGTGCTTGGATGATGACCACCGAAGTTGAGAAGTACCGTTCTATTCCAATTCCTTCGCGTTCTATTCATTCGTGGAGATATACCCCTTGGAGAAAGGTGCATCCAACTGGAGATGTGAATGAAATTCCTACAGATGTAGTTCCGGCTTCAGTTTCTATTTCCATGTTTGATGGTACTGATGTTCCTGACGGAATCAGCCTAAAGAGTTCGGACTTTAGCGATCAAGAATGGCAAGACTCAGGAGACATTGCAGAAGCATTTCACCGGGCCATATGCCCCGAGTATTGGAAGATCACTATTGACGAAGGCTTGCTTTTGTCTTCACCTTTGTTGATTGAAGTCAAGGCAGGAGGACATGTTGCTGCAACACACGTATCTGTGGAAGTAGGTGCCTTTGCCGAGGTAGAGGCCCTTTGGAGTATTAATGGAGAAGCCTCTTGGTTTGGTTTCAGAAGATCTGGAGAAATTGCAGCAGGTGCGCACTATAGTGAAGCAATGGAGCAAGCATTGAGTTCCTCTACCATCTTGTTGCGAGGTGAACATTGGGCTTTGTCAAAGGATGCCAACATGTTTTGTGGATTGTTATCTCTTGGAGGTTCCTTGGTGCGCTCGGACCTTCGCTCCAATATCGAACAAGGTTCCAGCATCAAGAAGATGATTGCTTCACATGGTAAAGGTGAGAGGGTGGATGATCACCATCTCGAAGTAGAACACCCTGTTGGAAACAACAACAGCGAGGTTGTCCTCCACAGTGCCTGTGATGATAAGAGTAGAAGCATTTCCACGGGGATGTTGACAATTGCCAAGGGCGCTGATGGCTCCGATGCCTCTCAGATATTCAGAAACTTGCTACTTTCTGCTGGGGCTAAAGCTGAGTCGATTCCCGAACTTGAGGTCTTGGCAGATGATGTTAGTGCTGCGCACGGTGCGGCCAGTGCTCCAATAGATCCAGAGCAGATGTTCTACCTACAGAGTCGTGGTTTGGAGTTACAGGAGGCTGAACATCTTGTAGTCGAAGGGTTCCTTATCGATGCCATGAAGGGTTTTGATTCATCGAGCATAGTAGATTGGCTGAGAACCAGATTAACCATTCATCTAGACTGTGCATTACTTGAGTGAGGATTCAGTACAAGTGATGATTAAGGCCGGCCTTCCGCGGGTAAATGATGGCATGGACTCCTGAACGCTGGCCTACTCCATCTCAATTGGATGTCAACGCAGCGAGAATTGATTTCCCAATTCTCGCTAGAACCTTGCCATCTGGTAAGCTACTGGTCTATCTTGACAATTCAGCAACGACCCAAAAACCGCAGCAGGTTATTACCGCAATGTCACAATATTATGAGAATTCAAACAGCAATGTGCACAGGGCAGCCCACACTCTTGCTGCGGAGGCAACCCAATCCTATGAGGATGCAAGAGAAAAGTTGAGGCATTGGTTTTCGGCACAAAAATCCAGAGTGGTTTTCACTTCAGGTACTACAGAGGCGATTAATTTGGTTGCCCATTCATGGGGCAGGGCAAACCTCCAACGCGGGGATGTGGTCGTACTAACTGAGATGGAACACCATGCTGATATTGTTCCTTGGCAGATGTTGGCAGAAGAAAGAGGAGTTGAATTGCGTTGGGTCCCCTTCGATTTGGAGACCTTTGAACTGGATATGGGAGCATTCGATGTGGCTGTAAAAGGAGCGAGTCTCGTTGGTGTTGTTCATACCTCAAATGTGTTAGGAGTTCGTAATCCAATCGAACAGATAGTGAAATCAACCCATGCTGCAGGTGCTAGAATTCTAATCGATGCCGCACAGGCGGCGCCACATGATCGTCTAGGTTTCGATGAATTAGGGGCTGATTTTCTTGCTGTTTCAGCACATAAGATGGGCGGTCCAACTGCAATAGGTGCCTTGTTGATCGCTGAAGATGCATTCACTGAGATGCAACCATTCATGGGAGGAGGGGACATGATTAGAGAGGTTCATTTCGATTATTCCATATTTCAGGAGAATGAACATCGTTTCGAAGCGGGCACTCCACGTATAGCAGAAGCAATTGGTTGGGGTGCTGCTTTGGATTGGCTTGCACAATGGGATACGGATAGCATTCACAGTCATTCCTTATCTTTAGCGAGATTTGTCGCTGAAGAATTACGTGCCATC
>CAZGIY010000010.1:8039-26678 GCA_964526445.1 uncultured Candidatus Poseidoniales archaeon
ATGAGGGTGTTTGGTAGACAGGTTGAAGGGGATGGGGCCGTGGTTTCGTTTCTCCATGATAGCATTCATGCAAGTGATTTGGGAATGATGCTAGATGCGAAGGGTTTCGCTGTACGTACAGGACATCATTGTGCTCAACCACTCTTACGTCGTTTCGATATAGCAGCAACTAACAGGGCTTCATTCTGGTTGTACAATAACGAGCAGGAAGCACAGGATTTCGTGGATGCGGTGAAGGATATTTGTCAGCGCTTTGCTTGAGGTGAATTGATGTCCCAAGATGAGAATACAACTTCTGGGGATTGGCCTTCTGCCTTGGTAGAGATTATTGAGGATTTTACTCAGGCTTTCGACGCTAGTGAACGCTATGAGATGCTGTATGAGATGGCAGAATCAGTCGACGAATTGCCTACTTCTGAATGGACTGAAGTAACTAGAGTTCACGGTTGTCAATCAGAAGCACATGTGCGCGGGGAGTTGAATTCTGAAGGAACCTTCCATTTGAGAGGTGGCGCAGATTCGCGAATTGTTCAGGGATTGATTGCAATTACTGCAACAGCATTGGAAGGATTAAGTATCGATGAAGTAGTTTCATTTTCACCGGCCTTTGTTGAGGAGATGGGCCTGGCTAATGCTCTTTCTCCGAGTAGGGCCAATGGCTTTCTGAATATGTTCAAGAAGGTGCAGAGTGAAGCAGCATTACTGGAGGAGTGAAGATGGCAGATGAGGAACATGTCAGACAGGCATTACAGAGTGTTGTAGACCCAGAACTGGACATCTCAATAGTCGATCTTGGTCTGGTCTATGAAGTCAGATTCGAGGATAAAGAGGGAAATGTGCATGCTGAGGTGGACATGACCCTCACTTCCCCTGGTTGCCCCGCTGCGGCTGAGATAATGGCGGCAGCTCATCGAGCAGCACTATCAACTGAAGGCGTGGATAGCGTGCACATCAATCTCGTATGGTCTCCTAGATGGGATCCAAAGACTCACGCCAGTGAAGATGCACTCATGGAAATGGGCATTTGGTAAGAACCCTCAGTATCGGTAATGCTCAGGTTTGTATGGTCCCTCGATTGGGGTGCTGATGTATTTGGACTGCTCTTCAGTCATGGTTGTCAACTTGCAACCAATTTTCTCTAGATGTAATCGTGCTACTTCTTCATCAAGGTGCTTGGGTAGAATGTATACTTGGTTTTCATAGACATCCTTGTTCTTCCACAAATCAATTTGAGCCAAAGTTTGGTTGGTGAAACTGTTGGACATGACAAAACTTGGGTGTCCGGTAGCACATCCTAGATTGACCAATCTACCTGATGCTAGAAGGAAGATGCTGTTACCATTAGGGAATGTGAATTTGTCAACTTGGTCCTTGATGTTCAGTTTGTCAACATCTTCTCTAGATTCTAGAGCGTCGACTTGAATCTCATTATCAAAGTGGCCGATGTTACAAACTATTGCTTGATCCTTCATCGCTTCCATGTGTTCAACGCGAATAACATCCTTGTTTCCAGTTGTAGTGACATAGATGTCAGCAGTTCCTAGAGTATCCTCAATGGTCTGCACTTCAAAACCTTCCATCGCAGCCTGCAGGGCGCATATTGGGTCAATTTCGGTCACCACAACCTTGGCACCCATGGCCTTGAGGGCTTGTGCTGAGCCTTTCCCTACATCTCCATACCCGCAGACCACAGCGGTCTTACCTGCAATCATAACATCGGTAGCGCGCTTGATTCCGTCGATGAGAGATTCCCTGCAACCGTATAGATTGTCGAATTTCGACTTGGTCACCGAGTCGTTGACGTTAATTGCTGGGAATAATAGTGAGTTCGACTTGACCCATTGATACAAGCGATGAACTCCGGTAGTTGTCTCTTCAGAAACTCCTTTGCATTGTTCTACCACTTTGGTCCAATAGCCGGGTCGCTCTGCGTGAACCCTCTTCAAAACGTCCTTGATGCACTGTTCCTCATGATTAGAAGTAGGTTCGTTTACCCAATCACTACCTTGTTCAAGTTGGTAGCCTTTGTGAATCAATAGTGTCGCATCACCACCATCGTCGACTATCAATTGAGGTCCTTCTTCAAGACCATGATCCAAAGCCCTGAAGGTGCAGTCCCAATATTCCTCTAGAGTTTCTCCTTTCCATGCGAAAACTGGCACTCCACTTGCTGCGATTGCTGCTGCAGCGTGATCTTGAGTCGAGAATATGTTGCAACTAGCCCACCTTATAGAAGCTCCTAATTCCACAAGAGTTTCGATGAGAACAGCAGTTTGAATGGTCATATGGAGGGAACCTGTGACCCTTACTCCAGCCAATGGTTTCTCGGCGGAATATTTCTCTCGTACCGACATCAATCCTGGCATCTCTTGCTCAGCAATGTCAATCTCCTTGCGTCCCCATTCTGCCAAAGACATGTCTGCTACTATGTAGTCCATATTGTCGTCCTCTGCCTTCTCCTTCATCAGCATATGTTTCAACTCACCCATTGTGTAGAATTTCAATACGCGAATCATCGATGGCTTCCCAACTAAATCCACCATCTTCCTCTGGAGTCCTTCCAAAGTGTCCTCCCGCTGCAGTTCTACGGAAAATTGGTCGCAATAAGCCTAATTCGGAAATGATAGCCGCAGGACGGAAGTCAAAGGCCTTAGAGACCCTAGCACTGATTTCATCTTCAGAAATCGTACCAGTTCCAAATGTGTCTACCCTAACACTGACCGGTTCTGCAACTCCGATGGCATAAGCCAATTGAATCTCGCAGCGCTTAGCCAATCCTGAAGCAACGACGTGTTTTGCAGCCCATCGCGAAGCATATGCAGCGGAACGATCTACCTTGCTCGGGTCTTTACCACTGAATGCACCTCCTCCATGGCGGCCCATGCCGCCGTAGGTGTCAACGATAATCTTGCGTCCTGTAAGTCCGGCATCAGCGTGAGGTCCGCCTTTCTCAAAACGTCCAGTTCCATTAACGATGATATTGGTCTTTGTATCTAGGAGTTCTGCTGGAATCACCTTGTTGATGATTTTCTCAGTGACCTGTTGTTGGATGTACTTTTGCTCTTCAGCTTCATCTCCATCAAACATGCCTCTCAGGTCATCGTGCTGAATTGCGATGACCACAGTTTCTGCCCTTGTAGGGACACCTTCTTCTGCGTACTCAATAGTGACTTGACTCTTGGCGTCTGGCCTTGCCCAATCCAATGTGCCATCGAGCCCAGCAGCGCTCAATGCAAGCGTCAATTGTTGCGATAACAATGCGGGAAGTGGCATGTAGTGTCCTTTCAGAGAATCCCATGATTCACTCTCATCGGTTGCAAAGCCAAACATCAGACCTTGGTCTCCAGCGCCCTGGGCACTGAACATACCTTCTCCTTCGGTCACTCCCTGTGAAATATCCCCAGATTGCTGACTCACCAAAACTTGCACTTTGCAACTATTGGAATCATTTGCTGCCATACCGAAATCATGATTTGTATATCCAATTTCAGCAGCAGTTCTTCTTGCAATTCCTTCATAATCGATTAGATGGTCTACATTTATGGTAATTTCTCCACCTAGAACAATGTAAGAACTATCGTCCATTCCCTTGACAAATGTCTCCAAAGCAACTCTTGCTCTAGGGTCTGCTTTGATGCATGCATCAAGTATTGCATCTGAGATGTTGTCGCATACTTTGTCAGGGTGTCCTGCTGCTACCGATTCTGAAGTGAAGAGATATCCTGAGCTCATCGAGTTGGCGACTTTGTTCCACCTTTTCAATGACTCGGCTTGATACTTAGTTCTACTTGTTTGCAGACTAGTATAGGTACATCGAAATACATCATTTCTTCAGTGCATTTACTGGTATTTTTCCACGATTTACAGATGATGAAGTAAGTTAGAAGAGTTCAAGATTTTCTTGTAATTATTGTCAATATATCCCCATCCTTCAGGAGATGGTCTAGGCCAATCCGTTGCCAATCGAATTTGGCCGAAGGGCCTTTGACCCTTGCAAATCTGAACTTGCGCACAAAGTCTCGGTGCAGACTGTTGCATACTTCCTGAACGGTGCTGGTGTCTTTGACGATAAGTGGTTCAACCATGTCGGCTTCCTGCCCTTGCGGTTTGAGGAATACTCTCATGAATCCAAGATTGTCGTAGATGAAATCTTTCAGGTCTTCCAAGCCAGTTCCTTTGAATGCGGAGATGCGCATAAGGGGCCAGCCTTGTGGTAATGATTTTTCAGTGCGTGTAATTTCATTCTCAGTTGAGATATCGATCTTATTTATCGCCACTACTGCTTTGGAATAGATGCGATTTCCTGCTAGTACATCGACGATTTGGTCTGCTGTGACATCTACTCTGAGTGTGACGATGGCGGATGTATAGCCGAAGTCTCGAATGATATCTCCAATCTGTTCATCTGTTAGATGCGTCTGTTCAACGGTACTTCGGACATCTATTCCCCCACGTTCGGTTCTAGAGATGAATACGGCAGGTTTGGCCTGATTCAATCGCATCCCTGCGAGTTCGAGTTCTCTGTGTAGTACTCTGAAATGTGCATCTTGAAAGGGGTCGACGATGTATAGAACCATGTCAGAAGAACGGATGACATTGAGAATTTCTCTTCCTCTTCCCTTGCCATCCGCCGCACCTTTGATCAATCCCGGAAGGTCGAGAATCTGAATCTTAGCACCTCTATGTTCCATTACTCCGGGTATGCAGGTCAGGGTGGTGAATGCATATCCTGCGGTCTCTGATTTTGCGTCGGTCACTTGTGAGATGAGAGTTGACTTACCTACTGAGGGAAAGCCCACGAGTGCGACGCTGGCATCTCCACTTTTCTTGACTTCAAACCCCTTTCCACCTCCACTGGCCTTGGCATGTGCCTGTGCTTTTTCGCGGGTAATCTTGAGTTTGGCAATCTTTGCTTTGAGGCGGCCGATATGATGTTCGGTGGCTTTGTTCTTCTGAGTCTTGTCAATCTCCGCCTGAATGGCTTTGATCTGCTCCTCGATGGTCGCCATACAGAACCCTCAGCCGGCTCGGGTCCGAGGATGCACTTGAAGGCTGTCGCCTTAGTCGGTGGTGCGTGAAGAATCCCGAATTGGCACCATTGTGGTCGAGCCTTCGAACTCTCCTCGAGAAATATGATGCAGACATGGTGATAGTGAAGGATGAACCTGGATACTACAGTCTTGCGACGAGTACTGGTCGGCCGTTTGTTTCATTGGTAGTTCAGAAGAAGCATGTTGGAATATACTCTATGCCACTATACGAAGATCCTAGTCTTGCTGGAGAATTAGAATATGCAAGAATTGGTAAATCATGCCTCGGTTTTACCGATGATGGCGATTCCAAATTAGAGATGGTGAAAGAATATTTCCAGCGCTGTTTCATGCATTATGTCTACAACGGCGTCATCCGATGAGGTGAAACATGTAACTGTTCTCGCCTGCCTATGGGCATCGACATGGTTCTGAATCTAGTTGTCCGCGAGGGATTGCGTGAATTGCTGCAGATGCAGGTCAGCGACTTGATTTCTGCACTTGAGTCTAATAGTTTGCCTCGAGTTGCTGCGGACTCAAGGCTTGAACGACCATTCGATATCGATGTATCTGCCGAATTGTTGGATTGGTTTGATGACAATGAAGTAGACAAAGATACCTCGCTTCATTCGTCTCTGCAAGGAATACCACTTTCCGATGCATGTGATTGTCTACTTCTCTGTGCACAATGGGCAAGTCTTGGACATTGGGAAGTCTGGGAAGGCCGTTCTTTCATCTATCTTGAAACATTAATTCAAAGGAACGTAGATGATGTGAACGAATTGTATTCCAGCCAAGTATGGCAAGATGCTAGTTCCGCCGTACTCAAATTGAATGAAAACGAATATTCAGAATCTGTAATTCTAGATTGGATGCGTAGGAGGGAGGAATTGGAAGCCACGTTGGATGAGAATGCCGACCCACATATCTTGCCGACCATGGATGCTCATCAACGAAGTTCTCGCCTTTTACACCACGCTCTTGTTACGGCACAGCAAGAAGGAGCCTTCCTATTGTTGGGGAGGGAGCACATGAACGCTGACAAGTGGGGCCTTGACGAGTTCAACCTTGCGCATATCCTTGCTCATGGTCTATGATCATTCAACCAGACCAGTGAGACTTCCAATCTTTCATGAGTAGGGTGTACTTCCACGATGGCTACAGGTGCATTGACCATATCTGATAGTTCTTCAGCCAAATCAACCGGCATTTCGATTCTCTCATTATCAAGGTCAATATGCAACCAATCCGGAGAAATTCCAGTAACCTCAATGAGTTCTTGTTGGTCATTCTCGCACAATGTTTGGGAGGAATACAGCGCTCCAAACATGATGGTATCATCTTCGGTGAGTTGTTCATGTGGCGCCAATGTCTGGCCAGCCCTACGTCTGAAGCGTGCCCTCAGTTGTCCAGCATCCTTGTATGAAGCGGTGCAAAATTTCAGATGGTAATCATATTTTTCTCTCATCGAATTATCGATGGGGTCAGGAAGTCCATGTTCTGCGGCTTCGACTCTGCTCTTGAGTTGAATCGCCAATTCCCTCGAACCTTCTGCTCCAGCAGTCATCTCAGAAGATAGATTGAATCCTCTTAGTTCCATCTCTGCCTGATTTCCAGTTGTTATTTCCAGTTCATTGAGATTTAGAAAGGTGATTTCGGTGTGGCGCAGTTCTTCCAACAATTCAAACAATCTTTCTTCTTCATCAGGATCAGCTGGTAATTCTATTCCCACCTCTATACCTGCTACTTCACAGGCCTTGATGATTGCAAGGTACTTGGTCAATTCAAGATTCAATAGGTGAAACCGAATTTCATCTAGACCTGCTTCAGCAAAATCCCTAGCTTGATGTTCAGGAAATGGTATGCTGGTGTACATGTGAATGTGATGCGCTTCGCCAAATTCCTGCTTTAATCTGCGAATTGCCTCAAGGCTTTGTTCGCGAGCCATCAGTGGGTCACCTCCAGTGATTCCCGTTCCGGTTGCGTTCATTGCCCGGGCTTCTTCAATCACCTCGTCCAGACTAGTACATGGACGTTCATTGGCAAACATGACATCCACTTCTCTACGATTTTCGGATAAAGGGCAATAATCACACATCCAATGGCAATGACCAGTGACGAAGAGTACCAATTTGCTTCCTTTTTGGCATTGGACACAACCTATGGCTTCGTTTTCTTCGGGAGAATCGACAGCAGAAGCCATCTTCAGACGCATCAGTTCACCGCCCCTTCTTTTGCACGTTTCAACAACCATCGGTGGAATCTCAAATCCTCGGTAAGCTCAGGGTGAAAGGTCAATGCCATCCTGTTACCTTTTGTCAATCCAACCACTTCATCATCGAGATATGCGACGGCCTGTTCACCATTTGATTCGAACCTTGGTGCGCGAATGAAAACTCCCGGGTAATCGCTACTTTCACCGTCCAATTCGACATTCAATCCCGCCTGAAATGAGTCAACTTGCCTGCCAAAGGAATTGCGTGATATATCAGCATTCAGAAATGGTTCCCTACCATCTCCCGGTTGGCAGAGTAGAATAGCACCAGCGCAAGTACCCATGACTGGCAATTCTGGATTATTTTCGATCCATTGGAATATACCTTCAAGCAGGCCTCTGTACTTGCTTGCTAAGCGCATAGTAGTCGATTCGCCACCTGGTAGTACCAGCGCATCTAGATTGGATATGTCGCGAGATTTTCTCAACTTGACTATATCTACATCCAGCGCCATTTCTTTGGCGGCTGAATCTATGGCACTTGCATGTTCTTCTCTAGCACCTTGTAGCATTGCAATGCCGATGCGAAGCACCATATTGCGCCGCAGACGCTGTACAACATCAATCCTCTTGTTCACCGATGGGTGTATTCAAGGACTTGATTGACAAGCGCAGCATCATGGCAGGGTACCTTAGCGATGGAGCCTGTTTCTTAGTCCCCGGCCCCGTGCGAATGAATGATTCAGTTCTTTCAGCCATGTCGAAGCCAGTGATTACTGCTAGGGGCCCAGAGTTCCGAGATGTCATGGCAGAATTGAACAGTCTGCTGAGAATGGCCTTCAATCTCTCGCCTTCGATTGCACAAAGAGGCAAGGGGTCATGGACTGGTGATGACGGATACAGGGTCATCGTGGTTTCAGGAAGTGGAACAGCAGCAACTGAAATGGCGATTGCAAACCGTTTTTTCCAGCATGACAAGGTATTGGTTCCGAGCAACGGAAAGTTCGGTGAAAGAGTCGCAGAGATCGCCTCACGTTATTGTGATTCTACTCATTTGAGATATGATTGGGGCAAGGAATTCGATTTGAATGAGGTAGAAGAGCACCTACAATCAGGAGATTTTGAGGCATTGGTAATCTGTCACAATGAAACAAGTACAGGCATCACTCAAGATGCCGAAGTATTGTCTGAATTATGCAAGAAACACAGTGTTGCCTTCTTGTTGGATGCGATAACCAGTGTTGGTGGCCTACCGGTTCATCCAGAGAAGTGGGGGGTAGAAGCAGTAGTAGTCGGTGCTCAGAAATGCACCTCCGGACCTTCTGGAATAGCAGCCCTTGCGGTCAGCGAGGAATGGGTTGCACAGGTCGAGTGTCGAAGACAACAAGGTTCGGCTAATCCAACATACTACCTCGATGCAGTAGCAGCGCTGAAAAAAGGCGATGATGATCAGACACCCTGGACACCTGCAATCAATCTCTGTATGGGTTGGGTGGCCTCGTTGCGAACTCTTGCCGAGGAAGGTTTGCAAGAGAGGTGGAGGAGATGTCGAGGGTTGGCCGAAGGCGTTCGTTCTCTCTTCGCAAGTCTTGGTTTCCAATTCTTAGCAGATGAGAATCAAAGGTCGAACACAGTGACTGCGTTAATGTATCCAGATGGAATCGATGATGCTTGGCGAAGTAGACTTCAAAGCGATTATCAGACCTTTGTTATCGGGGCACAAGACCACCTCAAGGGCAAGATGTTCCGAATCGGTTCGATGGGCGAGACCAGCAAGGAAGAGATGATTGAAGGGTGCCGCCGCATGTTGACTTGTTTCAGAGAATCAGGGTTGTCTATTTCCAATGAAATAGATGTACAGGGATTCTTCCAGGGGTGATGATATGGAGATGATTCCATCTGCGCCAAGCAAGAAACCTGAACCTGCAATCGTAGTCTTAGGACGCTTCCAACCATTGCACCGCGGACACGCATCACTCTTGCGTGCAGCAGTAGAATTCCGCAATAATAGTCACCCCGATATGAAACTCAGAATAATGCTAGGCTCTTCAAATGTTGAACAATCTCCTGAGAACCCTTGGGATTGGCAAGAAAGAGAAGAGATGGTGCAATCTTGGTTGACTAATGAGGGGATTTCGAATCATGAGATAGTGGCAGTTCCAGATATTGGAGATGCTCAGAAGTGGGTAGAACATGCCAGTAATTGGCATGGAGATGCGGGGATACTTGCTACTTCCAATGAAGATACTGCTCGACTATATTCACAAGCAGGTTGGCAGATAGAGATGATTCCTTTGTTGGATAGGGAAGATTTGCAGGGTTGGCGAGTTAGAGAGACAATGAAAATGGTATCAACCATAGGTGATGAAGAAGCGATTCGCAGTATACTTAGCGAATCTTTGGAGGAAGTGGTTGTTGATTGGTTGTTGGCTGATTCTGCAAGAATGAGGAGATTAGCAGTTTTGGGACCTTCGGTAGAGAGAGTTGGATAAATCTAGGAAGTCACAACTACCTTTGCTGCCCTCAAGAGTTTCTCTTTGAACATGTACCCTTCTTCGATAACATCGATAATTTTGCCAGTTGGATTATCATCGTCTGCAGGAACAGTAGTTATTGCCTCGTGAAGATTTGGATCGAACTCCTTACCTTTACAGTCGAGAGATTTGACACCAACTCCTTCTAATTCAGACCAGATTCGCTCTCGCATCAAGGTCAGTCCTTCAACAACGGAAGCATTCTGTTCAAGCGTGTCTTCTGGTATTGCCTTCAAAGCGCGGTCTACATCATCTAGCACAGAGAGAAATCTTCTGGACAGGTTCATGCTTGAATATTGAATCAATTCTGATTTTTCCTTGGCCATGCGGCGCTGAATATTCTGAATCTCGGCATCGCGGTAGGAGATCTCTTTCCCAGCCGCTTCTGCTTTCGCTTCGGCTAAGGCTAGTAATTCTTCCATTGTAGGCTCTGGAACATCTTCCGACATCTCTTCAGAAGCAATTTCGACTTTTTCATCAGCCGCTCCAGTGTCCTCTTCTTGCTCCGACATTGGCCCCTCGTACAGGGCCTCTTTCTTCAATTTCACCATGGCCCCCATGGTCGAATGGTTCAATAGAGGTGGGCAACGAGCCCGCGTTGCCATCTGATACTGGCTACCTCCTTGTGTGGTGGTATGCCAATACTCGGACGGGTCCCCGGAGGGGGAGTGATTGGAGAAAAACAAGGAAGCATTACCTGTTATAGCATTGGACGGAGCAAACATCGCTTGTGCATTCATGGGGCATGAAGTCCCAGGAGATGCAGTTGGCATTGTCAAAGCCTATCGCCATTTTGCAGATTTAGGGCACGAAGTAGTTGCTTTTGTCAAACAATTCAGGATGAATGAGAAGAATCCTAAGCAGATGCTCAGGAACCTCAATGATTTGTACAAGGGAATTCCGAAAAAGTCGATGGCGGTTGTTCCAGCCCGTTCAGATGACGATTCGTTCTTCATCGATTATTGCATCAAGAATTCTGCAGTATTAATTACTCAGGACGGATTGAAGGATCATGAGAATAGACTACAGGGTAAAGAAAAGGACGCGTTCATGAAATGGCGTGCTACGCATCGTTGCGAATACATGTTCGCAATGGATCAGTTCATGCCCAATCCCAATTTCAAGATGCCAGATTCCCCTACGAAAAAAGGTTCAGAGAAGAAGGAGAAGTCTGCAAACAGTAGTCCAACTAGAAAATCGAAAAAGAGGTCTGAAGATGATCTCAAGCAGGTTCTGGCGAAGAACATGGAATCTCAATTCAAGGTCCATTCATTGGGCACGGACCTTGTCGAATGGTGTAATTCAGAATGGAAGACTTCATTCTCATCCAGTAAGGAGATTCGCAAGCATGTTGGTCTACCTTCCTCGCCTTCGATGACTAAGATTCTGGAGCGATTGTTCAAGGATGAGGTCCGTTTTTCGGGTAAAGGTCAGAACGTTCGATGCACTTACACTCCAGCAAAACCTGTTGAGGACACCCACAAAGGTTGGTTATTGCAGCAAATGGATAATTGGATTCGCCTTTCCGGATTGGGAAACAAATTCAGCCAGCGAACTGGAGGTCGCAAACCGAAACTCGTACTCAAGGAGATGGGGGCTTCAGGCAAGAACATGGAAGAGATGCTGAAGAGTCTATATGGCAAAGGAAATTTAGAATTCAGGGGTCTGAATGAACTCAAAGAAGTCCGAAGAATAAAGCGAAAGGTCAAGAGTTCCAAAACTGGCAAACCATCTAAAAAAATGGAGGAAGGAGAGGCAATGTGGCATGTTTTGCAGATTATTGGATTACCCGAGAATTGGAAGGCGCCTAATTTACTGAATCGCATAACCAGTCTATTCAAGGGCAAATCACAGTTCAGCGGTCAAATGAATTATGCGAAAATTGGGCAGGAATTCGTTGAAGGCACAGGGCACAAGTTAACTGCGGTATTTCGTGAACAGCAAGACTTGGTTAACCGTATCAATTCCTCAGGAATGGGTTTGAAGGCCAGATTTGACGGCAATTCTTTGGTCGTCAATAGTCGATAGCGTTCAGATAGAATGCCTAATCGTGCTTGGCAGCCCAAGCATCCTCTACAGAGAGTGCTTTGTTCCTGAGCGGGATGATTTTGCGATAGACTTCAGATGGAGCTTTGATTTCTCCATCAACGCTTAACAATCCTGCAAGTGGTATTCCAAAGTGCTCCTCATTTTCCATCAGTAATGGTTCAATGACCTGCCAGTCGGCATCGGTCAATTCGGTGAAACCTCCACCATTCAGTTGACTTCCTGACAACCTTTGATGGGGGTCTCTAACGTAAATTGCTCCTCCGCTTGAAAGACTGAACAGATTTCCTCCGGGGTATGGGGTATTTAGAGATTCGATTTCTCCTTTGTCATTGAATCGAATTCCATTGATGACCACGAAGCCACCCCCTTCTAGAGGGTCTCCTGCCATGAATGATTCCGCAAGATAGTCTAGGGCAGTTCCATTGATGACGAGTTTTGGAGAACCTACACTATTAATCATCGGCCTGCCGGCAGCATTGGCCAATATGAACAGATTTCCTCCTTTGGCTCCATATCCATAGCACTGGCCAACATCTCCATGTACAACAGTGGTGCCTCTCTTGTGAATCTGGGCGATTTGATCTTGTCCATTTCCATGCATGTGGATGGTCATTCCATCATTTCCACTACCAAGGTAATCTCCACAACTACCGTATACGTCTATACTGATGTTGCTTGTTTCAGGCCCCATTCCGTTTCCGATGAAGCGGTGTCCGCGGCACATGATGACATGGAATTTCTTCCAGCCAGCATCCTTCAATGCGACCAGTTCTCGAGCCAACGATTCTGTTCCCTCGATTGGGTATGGCCTTGCATCGATGACAATGTTCTGTTCATCATTAGCAGGCACAGGTCTGTTTCCAGGAGTCATGTATCCGACGAAATTCTCGCAAGGCGAAACAGCGGTTGACATCAGCACCTGCATAAGCGCATCTTCCACACTGTCTAGCCACCTGCTCCTGCGCAGTTGCCCAGTTGGATATCTTCTGTCAAGTAGCAATTGCAGACTTTTCACTGCGGCGTTACGCTCGATTTCAATCAATTCATTGCACATAGCACGTGCTTCAGGCCAATTCATCTTCTGCAGAGCTTCCACAGCAGTTGAGAAGTTCTGCACAGGCGAATCACTCCATTCAACACCGGAACTATTCGCTGCTTCTTCGATTAGATGATCACCTGAGGGGTGGGTATCTACAATCTCTCCGAACTTGTTAGTCATCTTCAGTTCAAACTTGCCATTTCCCTGTTTTGCCACATCAAAGAGGAATGAGCCACCGTCGGTATAGGAACCACCGCGCGCGTTCCAATATTCGTCGCAACGGCGCCAGAATCTCTTATCTTCCTTAGACAGACTATCCAGTACTGCATCGATGACTTGCTTCTCCGAGCCGCAAAAAGCAATCCCCACTTCTCCTCTCTGGAACGAGAACACCTGTGGTCGCAACATGCTGGTATCGGTTATTCCAATCAACCTGTGAACACCTGGAGATGCTGCTTGTGCGATGATGAAAAACCAAGGCCCATCAGGGGAACCATGAATATGAGTTCGCTGAATTTTCTCATAAATTTCCTGTTTTGAATCGGGTAGCATAACGAAATCCAATTCACTTGTTGGAGCTAAGGATTCGATGAGGTATTCTATCGGATATCCATATACGCGATGATGAAGGTCGAA
Organism: uncultured Candidatus Poseidoniales archaeon; assembly: GCA_964526445.1. GTDB lineage: Archaea > Thermoplasmatota > Poseidoniia > Poseidoniales > Poseidoniaceae > UBA226. The sequence continues at coordinate 21,543 of CAZGIY010000010.1, forward strand.
GGCCAAAGCAGCAACTTCGGTATCGGTGAAGAATAATGGTTCCATCCCACGCTGTGCAAGGTAATCGGTCACTGAGACGTAGTTTGAGAAATCACCATTGTGCACCAATGCAACATCGATTCCTTGTCCGAAGGGGTGTGCACCTCCCGGATGAGTGACTCTACCTCTGGTCGGATATCTGTGGTGCCCAATCCAGACATGGGCTGTGACATCGTCGAGCAAGTAGTACTTGATGACATCTTCAGCATACCCTACTATCTTGAGGATTAACATATCTCTGCCATGTGAGAGAACGAAAGCATCAGCCCTGCCATCGGTGGCGTAGAATTCAACATTGAGGCGGTGCGTATTTCGGTATACATACTCTTGATGCAATGCATCTTCATCAGTGAAATGTGAAATATCCAAACCCTCTTCTTTCATCTTCTGAATCCCTTCTGCCTTAGGTTTGACAAAATAGCAGACCACATTAGGTGGCCGGACCTCCAATGCTGGAAGTGCATCTTGCCAATTGTCCAAGGTTGAAATTTCATGCACATGTTCTACTTCAAAAACTGGGTGGATATATTTCTCTTCGACTTCCTCACGGAATCCTTCGTTGACGTATGCTATGGCGATAAGGAAACAACTCTGCAAGGTTTCAGCATCAGTACTGAATTGTTCAGCATCAAGGCCAACCATGGCGACCCCGCCCCCCTTTCCATTGCCTCTGTTACGCATTTGTTCTAGACTATCGAAAAGGTGCTTGCCAGCGACAGGAATTTCACAAGCCAGTCCTACAACGCCGCAACCGCCTTCAGCAGCATCATCTTCTTGCATTGTAATCTTGGGTAGTGATCGTGTCAGGCGCATTCTCGCATCCAAAACTGCTTGCACATCTCTTGGCATCAGGCATCATCTCCTGCAACATATCTCAGAAGGTCGGTTCTTCCGCGCAAATCCCCGATGGCTTCCAAGCCAAGTTTACGCATGATATCTCGTAGCCTCCATTGGACAGCGCTGTAGAAATTGTACAGTCTTTCTTCTCCCCAGTCTTCTTGCACCCATTCCTTGAGTTCGATATCGGTGGTCGTCAATCCCCAAGGGCAACCTCTGCCGCTAGGCCCACCTTCGCAATTGGAACATCGAGTACATCCCATGGCGACTAGGTCGCTGGTGCCAAATACCACGCCATCGGCACCAAGGGCTATTGCTTTGGCAACGTCATCGGCGGTGCGGATTCCTCCACTTGCAATCAATGTCACTTTGTCTCTCACTCCTTCCTTGATGAGGAACTTGTGCACCTTTGGAATCGCCAGTTCAATTGGCATGGCGATATTCTTCTTGGCGATTTCAGGTGCCGCTCCTGTGCCTCCATAGGAGCCATCGAGATGGATGATATGCGCACCTGCATAGAACGAGCCTACAGCGACCATGTCAACATCGTGTGGAGTGCTGACCTTTACCGAAATCAGGGCTTCGGGATTTACTGTTTGAATCCAGTCGATATGTTTCATGTGGTCCTCGACTGAGTAGGTCGAATGGAATGGGAACGGAGAGAACAGGCTTACGAAAGGAACGCTACCGCGAATCTTTGCCACTTCTTCACCAGCCTTGGCAGCAAGCAAGTGCCCCCCAAGTCCAGGCTTCGCTCCCTGTGCATACTTGAATTCCACAATCGGTGTTGCTTGAATCGACTTCTCCTCAACACCGAAGTATCCCGTTGCAACCTGCGTGATGACGTTCTCTTTGAGTTCGTACAACTCTGAAGGGTAGCCACCTTCTCCGGTAGACATGAATGAATTCCAACGCTTAGCATTGCGCGCTCTAGCCATCATGACATTGACAGAGACTGAACCATAGGACATACCCCCTCCATAGATTGGTAGGTCGGGAGTCAATTGCTTTCTCCCATCATCTCTACGGTTGAGATTTAATTTGGTGTCTAGGTGTTCGCCGTGTTCCAACCATTCTGTCTCCGGTTTGAATTTGAAGTCAAGTCGGTCGAACCCACCGTTTGAACGACCAGTCATGTAGTTGAAATTCTCCGGAACTTCTCCTGTTTCAGCCATGAACCAAGTTGCAAGAATCAGATCATCAGTCCATCTTGCATCTCCTAGGGCTTCGGGTTTCGGGAACTCCCCAAAGGCACGTGCATTGAGGCCATCATGCATCAGGTGTAGTGTCTTCTCCATCAAGGCAGCAGTAGGTGCCTTAGGCTCTCCAGGTGAGAATACCATCAAGCACCACCTCCCGGAAATCCTTCGATATCACCAAAGGCCTCAGCCTCAAGCTCTGCACAGCGCATGGACCTGCCGAATTCACCGCGCAATCTGCGCACCTCTCTTACTCCCATGGCACCTAGAATCTCTAGCATCTGGTCTCTCCAAGAACAACTCAGATTGACGATTCTCTGTTTCCCCCACTCGATATCTAGCTTCTTTGGCAATTGAACTGTAGCCGAGTCTCTGCTCTGAGTATCTCCTGTTAATCTAGCTTGTATGGCGATCAATAGTGCATGGTCTAGGCCGACAGCATCCAATCCGCTGATAATCGCCTTAGGCAAGTGATCAGCACCAGCGATTCCCCCACTTCCCAGAAGAGTGACTCTGTCTCGAATACCTTTCTCAATCAGACTCATGTGTGCTTCAGCCAAGGTGTCCATAAGGAAACCACCCGCTCCATCCAAGCCATGGTGGTCAGCGTAAAGGTGCAGAATTGAAGCACCCCCCTCAATTGCTTCTTCGAGTTTACTTCGCCAATCCTCAGACATGTTGATGGCAACAGAAACCAATAGTCCCTTGGCGCTTAGTTCAGAGTGTGCTTGAGTATTCCAAGAGCGCAACTCCACCATTCTAGTTCCCTTGGGAACGTCGCAACCGGCACAGTTGACAATAGGTGCAACATTTGGCCCTCCAAGGCCTAAACGATTCACATCATCCACTGGAATCAAGGCCATGCTATCTATTTCCGCAGCAGCAGCAGCCATGATCTTGAACACCCCATCATCGGCTAACTCCTTGGGTGGCGCTGAGTAGATGAATGGAACTTGAATGGTAAGCATCTCTGGTCGATTCAGTAAATTGCCGGAAGAATCGAAAGAAAGGTGCATTGGTTTGCTACCGATGTCTACCTGAGTGCCAATCAATTCGCGGCCGTGAATTCCATCTCGGCTAGGTCTGACAATTTCAGACATATCGGTGAACATACCATCGAAACCAGGCCCTCCGAAACGTCCCCTGTAGCCTTGGCCACGAACTGGAACTCCTCCTTTGCGAGCCTCTTCATCGATGGTGCTGATGTGCTGCCATGTCAAGTATTTGTCTCCTAATGCACGCAACTCGCCATTTGGAGAAACGGTTACGAAATCAGGATGTTGCACCTCGCACCTTAAGCAACCAACGCATAGGTCGGGGCGGGGGAGGAATCCTCCAACAGGTCCACTGAATACACCGTAGGTACAAGGCCTCGAGAAGACAGTCTCCCAGTGCCCGAAATACTTGAAGAACTCCTTGAAAATCAATTTGGCCAAGCCAAACTTACCGACCTTTACGTTGAATCTACGCGGAATTTTCCATAGGTCTTCTGTTTCTTTCGCATCTATATGATAGCGGTGATACGTATCGGCCCTTGATCTTGTTTCCTGTAATCCCATACTTTCGACCTCACTCATCTTGATCACCAATTCTTGTTCGGGCTCACGTTCTTTCGTCAATACCATGACCTTCACTTCCCTGACGGCCCCACCCGTCGGGCTCGCTGCGTCGCGGGGCGCTATTGATGCTTACTGTCACTTAATCACGAAAGTTCAGTTCCCTTGCCCAAATTTCGCACATTTGAGCAATAATCAATTACAATACTGAACTTTTGTTCGGAATATCTTCTAAAAAGCGATACATTTGCATACTGCATAAAAAAAAATCTGCACATTTGAAGCAGATTGCTCTTCAAATCTCTATTTTCAGCCACTTCAAGGGCTGAACATTCGCGCGCCTTTCAGAGAACTCTGGCTGCTGGTGCTTGCATCTGGAATGAGGTCATACCCATTTCTTGGTAGAGTTTCGGCATTTCTCCATTCTTAGAGTATAGGTACAAGGCAGAAACTGCAACTTGTTCAGCCGCTCCACTCCACGCGATTAGAATGGCTCCTGCCACTCCCCCAACAATCAGTCCAACCCACCACATTTGTGGGGCTGCAACCATTATTCCAACCGAAACAAGAACTATTGGAATAGCGAACAAAAACGTGATCAGGCCTATTCCGAGTCCTGAAGTGACGTTCTCTCCCCATGTTTTGAAGAACATGTCTTTACTCGATTTCATACTGTCCCTGATACTCTTTCCTTCTATGACCATGTGTGGTATCATGAAGAAAGTCATCATCCACCAAATTGTTGCACCGATTATGTTCAATACCATTGCTAGCGCTTGAGCGCCACCATGCTTAGAATCCCTCGCAGCCTGATTAAGCATTTTCAGAAGTAATCCCACAGTTCCAGCGATGATGCCCCAGATAACTATGAGATGAAAATTCTTCATTGCTGCGGAAACACCGTCCATGAACTTGGGATCTCCGCCGGTCAAACGGATATGTGAATTGGCGATTATTGCACTATTCCAGAATGTTACTACGATGCTTATCCCCATATATCCGCAGAAGACAAACCCCATGTATGCCGGGCTCATTTGGCCGTTTTCAGCACGGGTCCACGGCTGATTCAAGAACTCTGGAGCGGCCATGGCGACCATGACTCCAAGACTGAAAATCCCACTCAGGGCCATATAGACCATCAGTTCTGGATCTTTCTTTACCACAGACATGCTCAATTTACTCATTTTCCAGCCGCGACCAATCGTATCGAAGAAGCCCATGCTAAAGCCGGTGAAGCGCTTAGTATTCAGTTATTTGCGATGATTTCTTTGAATAATCGTCCACTTTCTCTCATCGTTCTTTCTTGAGTGTCATAATCAACGTGGAAGAGTCCGAACCGCAATTTGTACCCCTCTGCCCATTCGAAATTATCCATCAATGACCAGTGGTGATATGAGCGAATATCTTGTCCTTCGGATATCGCTTGAGAGAGAATCAATAGGTGTCGGCGCAAGTGTTCGGGTCGGAGAGTATCACTCTCGTCAGCGACTCCATTTTCGGTAATT
>CAZGIY010000011.1:0-1766 GCA_964526445.1 uncultured Candidatus Poseidoniales archaeon
TGAACCCACGACATGAGGTTGGAAACCTCAGGTGATACCACTTCACCACACCCGCGTTGGATGGACCGTGCGACTATCCTTTCGGATGTATTGATTTCGGTCCTGTATCTTGACGAGGAATCAGTATTTCCAGGATGATTCTTGTTGCCAATTTGGCGGCTCTGGAGGAGGGGGCATACCTTCTGCAAAGAGCCCACCTGAGGTGAATTGTTGCGTACCTTTGCGTTGTTTTCGAGTCTTTGGTTTGACAACTCTAATGACAATGCCGAGACCAACCACCACGAGAACAGTACCGGCGATTAGTATCCGAAGATTTTCTGTACTCATCTCGATGCCTGCTAAATTGAAGTCACCTTTGCTATTGCTTGCGGATTCTGCTTCTGCATCTTCTTCCGGAGTAGTATCGACAACCTGTAATTCGATGGTCATGCTGTCCATCGCTTGCTCTGCACCAGGTGCTTCAGTCTTAATCACTGAGAGATATTCTCCAACTTTTGTTCCGCTTGCTCTGAGCACTATTTCCTTCACTGCATCTGGAGTTCCTGCACTGGTGAATTGTAAAATCTGCCTGTTGTCATCGCTATCCATTCCTATCGGCATGTCCCAAATTAGAATAGCAACTACGGAGATATCGGCTTCATTGCTGACAGTACAAGTGACAACCAGTTCTTCTTTTTGGTTCATCATATCGAGGATGAGATCGGATTGAATACAGTTCAGAGATACAGTCACAGACCATGACTCGGGGTCATCAGGGAAGTTATCCACTCTTGATGCACCAGAACTTTGGTTGTCGCCCCATCCATCTCCATCTGAATCTTGCCATTGGCTCGGAATCTCAGGGAATGCATCGTCTTCATCGGCCCATCCATCTCCATCTCCATCTACGCACCCTTTACTGGCCTGCATTGAAGTGCCAGCCTCGTTTGGACAATCGTCTGCATTGTTTCCAGATAAATTGTCACCGAATCCATCTCCATCACTATCTGTGGATTGTGTTGCGTCCTGTGGCCAGATGTCGGCCCCATCGTCGGTGCTCCATGTAGAGTCAGCATCGCTCCAACCATCATTGTCGCTGTCCAGGCAACCTAACCTATCGACAGTGGAAATTCCAGAAATGTTTGGGCATTGGTCAGCCATGATACCCAAGGCTTCGTCCCCATATCCATCGCCATCGGAATCAGCCCATTGACTGGCTTCATCAGGGAATGCATCAGCGCCATTGCCAGCATTCCACAAATTATCGGGATTGGACCAACCATCTCCATCTGAATCTGGACATCCATAGCGGTCTTCGGTGGAATCACCTTGTACTTGAATACATGAATCTGGTTCTAAACCTGAAGCATTATCGCCGTACCCATCATCATCGAAATCTTCCCATTGGCTAGGAATCAATGGGAAGGCGTCGCCCCCCATACTGACCATCCAAGACTGGTCTGGGTCAGAGTATCCATCTCCATCGCTGTCTGGACAACCCTTTCGGTCGTGAGTTGAAGTTCCATATGTGGTTGAACAATCGTCTTCCAAGGCATCGTCTAGGCCATCAGCATCGGCATCTCCTGCTCTGAGTGGGTCATCTGGGAAGTCATCGTTATCATCACTCATTCCATCTCCATCTCTATCGGGGCAACCAAATCGATCGTTGGTTGAATTACCTGCAATGTTGACGCATGCATCTGGCTGGAATCCACTCAAATCGTCTCCGAATCCATCACCATCGATGTCTGATTGCTGAGTTTCTTCATCAGGTAGATCATCGATGC
>CAZGIY010000011.1:1776-24950 GCA_964526445.1 uncultured Candidatus Poseidoniales archaeon
TTCGGTGGCGGCGCAGTCACCACAGCTGTCCACCCAGCCGTCTCCATCGCTGTCTGGGCAACCGAGGACTGATTGTTGATCTGAAGTGCCACTTACATCGGGGCATGCATCTGGGGAATCACCAGATGGGTTGTCACCATATCCATCGAGGTCACTATCCAACCATTGACTGGTTATCGTAGGAAATGCATCATCGCTATCGGCCCATCCATCTAGGTCTGAGTCTAGACAACCAAATGTCGAGTTTTGATTTGATGTTCCAACTTGTTGCGGGCATGAATCAGCTTGATGCCCACTGCTATTATCTCCATATCCATCTCCATCACTATCTGCCCATTGACTTGATTCGTTGGGAAACAGGTCACCAACATCGCTCCAACCATCGCCGTCAGAATCTAAACATCCAGTTTGATCTTGGGTGGAATTTCCATTTATTGTTGGACAATCATCCTCATTATCGGCATATCCATCAGAATCCAAATCGCTATTTCGGCTCGGATCATTAGGGAAATCATCATTCAAATCAGAGTAACCATCGCCGTCAGTATCCAAACAACCAAACAAGTCAATCGTTGAGTTTCCAAAAACATTCGGACAACTATCGGGATTAGTTCCTAGCAGCTCATCTCCATACCCATCACCATCAGAATCAGCCCATTGACTAGAATCTAGGGGGAAAATATCCGGATCGGTACCTGACGCATTGTCTCCATATCCATCACCATCAGTATCAATCCATTGACTAGAGTCTAGAGGGAAAATGTCCGGATTGGTACCTGAAGCATTATCGCCGTAACCATCACCATCAGAATCAGCCCATTGGGTTGGGTCATTGGCGAAAGCATCTGCTCCTTGGCTGATGTTCCAATTTGCATCTTCATCAGAATAGCCGTCTCCATCGCTATCGTCACAACCATTGCGGTCTTGATTTGATGTTCCACTTGCCATCGGGCAGGCATCTGCACCGTCCGTAGTCAACCAGTTGGTATCGGGATTCGACCAACCGTCGTTGTCACTATCCAAGCAGCCATATCGGTCTTTGTTGGACCATCCAGCTTGCGAGGTACAGGAATCGGGTTCTATTCCGGCTTGGTTGTCGCCATAACCATCATCATCAGCATCTATCCACTGGGTTGCATCGTTCACGAATTCATCAGCACCATCTGAAACGTCCCAGTTTGCGTCTGGGTTCGAATATCCATCTCCATCGGTATCTGGACAACCTTTGCGATCCACGGTTGAGGAGCCGGGGATGGCAGGGCAATCATCCTCCTCATTGTCAACTCCATCCATGTCAGCATCTGTGCTTCCATTGATTAGCGTGAAGTTCCTTGATAAAACCAAAGAGAATTCTTGTGGGCCAGTAGGAACATTGGTGCCTAGTACCCGAACTTCCCAAGTTCCAGTGGCAGGGTTGCTGAATTCTATTCCTCGAAGGTTGTCGCGGTCATTCGAGAGGTTGGTCCAAGTCCCAGAGGGACTCATTATCGCTAAATCCAGATCGTTGACCAAGTTGACACTCGCCGCTGTGGTAGATGCTGGGTCAGTCCAAGCCAGCATTATTGCTAGATCTGGAGTTCCAGCGCTGACATTGAATTTGAAACTGAGTTGTTCATTAGTGGATAGGGATTCTCCGTCAACAAAGGAGACATTAGCGCTGGTCCCCATGTTCACTCTACCCCAGCCTTCGTGGTTATTTGGCGCGCTTTCACCAGCCCCATTGGTTGAACTGCTGTACTGTCCAGCCATGTCATCCGCCCCTGACGCCATTATCGCTTTGATCAATGCAGAGGAGGGATTGTCGTGTCCAACGTTTTCCTTTAGGTGTTCAATCAACAATGCGACTGCTCCAGCAGTCAATGGAGTTGCCATACTAGTTCCTCCCATGTAGGTGTAATCGGTATCGTAAGCATTCCATCCAGTATCGCTGGTAGATCGACTCTTGGTTGAAAGTATCCATGTTCCTGGTGCTGAGATGTCGGGCTTAAGGCGTGAATCATCTGTTGGACCTCTGCTGGAGAAGGCCGCCATACCTTCGACGTTCCCTCCAGTTCTATCGCTGGAGATAGGGCTACCATAGGAAGTGCCTGTGTACCAGCAGGTGCCATCTCCTTCACAGAATGTGTAGCGATCGTTTTCTGTTGCTCCTACTGTAATCACATTCTTTGCGGTTCCAGGTGAGCCAAGAGAATCTAAGTCAACTTCTCCATCATTGTTGGCATCTTCACCCTCATTTGCTCCTGCAAAAAGAATCGACATGTTAGCGTGAGTTCTTGCTGCATCATCTGCTTGCATTGCAGATGTTGTGTATTCTCCATCAACTCCAGAACCCCAAGAATTTGTGTGAACCAAAGAACCATTCTCAGCAGCCAAATCGAAGAGGTCTCGAATATCATCGGGAATTGCCCAAAGCCCAAACCCATCATCAACTCCGGCGTTGCTGTTGAAATCCACGTATTGTTCTGTTGCTTGGAAGAGAAGATGTGCCTCTGGAGCTGTTCCAATGATGTCCCCATTGGACGCGCTACCGTCACCAAGAACGCTGCCGGCTACGTGAGTACCATGCCCACTATCTAGGTCTGAAGCGCCATCATCCCAACCCCCGTTATGCTGCTGGGCCCAGTACTGCACACTTCCTGGAACAGGAACCGATAGTATTCCGGTAATGTGATCCCTGAAATCATCGTGCATATTCGAATTATTAATTCCGTTATCGATACCGGTATCGGCTACTGTAACGATTATTCCAGAACCGTCAACTGCACTATAATTACTGTTCAATGCACTGATATTGCTGGAATCTGAAATCTGGTCAATCCCCATCCAGTGTTGGGCTACGTCGTTGAGAATGCTAAACACTGGTCGTGGCTCCATCCACTCTATCTCAGGTTGAGAGGCCAAAAGGGAGATTCCTAGAGTATTGGCTGTGGCAGTTGCAAAGCGTCCATCGTGGCTGTGTTGAATGACCATGGAGCCCTGCTTATGTGGCAAGTCAGGCCAGTCATTGCCCGATAGTACTACATTAACGGTGACCAAATCTTTGGTGGCGAAGGGTTGACTTCTTTCCCCCAGCAATAGTTGTGTCAAGGAAAGATGTATTCGATCAGTTGGGTCTATTTTCATTAGAGATTTAACATCAAGGCGTTCTAACTCATCTAGGTTCACACTGTTAACCTTGCAATGAAATGCATTAGGTGGAAGGAATGAATGGCATTCTATGCCGGCAGCAGCCAGTTGGCCGTGCCATTCGCTGGGTACGGGATAGGAGTGCTGCAGAACAACCCATCCCTCTACAATATCTTCACTCCATTTTTCTATGTCCACGGCGCCTGCGTCCCTGTGTCTTAGCCAAACCTCACCATCCGCATTAGGGGACTCCCACCCGTGTTCTACATCTAGAATTGGTTTGATTCCAATGCGGGCTAATTCCTTAATTTCGTTATTCAACGAACTGAATTCTACTATTTTTTCAGATTCTGACATTTCTGTTGATTGTGTCAACGGCAACAATGGTTGCGCTAACAACATCAGCAAGATGCATGGGATGACTCTCTGGCCCCTCTTCATAGTTGAATGAGAAAGCAACTCGGCCATCAAGGTTGGCTTACACAACACCTTGGACTACTAACGTTCACAAGACTGAAAACAGGAGTGCTCAAGCCACAGATGTGACCGCTACTTCAATGGCTGAACCCGAAGAGAGGAATCGGCACGACGGGGTCAATGAATCGGGCGATAAGCAGTTTCTAGGTAAGCAGCTGTGGAGAGTTTTACCTTTCATCAAACCATACAAGGGTCGTTTCATTCTTGGCATAGTTTCCAACGCGGGTGCTAGAGCTTGTGATTTGTTGCCATTTGTGGCGATGGGTTTGTTGACAGACGCAGTACTCAATGGAAACATAACTGAAGCAAGAGAATATGTTTGGTATGGCGGACTAATTCTTGCGGCATTTACCGGTTTGGCCATATTTCAGGGTATTTCGAATTATACATGGGAAACATTGGCACAATTCATTCAACACGATATCAGGATGCAAGCCTTTGATTCGTTAATCAAGATGGAGATGAGGTACTTCGAGGACCGGCAAACGGGAGATATCATGTCGGTACTTTCTGCAGACGTGAATCAATTGGAGAACTTTCTCTCAGATTCCTCTACTTCGATAATCAGAATCATTGTAACCTTCACGGTCGCTTTTGCCATTTTGATGTGGATGTCATGGAAATTGACAGTCATTCTATTCGTTCCTATACTAATCATCATCCCATTGGTATATTTCTTCTCGACTAGAGTTCAGCGCCGATACAGAGAATCCCGTCAATCGTTTGGAGACATCAACTCGGTGCTGGCAAACAACATCTCTGGGATGGGAGTTGTACAGGCTTACAATGCGGAGAAATATGAGTCTCAGAGAGTTGGAAAAGAGTCTGAATCATATATGGATGCGGCGGTGAAAGCAACTGTCATTCGCAATAGGTTCCTTCCAGGTATCTATGTCATTGCAGGTTTAGCATTCGCATTGTTGGCATCCATCGGAGGGTGGTTGGTAATGACTGAGGACATTACACCGGGACAATTCGTTACCTTTCTTCTAATGAGTACAAGGATGTCGATGCCTCTCTTCATCCTAGGAATGTTAGTCAATCAAATCCAGAAGAGTGAGGCCAGTGCAAGGCGAATCTTTGCCATGATTGATCTTGAAGCGACAATTGTCGACAAGGACTCAGCAACTGCTTTGGAAGGAAGAGCCGAACAGATATCTTTCGAGGACGTGCACTTTGGTTATCCCGAAGCGCAAAAAGTCTTGAACGGGGTATCGTTTGAATTGAAGAAGAATCAGTCTGTTGGCATTGTCGGGCCTACGGGGGCAGGTAAATCCACTATCGTCAAGTTACTCTTGAGATATTATGAACCCGATTCCGGAATTGCAACTATGAACGGTAGCGACCTGCAGGAATTGACTTTGTCTAGTATGCGCAAACAGATTGGTTACGTTAGTCAAGATGTCTACCTCTTCCATGGCACCGTCAAGGAAAATATCGCATATTCGGATCAGTCTGCTTCGCAGGAAGAAATTGAAGAGGCGGCCCGCTTGGCTGGGGCACATGATTTCATCAACGAATTGGTAGGTGGCTACCAATCTGTGGTCGGTGACAGGGGGGTTAAGTTGTCTGGAGGACAAAGACAGAGGATTTCCTTGGCTAGAGCCCTATTGCGCCGCCCTCCATTGTTGATTCTTGATGAGGCAACCAGTGCGGTGGATACTCGTACTGAGGAGATTATTCAGCGCAATCTCAACGAGTTCAAAGATGGCAGGATGACGGTAGCAGTAGCACATCGCCTGAGCACGATTCGGGATGCTGATACGATTCTTGTGTTGGTAGAAGGAGTAGTTGTTGAGAGAGGCAGTCACGACGAGTTATTGGCTGCTGATGGAGTCTATGCAGACCTTTGGGCAGTACAGACTGGAGATTTGGATCAAACCACAGGTCAAGCCACCAAGTTTGATGTTTGATTACTGTCTTTGATGAATGGGGTGTAGCAATACCTCAGTTCTTCCATTATCGAGTCCTGGAGTATTCAATTGAGACTGTCTTCCATGAACTCTGTCAACTTCTTCCATCAGGTTCTCTTCGAGGTATTTTTTCATCCAACGGTCACCCCAAATTATGGCGATTGAAAGAATGATAAATACTGGAATTCCAATAATCAACGACCATAGGCTGACCGATAATCCTGCCATCATCATATCATCAAGTAATTCTGCCAGTGCAATCATTGCAACAAAGCATGTGATTCTAGATATAATCAACCAAGATCTTACCACTTCCCAAATCTCTTCTTCCGCACTGTGCTCCATCGGTTGCGCCATCGCATGTAACTTCTCTTTGAGCGGACCAGCCATGTTTTACAACCACTTTGGGAAATGCTGTGGCCGACCTTCTACTCAAGAACCCATTGCCAGATGAAGTTGCCAAGCAATGATTGTTGGACCCTGTAGAGAGTGCCGTCATCTTTCTTTATCGTCGATTTGCACACCAAGTCCGGCTGCTGCACCTTGGCCGAGATATATCTGCTTCCATCCTAGAATGACTCCGTTTCCATAGGACCAATGTGCCAAGAAGATGGTAACGGGTGCAATGGCTACGGTCATCAAAGTACGATGTGGAGATGCTCCAAGCGCGGCACCGGCCCAACATATCAAGAAATACAAGATTCCTAGTGAAGCCGTTCCATGAGCCGCTATACGCGGAGCCCCCATCTCAGGTGAGTTGAACATATCAGACCAATCGATACCTCCTTGCCAAAGTCCCCAAAGGAATGCTGCTAGACCAAGGATAGTGAGTATGGGGAACATGCCTATGGCATTGTGGCTCCAACGTTTCAGTTCAGGCCAGCGTTTGTTTGCAAGGGTGCGAACATATCCGTAATTCCTCAATTGTTTCATGTAAGGTCCGAATAATACTCTGCGCCGATGTGGCATAACCGCTTCAGCATCGAACCACAATCGATGCCCTGCATCGAGAATCTTGCAATCCATGACCACGTCTTCGGCACCTATGCAACCTTTCTCAAAGCCCGAAACTTCATCCAGAACAGATTTCCGATATGCCGAATTACAACCAGGGTTATGATCGATTTCGATTAGTTCTTCAGATGGCACCTTGCCGTATCTTGTTCCAGCAGTAACCCATCTGGCACAGAAAGCCACATCTGCCGCTCGGGCTGAAAAAGGGTCTTCATTGGGAGCGAAGTTTGGCCCCCCTACTCCTGCGACTTCATCGCGTTCGAACCATCGAATCAATTTCCCAGCCCAATCCTTGTTTGGAATGACATCATCGTCGGTGAACAATAGTATGTCGCAGTCCAAAGCCTTGATTCCGACATTACAGGCATCGGCGCGATTTCGACTGCCTTGGTCATCAATCCACCTCGCACCATTTTCCTTACAGATGGATTCGCCAGGATCTCCTGTTGGCCCAACACAGGCGATTTCTAACTTACCTTCCCAATCCTGTTGGTTGAGTGCTTGCAGGACTACTTGCAATTGTTCAGCATTGCGCAGCGTCGGAATGAGCACTGAGACTCTTGGCAATGCCATGGCGCGGCGAGGCTATGTTACGTTTCAATCCACCTGAGTTGAGGGCAGTATAATCAATCACAGATCGCCTTCGATACGTGGAGCCAAGAAGTAGACTACTTCGCCTGCACCATCTGCAAATTCGTATTCCACCTTTAGGGGAAAGTTATCTCCAAAGCGAAGAGTTACTCTATCGACGGCTGCCATCAACTTGGACAATGGAAGGAGATAGGTCAAGCTGTATTGCGATCGTACTGGGCCATCGCACTTGAGTTCATGCACCTCATCCTTGCTGTAAGTAACGCTTACACTGTCGGTATCTCCGCCGATGACATTTATTTCCAAACCAGAATCACTCAGAGAGATATTGACAAGATCACCTACTTGTCGTGCTGCCCTTAGTGCGCGAGACAAATCTTCCCCACTCAAAGTGACACTTGCGGGTAGTTCTAATTCTGGAACATTTGGGGGTTGTACGGTAGAATGGTCGAGAGGGCGTACCACTCGGTCAATCTTACCCATGTTGATGTGGATTCGTCCTTCGCTCTCATCATGCTGTAATTCGATGAGGTCTCCAGAATTACCTAGAGACAACAAATCTCTCATCTTGGCCAACTCCAGTCCTAGAGATTTCTCATCCACGTCCCATGTCTCAAAAGCGGCGGACTGAATGGTCATTTTAATCATCGCCACGTGCGATGGGTCAACCACTCTGACATCGAGGTCATGCTCGTTGAAATCGAGTCTTGCCTCTTCTACAACCACGTTGAGGGTATCGAAGATGATTCGCATCAGGTCTTGTCTCGCTGTTATGTTCAGCATGTCACCATCCATCCTGTAGGTATCCTCTCGCTGAGGGGGGTCCATAAACCTGCTTTCACCTCAATGAGGAACAGTTGCAGCGTGATTGACTTGCCATGTGGCGGAAATCAGTATTCACGCCATCCATGTTTGCATTTTTTGCAAGTTAGGAATCTAGTCTCAGGTTCATCGCTGGAACGAGTTTGTCTAAGTTCAGAGAATACCTCTATGCAATCGCATTTAGGACAGATGTATGAGTCGGTGGTAAGGACTCCGAACATCATGTCTGCATCATCAATGATTTCGTATTCTCTCGTCTCAGCCTTGGAACTGGATGTTGTTTCTGCTAAGTCAACTGTACTACCATCTGGCAAGGTGACTTCATTCTTTGCACCTCCTTTGTAATTACATTTGTAATTTGTACAATTTATGTTTCCAGAGGAATCTGGATATGACAAAGTCCCGCATTCTGGACAGAACATAGGGTGTTGGGCTGTGGTCACCACATATAGACGATTTGCTTGTCAATTCAGTCCTTTTTTGGATTTTAATAGAGTGAACGTTCCCCATCCCTTTTGTGGTGCTGTCTGTTCGACGGTACGTGGTGTGGATAGCATACGACTGGAGATTGGCTTTGGTCATCGATGATCAGGGGCGCATTCTTGATCAAGAGGAATGGACTGGCAAGATGGACCAATCTCGCATTATTGAGAGGTTGCAATTACTCGGTGCAGGAGGTTTGACTGCGGAGTCTAGATTGTTGTCAGAACGATGGCCTGATGCTTGCATCCATATGGCAGGAGATCCCGAACTTCCTGAACATGAATTTCCAGAGATGCCAGTGGAGTTGCTGCAGGCTTTGGATGAAGCATCTCTTGCTATGTCACAAGCCGGCGTTGACAAGGCGGCTGGTGACCCTGACAGAAGACTTGAGCATCTGTTGAGTGCAACCGAGGAGTTGCGTGCCGCTTGGTTGACTATGGAATCACGATTGGTTGAATGGACGGCTTTATTCCTCCCCGCAGCGAGAGTAGAACGAGACAGAACTCGCCTTGCAGGAATCATAGCGGAATCAGAATCTCTGCAGGACCTTGCTGTATCATTATCGAGTAAGTTACCGGAGGTAGGGCCTGGTGAATTAGAATGGAAGTCATTGCGTTCATGGGCTGAAGTTGTGAGAAGTTGTAAGTCGAAATTGGATAGGATGGAGGATGCGATCAGAAATTTAGCTAGTGAACATCTCCCCTCCCTATCTTTGCTGATGGGGCCACTGTTGGCAGCGCGCTTATGTGCTTCTGCACATGGTAGGATGAGATTGGCTCGCTTGCCAGCAGGTACGGTGCAGATTCTTGGTGCCGAGAAGGCATTCTTCAGCCACCTGCATAATGGAACTCCGCCCCCAAAGCATGGTCATATTTTCATGCATCCATGGATTTCTCGATCGGCTTGGTGGATCAGGGGTAAGATTTCTCGCATGTTGGCAGCTAAGGCAAGCATTGCTGCTAGGAGCGATGCATTCGCTGGTGCAGTATGGAATGATGAGATGTTGGCTGAGGTTGAGAAGCGGGTTGAAGAGATTCGCAGCACCCATGTCAACCCTCCTGCGGGCAAGCGCCGATGAGGTCTTGAAATGAAGAAGCGAGGCTCAAGGTCTAGGCCTTTTGGTAAGCAACTTACAGCTGGATTAAGGGTCCAAGGCAGAGGAGTCTGGACATTGAATAGTGACTCTGGCAATTCAGTGTATGGAGAATCTGTTCGTCGCATCGACAAGGAAGAATGGCGACGTTGGGATCCGCACCGTTCAAAATTAGGCGCAGGTCTACAGAGAACTTCTGGCAAATTGACGGAAATCTTGCCGAGTGCGGGTTCTAGAATTCTGTATCTCGGGGCAGGTCATGGGACTACAGTTAGTCACCTGCACGATTTGGTATGCGGAGAAGATAATCATCTTGGGGGACGAATATTGGCGGTTGATCTAGCACCTAGATGTCTAAGGGATCTTAATCATCTAGCCAGCACAAGAAAGGGCCTAATTCCTCTGTTGGCCGATGCTAGGCGACACAATGAGATTGCAGCAATCATGCCATATCGTGTTGACTGGTTATTCCAAGATGTGGCACAAGCCAGCCAGGTTGAGATTTTTCTTGCTGCTTGTAAGCGATTCTTGAAGAGCGACGGTTTGGGGCTGTTTTCGTTGAAAGCAGCCAGTGAAAGATGGGATGAAGAGGGTGAGAGAGCTCTTTTCACTAAAGTTGCAAAAACGCTCGAAGAATCAGGTCTCGATTTGGTTGAGAGTATTGAATTGGCTGGTTTTGAGGAGCATCACATGCTATTCGTTTGTCGCAGGTCTTAGGAATCCTTCAAAACAGAGTACCCTGACAAACGGGCATGGGCAGACTGTTGCTATTCAGCGTGATATTGACCCTCCTTACTTCGGGTTGTCTTGGTCACAATGAAATCGAGGTGGAGAAAACCCAGTTCAAAGGAACGGAGTTGAATATGGAGCCTGACCCCGGTTTCAATCTCAGTAATAGCCAAGGAGGGAATTGGAGCCTAGAGGAGGCACGAGGAAAGGTCGTTATTCTTCTGTTTTCATTCACTAAGTGTGTAGAGACCTGTCCAGTAGTTTCGGCGAATGTTCATTGGATATTACAACAGTTGGATGAGGAGGAGAAAACCCAGATTCAAGCGATCACTGTAACTTTGGATCCTTGGAGGGATACTCCCGAAGTACTTGCTGAATGGAGTTCTGAAAGAGGTTATGATTGGCCACACCTGACTGGTAATGATAGCGCAGTACTGAAGGTCTTGGTAGACCATTTCATATTCATTGACCCAACTAATGAGGAGGATTACGATATCTACCATCAACAACCCACATTCTTACTTGACAGGGAACTCAATCAGAGAGTTCTTTGGAATGGGGCTGAATGGTTGCCAGAATTGGTATTGGAGGATGTCCGAACTCTCTTGGAGGAGTAAGGGTGCCAGAGTTACCTGAAGTCGAGACGGTAAAGAGAGGCCTCTCAAGGCATTTATTGGCTAACAGAGTCATCTCTGTGGAATGCCGCAGGGATGGTTTACGATTCCCATTTCCTAATGACATGGCTGCAAGTATTGAAGGTAGGAGCATCAAGGAGTTGGAGAGGCGTGCAAAGTATCTCCTAATCCATCTTGAAGGTGAACTAACCTGGATATGTCACCTTGGGATGAGTGGCCGATTCACGATTCATGAAGATGGACAGCCACCGCAAGGGATGTATGACAAAGGTGGAGATGGCCGTGGAAAACATGACCATGTGGTTTTTGAGATGGAGGATGGCTGCTACGTTGTCTATACCGATCACCGTAGATTCGGGGTAATGGATATCGTTGCAACAGGTGAGGTTTCAGAACATAAGTTGTTGAGAAATATAGGCCCTGAACCTTTGTCGGAATCATTCGAGGGGTCATTTCTTCACAAAGTATTGGAGAAGAGGAACAGTCCAATCAAGACGGCATTGCTCGATCAGCGAGTAGTTGCTGGCTTGGGCAATATCTACGTCTGCGAGGCTTTGCATATCTCGGGGATTTCTCCTAAGCGCAAGGCTTCGCGAATTTCTTTACGAAGATATGTCGATTTGGTAGCGGCTGTAAAAGAGGTTCTCTTTGCTTCCATAGAAGTGGGTGGCTCAACTTTGCAGGATTTTGCCGGTGTTGATGGGGACTTGGGATACTTTCCCGCCTCTTTCAGAGTATATGGTAGAGAAGGTGAGGATTGTGATGAGGAGGATTGTCGAGGAATCATCACGAGAGTGGAACAATCCGGACGCAGCACATTCTATTGCCCTGTGTGTCAGAGATGATTACAGGATGACCATTCTCCAATCATCATCTTTTCCTGCTTCAGCATTGAAATTGTTGACGTGAGTGGTTATGGCTTTGTACATTCTTCTATCATTCACCAGTCTCATGTAAACCTTGGACAGAATTTGGCTTGCAGTTGGCTGTTGCTTCTGTTCGACGGCTTCCTTCGTGTCAACATCTGCGGCTTCTCGCATGGTATGAAATCACAGTTTACCCTCTTGAAACCTCGCTTAACGCCATCACATGTTTCGTCGGTATTGACCGCCTACTGAAAACAATGCATCAGTTATCTGACCAAGGCTTGCAACTTTCACGGTCTCCATCAATTCCTCGAATACGTTACCACCTTCTCTGGCAACTTGTTGCAGCCTTTGTAAGGCCTCTTCATTTCGAGTAATCGCTTGAGTTCTCTCTAGGCAAGCCTGTTTCTCATCGGGTGTTGCTCGTGCCAGTTCCATATCGAAGTTGTCTGCATCGGCATTGAGGTCGCCCTGTGGGTTCTGGAAAGTATTGACTCCAATTATCGGTAGAGTACCATCATGTTTCAGATGTTCATAGTACATACTCTCGTCTTGGATTTTGCCGCGTTGGTACATCGTTTCCATGGCCCCGAGAACTCCGCCTCTACGCGAAATTGCTTCAAATTCTTGTAGCACTGCTTCTTCAACCAAGTCGGTCAACTCTTCAACGATGAACGAACCTTGCATGGGATTCTCAGTCTTTGTCCAGCCGCTTTCTTTGTTGACAATCAATTGTATTGCTAAGGCCCTACGTACCGACTCTTCAGTAGGAGTGGTTATCGCTTCATCGTAAGCATTGGTATGCAGAGAGTTTGCATTGTCTTGAATAGCCAGCAATGCTTGAAGGGTAGTTCGAATATCGTTGAAATCGATTTCCTGAGCGTGAAGACTTCTACCGCTAGTTTGGATGTGGTACTTGAGTTTCTGACTTCTCTCATCAGCACTGTATAGGTCTCGCATTGCAACCGCCCATATGCGACGGGCGACTCTGCCAATGACCGTATACTCTGGATCCAGTCCATTCGAAAAGAAGAACGAGAGATTAGGGGCGAAATGGGCAACATCCATGCCCCTGCTTCTGTAGTATTCAACGTAGGTGAATCCATTTGCCAGAGTGAAAGCCAGTTGGGTGATTGGATTGGCTCCCGCTTCAGCAATATGGTATCCAGAAATGCTGACGGAGTAGTGATTTCTGACACCGTTATCGATGTAGTACTGTTGAATATCTCCCATCAATTTGAGGGCGAAGGGTGTAGAGAAAATACAGGTATTCTGGGCTTGGTCTTCCTTCAGGATATCAGCCTGAACAGTTCCTCGAACAGTTTGCAATGTTTTGGCTTTGATTTCCGCATATGTTTGGGCATCGACTAATTCATCGCCGCGTTTGCCCACGGTTGCCAATCCAAAACCATCGTGTCCTTCTGGTAAATCTCCCCTGTATCCGCTGGAATCTTTTTGCATCTGCAGGTGTTTCTCCACTTGCTGATCTATTGCAGCGTTCAAGAAGAAAGCGAGAATGATGGGGGCAGGTCCATTGATGGTCATCGAGACCGATGTATTAGCATCACATAGGTCGAATCCGGAATAGAGACGCTTAGCATCATCTATGCTGGCAATCGACACTCCAGAATTGCCAACCTTGCCCCAGATATCTGGACGGCGATTAGGGTCTCTTCCATACAGGGTTACGCTATCGAAGGCGGTTGACAGGCGAACGTAATCTTGTCCTTGTGAAAGAAGATGAAATCTACGATTTGTTCTTTCTCCTTCACCCTCTCCAGCGAACATACGGGCACTCAGTTCATCGGTTCTCTTGAATGGAAAGACCCCTGCAGTGAAGGGGAAATATCCAGGGGCATTTTCTCTTGAGATCCAATTGTACATATCACCACTGAATTTCGGTAGGGAAACGCGTGGAATCATCTGATGGGATAGGGACTCGGTTACTGTTGGAACTGTGAATGGCTTTCCTCGAACGTGGTAGGTATATTCTCCACTGGAATATTCCTCTGCGAGTTTTCTGAAATCTGAAACAGATTGTCTAGCCTTAGCAATGTCTTCCTCGATTTCTTGGATATGTGAATTGATTTCTTCTCCTATTGAAGGCACTTCAGCTTTGGCTGTTTCGAGATGTTGCACAAGACGTAACTTCTCTGCCAGTTCATTGCTTGTGGAATGATATTCACGTACGCAAGCAGCTATGTCGGCAAGGTAAGAGACTCTCTCAGGAGGGATGACTCCACCTCTTTGCCCAACTTCTCCTACGGGTTCAGAGGCGTTGACTCCAATGGTGTCAGCAACCTTCTGCCATAGCATATCAACTCCGGCATCAGCGAATTGACTAGCGATGGTAGCAACAACGGGTAACTCCTCATCGCTGGCATCGAAGAGGTTCCGGTTGCGTCGAACTTGTTTACGAATTGCCCGCAAAGCATCTTCTGAACCTCTCTTTTCGTATTTGTTCAAGACGACCCAGTCCGCGACATCCAACATCTCGATTTTCTCTAGTTGAGTATGCGCTCCGAATTCTGCAGTCATGACGTATATGGAATGATCCGCAACAGATGTTATTGCATCACTGCCTTGACCGATTCCACTGGTTTCGCAGAAAATAATGTCGAAGCCTACCGCTTCTGCCACGGCTATTGCGCGGTCCAGATTGTTGCTGATTTCACTTCCCGAACCACGACTCGCTAGAGAGCGCATGTAGAGGTGGTTGTTCGACAAGGAATTCATCCGAATTCGGTCTCCAAGAAGTGCTCCTCCAGTTCTCTTTCTGGTTGGGTCTACGCAGAGAAGACAGACTCTGGTTTCAGGGTTGTCGCGCTGTATTCGCAGCATTAGTTCATCGAGAAGACTAGACTTTCCGGCACCTCCGGTTCCAGTGAAACCGATTACTGGTACCTTGCTACTGTTGGACCTACATTTTTCGAGGAATTCGTTGAAAGTCTCATCATCTGCACATTCAGACAGGGTCAACAATTGGCTGACTTCAGTCATCTGTCCAGCAGTCACCGGTGCGTTCAGTTTTGCTAGTCTATCTTCGGAAATCAAATCCACTTGCGAGGCGATTCCCATTAGGTGTTCGATCATCCCCATCAGGCCCATATTCCGTCCATCTTCTGGAGAATAGATGTGGGAGATTCCAGCATCGTGTAATTCTCGAATTTCAGGGGGGGTTATCGTGCCTCCTCCTCCACCAAATATGCGTACATGCTCACATCCTGAATCATCGAGTAATTTTCTGATATAGGTGAAGTATTCTACGTGCCCTCCTTGGTAAGAGGTTAGTGCAACCGCATGAGCGTCTTCTTGAATTGCGCAGTCTACAACTTCCTTGGCGGAACGGTCGTGACCAAGGTGAATCACTTCTGCACCAGATGTCTGAATCAATCGTCGCATGACGTTGATTGCTGCATCATGACCGTCGAACAAGGAAGCAGCGGTAATGACCCGAACCGGACCAGTGCTTGTCGAGAAGCCTGCGGCTTCCTTCTCGGCCAGCATGTTGAGCCGAGGCAAGGTGGGTTCAACAATCCATCGACAGGATAGGTAGTATCAAGGGGCATGACGATTGGCGTGGAAATCCGAGACTATGACCGGCACTATGTGGGCGATGCATTGGCAGGAGACCAAGGTCTTCGACATCAACGCAGTTAGCTTGGGTTGTGACGAATTGGAATTGATGACTTCTGCAGGAAAATCGTTGGCTAGAGAGGCCTCGAATAGTGTGCAGGATGTTCCTTGGAACGGGGAGATTTGGTTTCTTTGTGGGCCGGGAAATAATGGCGGTGATGGATTCGTTGCGGCACAAGAATTCAGCAGACTATTCCCCGTAAAAGAAGGCTTGGTTGTGCGTGTTTTTGCCACTCATGAAGAACAGAAGACCATGGCATCCAGACTAGTTCGGGCAAGGAATAGCGAGCATGATTTTCCCGTCCATGTGTGGAAATCGGGACGATGGACAGGTTCTGTACCCGAAGATCGGAGAGTGTTATTGCTCGTAGATTGTATGTTGGGCGTTGGCCAAGGGCCCCCTGGCAAGGATTGTGAACCAAGAGGCTTAATCTCTGAGGTCATCGATTGGTTACATGCGAGATTTGAGATTGACAAGCCGCGGATATTGGCTTGTGATGTGCCAACTGGATTGGGTAGTAGCAAGGCGATGAATGCGGGTAGAACCTTGACCTTCCATGCACCAAAAATGGGGCTACTGGATGAAGACGATAATCCGGTGCCCGGAGTAGGGCGAGTTAAGGTTGCATCACTTCCTTGGCCTGATGAGACCACAGACCCGGGCCCGGGGGACCTCACTCGTTATCCCCTACCTGCTACTGATGCAAGCAAGGGTGACCGTGGTAGAGTATTGGTGATTGGAGGCGGCCCCTATCATGGAGCCCCTCTTCTTTCGGCGATGGCAGCTGCTAGAGTGGGTGCAGATCTTGTTCACGTAGCGATGCCGATCAAGGCTAGTGAGAGAGCAGATTGGCCAGTAGATATCATTCCTGAGGAGATTCCGGATTCTGAGATATTGACCTCCGACAGCATTTCACATATCAAGAATCGATTAGACAAAGGTAGAGGCGTACAATCTTTGGTTATCGGTCCAGGATTGGGGCAGGCAGAAGAGACGCTGGCAGCGGTGAGGGAGTTGCTTGTCTTGGCTGCTAGCAAAGGTATTCCTACAGTTGTCGATGCTGATGCAATTGCAGCCTTACCGAATAAGGTATGGCCGAGTGGTCTTGTTGGTGTGGCGACACCACATCTGAAAGAATTCAAAGATTGGTTGGAAGACCTCCCCCCGCACATCATGTTTAGAGGAGTTCTAGATTATTCGATGTTGCGTAGAAATAGCGAAGATGAAGAGAATGCTGCAATCATATGCACCGGCGCTACGGATGAGTTGTTTGGATTGAACGAAAGACATGCAATCTGCGACGGCGGTTCTGCGAGTATGGCAATGGGGGGTACTGGAGATGTACTTGCTGGGGCCATAGGCGGCTTGATGGCTATCGGCATGTCGCCATGGGCGGCGAGTCGCTTAGCGACTTGGTTGCTGCGTAGAGCAGGTGAGTCTGCCGAAGAAGAATTAGGTCCAGGAATGTTGGCTTCGGATATTCCCTCTCATATAGCAAAAGTATTAGCTCAGCGCCTAGAAACATAGTCGCTGTAATTTCCTCGAAATAGTTTGATAGCGCCATCCTCTAGTTCCAAAATCCAATTTATGACTTGATCAAGGAACCATCTATCGTGACTGACAGTCATCAAGGCCCCTTCGTATTCCCCTAGGGCCTCTTCCAGACTTTCCTTGGCATCTACATCCAAGTGATTAGTGGGCTCATCTAGAAGAAGCATGTTATTGTCTTCCAACAATAATTTCAGTAGGGCCACTCTTGCTCTCTCTCCTCCAGAAAGGTCTTCCAGGCGCGTCTTTACCTGTTCCTTGGCGAACTGGAAACGTCCGAGAGCAGCGCGTATGTCTCCGTATGCCATATCGGGCCTGAGTCGTTGAATCTGCTGTACAGGATTCAGGTTGAAATCGAGTGTTCGATGGTCTTGATGGAAATATCCGAGAATAACACCTGGACTGACCTCGAGAACGCCATCGGAAATTTTTTCATCGCCATTAATCATCTTCAGCAAGGTGGTTTTGCCAGAGCCATTTCCACCGACCACGCCTATCCTTTGACCTTTGATAATGCTCAAATCGGCTTTCTTTAGGATGTCTTTATCCAAACCATCGAATCGTTTGCTGACTTGTTTAAGTTCCAATACATCCATCGAAGCCTTGTCTACTGATTTCAGGCTGAAGTTCATCGCTTTGCGCTTCTTTGGAACTCTTGCTTTCAGAGCTTTACGTTGATGTTGTAACCTCTCTAGCATCTTGTGCTTGGCAGAGATGGACTTGTCATACTTGTTGTTTCGTTTCATGTGTTGTAGGCCACCTAATGTATGCTTGATCTTCTTCTCAACGGTGGCAATCATGTCATCTAAGGCAGATTCATTGGCTAGTTTTTGGCGTAAATGTTCGCTATAGTTTCCTTTGTATTGCCAAATCATCTGACTCTCAATCTCGATTATCCTAGTGCAGACCTTGTCGAGAAAATAGCGGTCGTGACTTACGATGATCATTGCTCCAGGGAATTCAATTAGGAATTCTTCCAACCATTCTGTAGTTTCGATATCTAGGTGATTTGTTGGCTCGTCGAGGAATAGAACATCGATTCCGTCCAATCCAACGAGTTGACGCGCCAAGGCAAGTTTGGCTCTCTCTCCACCGGAGAGGTCATTCACTTTCATCTCCAGAGGATGGTGTCCCAGTCCAAGGCGTTCAAGAATCGAACGAGCTCTTCCAGCGACATTGGCTCCTCCACTGCTGGCCAGCATCTGTTGTAGTTCTGCGTAGCGGTCCAATATGGGCTGCCAATCCCCATCGTAGAATTCGGGTTTACCCATCTCTGCTTCAATTCCAGCGATTTCCTCTTCCAATTCGAGGAATTGTCGCCCTTTGCGAGCCAACTCTTCTTCAATAGTGGCATCGTTGTCAATATCTCTAACTTGAGTTAGGTATGCGATGCGCAGACCATCTGCAAAACCAATCTCACCGAGATCCTGATCTCTGCGGCTGATGGTGTTCAATAGAGTGGTTTTCCCTGAGCCATTGTGTCCAACGATTCCGATTCTATCGCCTTCTTCGACAGCGAATGAAACATCTTTGAAGACATCAACAGGACCATAGGATCGAGAAATTTCCTCGATTCTAATCAGCTGTCTGCTCATACAATCCCCATCTGCGCGGTCGAACAGGTGTTGAAGGGCCTGTCGGTATTGCAACTTGAAACGAGCAATCAATCGAAGGTAGAGAATGCAGAGGTGGCTCGAACCCTAACCTTCTCTCCAGCGTTCTGATTGCGGCGCATTTTTCTGGCTTTCAGACGAGTTCGCATATGGGGGCAACCAAAAGTGCAGACGACAAGACCTAGAGCACCTCCAATCGCAACAGATGTGAGGTAAGTCAACCCTAGTATGTAGGCATTGAGTGCTCCTATTCCCATGCCAAACCAAAGGCCGATTCCAAGGGGGCGTTCGCTCAATTTTTTCAGAATTGAACTCTTATCCGACTCCTCCTCAGAGGCAGGAGTCCGATCCTCATGCCTATCCATTATCGTCATTTATTTATTGGAAGTAAATAAACCACAGGATGAAAATCTCATATTTTGTGCTAATTATGCATGGCATCAATTTCACCTTCGTGCCTCTCCATCAGATTTCTCAACTTCACTTTGAGGCTTGGAGTCAACAGATCGTTGTCGGTGCTCCACTCCTCGGCATCAAGTATCAAAGCATCAGGGATCTCGTATCCTTTCCAAGTCGGTTCAGAAATGCTGTTCTCGCGTAATTCGTCTAGTAGCCAGGAACAGACGGCAGGATCCTTGCAGATGTCATCCCATTCTCCAGAGACAGTAAGGCCGGCTGCCTTGATTGAATTGAGAAGTACTTCCTTGTTCGGGTGGGCAATCACGTAAGTGCAGGTACGGCTGCGTCCGTCAAGAACACATTGTTCGATGAGCGGGGATAGTTTGAGGTTCTCTTCTAGAGGAGCAGGCGAAACATACTTTCCATTCTCTAGCTTGAATTGAGATTTCACACGACCGGTTATGGCAAGGTATCCATCATCATCCAGCAGTCCTAAATCGCCGGTTCGGAAGCCTCCATCTTCTGTCATTACTTCTGCAGTCGCTTCAGGATTGTTCCAGTATCCTTGCATGACATTCGGCCCGTGTACGATAATCTCACCGTAGTCAGGATTGTCAGGGTCGTCCCATACACTGGTATCGATACTGACTTTGACCCCACTGACTGGTTTCCCGACGGTGTACAATTTGGAACCGCCCTTGCCCATCCAGCCATTTGCAGAGACTAGAGGTGAAGTTTCTGTCAGACCATATCCCTCGTAGCAGGCGAATCCAACTTGTTGGACAAAAGATGCGACATCTGGGGACAATGCAGCCGCTCCTGAAAGAGCGAAACGGAGGTTTCCTCCGAAACGGGCGCGCACTTTCTTCCAGACCAATTTGTCGAACAATTTGTCGCTGAATCCCTTAGCGGGAACGGCATCGCAGTCAATTCCCACTTTTTTTATTCGCTTAGCAGCGTACAACTTGGCCTGACCAGACATGAATCTCTTGAAACCGCTGGTTTGGAATTGAGAGTTGACTCGGTCATGGAACTTGTTCCAAACTCTTGGAACGGCCAATAGGCAAGCAGGCTTGATTTCCTGACATTCATCGGCAATTTTCGTAAGGTCGGAAATCAGGTTGATATGCACTCCCGAACGAAGCATGTAATGAAGATCAAAGGTACTACCAAATGAATGAGCCCATGGCAGGAAAGCAGCGTTCCTGTCCCCAACATAGATTTCAAAGACAGACTGTACTGCGATGACATTGGAGAGCAGGTTCCAGTTCGACAACATTACTCCCTTGGGGTTACCAGTAGTTCCACTGGTGTAAATCAGAGTCGCCAAGGCCTTGAAGTCGTCAAATGGCTTCTCATCGCTCTTGGCTGCGCGCCCGGCAGTGACGAAATCTTTCCAGTTCTGAACCTCAACACCATCAGGAGGCAATTCATTTGCAGGGTCGTCTCCTAGTAGAATGATTCCACCAGATGGCCACTCAGCAGCGTTTTCTGAAAGGTTGGCGATCAATCTGTCTAGAACCCCGGTATCTGCAACCACAATGACAGTAGGTGTGGAATCTCCGATGATGAATTTCCAATCTTCGCCATGCTGATGAGTGTACATTCCAGTATATGCTGCGCCAATCTTGTTGGTTGCATAAGCTATTGCGGCCCACTCAAAGCAATTATCTGTGATCAAGGCCACGCGTTCTCCCGGAATAACTCCCTTACTTCGCAATCCATTTGATACAGCGTCAACCAATGAGGCGAATTCAGCGTAAGTCAGGTTAGTTCTAGGCATTCCTGCCTCTTGAACCCATCCAATACAGGGCAAATCTGCAAACCTCTCAACGCTTTGCATCAGCATCTCGTACAACGTTCTCGGGTCATCTCCTCTCGGTTGACTCCAGTCTCTATGTGCATCCGCCTTCGGCCATGCCCACTGCATATCATTCTCAGCCATGGCTGCGGAGAAGTAGTTCCACTTATCAAAGTCAGTCATGGCTATTCTGCATCAACACAGTAGTCACCATGTCTCTCCAATCCTGTCCATTGTTTCGATTTGCTAAAGGGCTGGCTGGGCTGGGGTGAGGTATTTTTTGTAATTCAAGTCCATGTGAAAGACGTTCAATTCGCTGATAGGCATAATTCCCAACTGCAACGATTCTGTTTACCTTGAGTAAACGTGCCACTTCCAGTAGGTGTTCATCACATCTAGCCAACAATTCACCGCCTTCGTTGGTGTTGAGTTTGTCTGGAGTCAAGTTTCCTCCCTTGGGTGTGAAGATCCACAGTGGGCAATGATTGACGATGTAGACATTCTTGTGAATCTCTTCAGGTGAACCGTAGAGAGTGGAGAGCAGAGTCCAGATACGGCGCCCGGAGATTTCTGGTTTCGGGCATTCAAGACCAATTACAGGCCTCTTTGGGTGAAGCACTGGAGGTTGTGCTACTTCTAAATCGACAATTCCAAGTGTCTTCTCGACTTGTTCTGGACAACCGAAAGGAATGCCAGTATTTCCCATTCCATGTCCCGGATTCATTCCTACCACCAACGTCTTGGCACCCAGTCCTGCGAACCTGCTTATGTATTCTGAATGTGGAGCCCAAGCATACTCCAATGGATTGTAGTAGAGGCCAACTTTGGGAGAATCTGCAAGGGTTCTGTCGGCTATTTCTCGACAATCCTTGGACAGGGATGCTGCGGCCTCGCGTATTGACTGCATCAATCCGCAGAAGAGGTACTGGTTCATCACCATTCAGAATACGCTGCGTGCGGCTTCAGGTATCTCTAGACCCTCAAATGCTTCATCGAATCCGAATTCTTGACCCTTGTTGATCTTCTTAGCCCGTTGAGAGATTATTCGCCATGCAGTCTTCTCCCCTATTCCGGGAATCGCTTGTAATTGCGATTGAGTTACCGTGTGAATATCGAGTCCAGTTTCTACTCCGGTTATGCTTCTCTTACCATGGGAAGTTACCACTATGTCAGATTCACTTTCTAGAGGGATGTGATATGGCACTCCGATGAGGATTGGGTAAGCACCGATCTGCCGGCCAAAGGTGACTCCAGCCTTGCCATGAATCTTTGGCGAACGATGTTCTTCTGATAATTGCGAAGGTATGCGGATACGATTGTCGTGGCTCTCCCAACGCACCCGTTTCAGGACTTGCCCTGCTGGAAACATTTCTTCTAAGAGTGGTGCATCTATTTCATCTCTAACCCATTCTTTGAATTGTTTGAAAGGCTCCTCCTCAACTTCTTGGAAACCTTCTCCCTCCACCTGTCTGATATTGATTCGACGAAGCCACAATTCTTCCTCCTTCAATTGTTGAAGTAGTTCTCTGTTGTGTGCGTATGAAGTACTGGTTTCACCATTGAGCCCAGCGATGAAATTCAGTCCGGGCAATAGTTTGGGCAATCCTCTTTCCCCTCTCTCCTTGCCATATTCGTTAACCAGACGCACTGCAGTTTTGAGTTGTTCAGGAGAGCAGTTCAGCCAATTGGCTTCATGAACATCAGGGTCTGCACTTTCCAACCCGAAAGAGAGTACTGCGCCGTCTGAGAGTGTCTCACATAGTGTCTTTGTAATCTCGGCGGCAGGTTCTAGATTTTCTGCGATGATCGAAGGATTACCATTGTCGACAGCGAGAATATCCATTCTTTCATCTTCTCTTAAACCGTGCAGGAGCCGGGCGATTGGCTCTGGGTTGGGGATTGGATATTCCAGTTCCACCACTCCTTCAGCCATGTAGGTGTATACATCAGTCATTCCGCCGAGTCTTACGTTCACGACACCATTATCGTGGGCAATTCGCACTTCTTCGATGATATCTTCTGGGCTTCGCCAAATCGGAACGCCCTTTTTCGGCTCAATGCAGAACTTGCAACCGCGTTTGTATCTTACACAGCCTTGGTAAACTTCTACTTCGTAAGTAAGTGGTCCATTCAAATCAGGATGTGAAGTGACTGCTGATGATGCAGCACCAGATTGTGCCCATTGTGTCCATTCCTCTGAGCTACGTCTCTGATGTTTCCACTCGCCATTAACAAGGAAATGATTCAGAGTAGCATCAGTATCTTGCACGGCCAAAAAGAGGTTCCGTCTGAGTGGCATCCAGCCACTTTGTCGCCACAGTCGTATCGCCAATCCCCCGCAGAGTATCGCGACATCAGATGGAATCAGGCGCAGTAGTTCGTCAAATTCCCAATTGCTAATCGGAGTCCCTCTGAGATATTATCCCG
>CAZGIY010000012.1:0-24203 GCA_964526445.1 uncultured Candidatus Poseidoniales archaeon
TGCCACTAGGCTTGGGTGACGAGTTGTTCATGCCGAGCGCCGAGGAACTTTGGCCGTGGATGGCAGCGGAATCTGCTGCTTGGAATATTCAAGATCGTGGAGTAATTCCCGTACTTCCACGCCATGATATCGAGCCTTGGGCCTTACTCGACAAAGACAGTAGTTGGAGTTTCAAGCCCTTGCTTGACGCTACACTAGATTCTCTTGGTTCAAACATCCCAGAGGGACTTAACATCAGTTTTGATGAGAGTAAAGGTCCCGTACACATCGATCCAAGAGCAATTGTCGAGCCTGGAGCGCATTTCATCGGCCCATGTTATGTCGCACCTGAGGCGATTATACGTCATGGAGCATATATTCGTGAAAACTCTTGGATTTGTTGGAAAGCATTGTTAGGGCACGCTTCTGAGATCAAACATTCAGTTCTATTGCCCAAGGCCAAAGCACCTCATTTCAACTACGTTGGAGATTCAATCATCGGAAGTAATGCAAATCTCGGTGCAGGTGTGATTCTATCTAACCTAAGGAATGATGGTGGGCAGGTTATCTTACGTTCAGGAACACATCGAATCCCATCACGGCTGAGAAAATTTGGAGCATTAATCGGTGATACCTCTCAACTTGGATGTAATACCGTCACCAATCCGGGATCCATACTATCTCCCGGGTGTATGGTCCATCCAAATACAACAGTTACAGGTGTTTTCCCAAACGACAGCATTTTGGATTGAGGGTTCATAATGGGCAAAATCTTCGGAACCGATGGGATTCGGGGGCTCGCAGTTTCCGATGAAAGAAGAGATGAAGATTCGATTGCGCGCTTTATCGATAACAGGGAGTTTTCCTGCGGATTAATCCAATTAGTTGGAGAATCGCTTGGAGTATGGCTCAGACCTACTGGAGAAGGAAAGCCGCATGTTGTAGTGGGGTGGGATGCAAGACCATTGAATCTATCTTTAGCTTCAGCGCTGACGGTTGGACTGCACCTTAGTGGGTGTCATGTCACGTGGATTGGTGAATGTGCCACACAAGGGTTGCATGCTAGTATCTTGGAGACCGGTGCTGATGCTGGGTGCATGATTACAGCGAGTCATAATCCCGACACAGATAGTGGAATCAAGGTTCTCGATGGCAATGGATACAAAACATTCCCTGAGATAGAAGGGCATCTAGAAGAATTGATGTTTCAATTATCGGCAGAAGAAAGAGGTTCCGCGAATGAAGAGCGAGCATACTTGGCTAAGCCAGATTCACAAATAGATGGAAAAGCAATTCACATGAATGTAAGCAAGAATAGGTTAGAACCTATCAAGAAAAGATTTCTTGGTAAGGCATCATTGCATGATATTGTACCCCCAGAGGGTTTGCTATTGGATTCTTCAAAGGGCGTTGCACACACATGGTTAGCCGCGTGGATGAGTGAAAATTTGGTTTCCACTATTGAGTTAAGTTCTGATTGTCAAGCGCTGAATAAAGGGTGTGGCGCTGGTGAATTATCTCCTACCTTACGAATGAGTTGGGGAGAATTGATGAATAGAGAACATGACCATGTACTCTTCACTTCCTTGGCAAATAGAGCAAACAACAGTTGGACTACTGGGCTCATTGTTGGTGCTGCACTCGATGGGGATGGAGATAGATGTCTATTAATTCGTGTAGATTCAAAGAACGAGGGCGTCGAAGTGGTCGATGGTGATTTGATGCTAGATCGTTTGGTTAAAGCTGCCAAGAAAACCGACTCGATTGGTGAAGGAATGATTGCTGCTTCAATTGAATCTGACCTTTCCCTGCTAACGTCCTTGCAAGACCTTGATTCCACATTGATGTGTGCCGAAACTGCCGTGGGAGACCGTTGGTTAGCCGCTGCACTCAAGCCCAATAATTCTGAAGAAGAACTTCTGCAAGGTATAGATGAACCATTCAGAATTGGTTCTGAAGACTCGGGTCATATATTGATGACAACACCCCATCCCCAAGTTGAAGGGAAATGGGGCTTGGTTGGAGACGGAGCAATTACCTTGCTTGCAACACTGTGTGCAATGGCAAGTTCGGTTCAAGAAGATGAATTCGCTGCCGGGTGGAAATCTAGGCAGTCAATATCCCCAAGTGACCGCTCCAAATGGGATGGGGCAAATGAGAATGCTCAGTTGGTTCTCGAATTACTCAACAATAGGTACCCCGAAGTATCTTGGAAGACTGAGAAAGTGAACGGTGAAGAAAATTTGTTACTGGTGAAAGGAGAGGTCCAAGGTTACCTTTGCTCCGTTGCTGTACGAAATTCTGGAACTCAAGCCAAGACAAGTATCAGTATCCGAACCACTGGAATTAACATGGAATCACTGATTCAAGAATTAATCAACTCTCTTGAGCCAAAACTGAAAATCAATCAATAGCGAGTCTGTCCTTACGTGATTGCCCCAACCAAGTTACTACCCCGAGTAATACTACTGATGCTAGGAGCATAGGCAGTAGCAATGATGTCGTAATCTTGCCCAATGATAGTGCCAAACCTGCTAACACCCAGGCTGCTAGAAGGTCAAGGAATCCAACAACACGCCAAGATCTGCGCTCTTCTAGAACTCCGGAAACCCAAGCCGCACCGCTTACAATCAATACCGAAACTACTCCAAAGGCA
The DNA here is from genome assembly GCA_964526445.1 of uncultured Candidatus Poseidoniales archaeon. Lineage (GTDB taxonomy): Archaea > Thermoplasmatota > Poseidoniia > Poseidoniales > Poseidoniaceae > UBA226. The sequence continues at coordinate 2,636 of CAZGIY010000012.1, forward strand.
TCTGCTCCTCCTGAAAAAATCAGGGCACCTACGGGAAGAAGAATGTGGATGTCCCATAACCATGCAGTTGACCAGCGGGCTTTGCCTGAATACACCGCCATTGCTAACAGTCCCAAGCATAAGATTCCCGTAGAAGAAGTTACTATTCCTGAAAGACTTGAGCTCAAATCCATCCAGACATTTGACTGTGTCAATGAAATCGGTAGAAGGACCATGGCTGTGACTGCTAAGCCGGGTTGATCCCATGAACGCGCTCGCGTCAAAGCTAACACGGCAGCCAACAATGTTGCAGGACCCCATGAAATCAACATAACCATAAGAATCCAAACCGTTCTACCATCTGCTCCGCGATGATCTTGGAGTCCTCTATCCAAGCGTTTTCTTTCTACCATATCGAATAGCAACAATGCTCCTATGAGTATAATTTCCAATGTAATCCAAGGAGTGATCCATTCAAGCAAGGCGCCAGCAAATGGGTCTACCTGCATAGGCGGGGGAGTGCCGCCTGAAAGGAACATAGTTGCCAACCTATCCGCTACCATACCATACATTATCCACTCCAATGCCGAAGGTAGGCGCAAAGCGAGATCCTTGCGCCCAATAAGCGACGACCAAGCTAAGAAACAGAGAGAAAGAGCCAGAATCAATAGCCCCAGTTGAGCATCAGGATCAACATATCGTTGTGAAACGCGACCAGCAAGATGTACCAATACAAGTCCAGCTACAGTCAATGCCACTGGAGCCTCAATCCCAAGTACATCCGGCATTCTCATCTCAAGATTTCGCGAACGTTGCTGAGTCAGCATGACTGCAGCAGAAGAAAGGAGTGCAGCGAATAGAAGAGCGGCTTCACCATCGCCGTTGAAATATGACCACCATGAGGCAAAGAAACAAACTAATGATATGAATACCAAGGCTATCGTAGGCGTATAGAACACGTCTCCTGCAACAAGATCGGATTCCCCAATACTTCCAGACCTCTTTCTTCGCTTTGCTTGCTTTGCAGCTTGATGCACAAGTTCGGCATCGATTAACCCCACTCCTGTTCCTGATTCAGAAACTTCGGGTGCCTGAGCACCAGCGAGACCGGATTTGATTTGCTCCTGTCGAACGGCTGCTGATTGGATTCTATCTTCTGCCTTTGCAATAGAGGCAAGGCCAAGGCGAATCTCAGCCCTAGATACTAACCAAAGTCCAGTTGCTGCAAACAACAACCAAGACAGAAGGAAAGCAGACGAATCCATGGAATTAGACCATATTATCAACGACAACAACATGACTACACAGGCCAAAGATGGACCCAAGGGTCGTTCTAAATGCGATATATTTGGAAGCAAGAAGGATAGAGTGAATATCACTGTACAGAGTACTACCCAAATAGAAACTGTCTGGCTTGGCCAATACGCGCCTTGGAGTAAGTCCTGAGTATCCAATTCCAAGGCAGCCAGCAATAAATGGATTGCAACAAAAGAAAACATCAGAGTGAATAGGGGTTCAGATCTATTTTCGATTTCATGCGGGTTGTCCAATTCGCGCCTGCTAGCATCAAACACCAAGGAAATCCCGGATACTGCAACCAAAGGAATCCACGCAAGTGTCAATCCAAACCTCCAATGTGCCCATAAGGTCGCTACAGCCAAAGTAATCAGCATGAAACGACGTTGATTCACATGCCGCCCTACAGACTGAATCGAAATGTGCATGGCTGCAAGACTAACTATTCCGAATACCAATCCCAAAGCAGGTAACCCATCTGGCCTTGCAACTGCCAACCAACCAAGAAGGGCAATCAACCAACCCAAGGGCCAAAGTTTGAGCAAACCTGAATCTTTTATTCTAGCAAGTGCTTCAGTTCCACTACCAAATGCCTTACCCAAATCCACTCCCGTTTCGCCCATAGTCAGATTGATTCCAACCTGCAAGAGCCCCATTCCAAACATGAAGAATGTTAAGGATTCAGGATTCAGAACGACGGGTAATATGTCTACAGAAATGAAACGATTCTCTACATCGGTTGCAAACAATAGTATCCAAATCCACGGGGCCAATACCGCTGTACCTGCAATCGAGGGCGAAGAACGCTTGACTGCGAAACCACCTAATACAGCAAACATCAACAATAGTGTCACTAATAGGAGGTCTCCCTGTTCTCCCTCTCCTGCGGGTATCAATACAGTTGCAAGGAGTGCGATGACCAAAGCACCGGACCACAGGACATGATCACTAACCGCATCTTGATTTCTGAGAATACTGAAAGCTGCAACAATACACATCCCGATTGCGAAAATCGAATGTCCTGACAATACTGGAGGAGTGAAAACACCTGTATCAAACAACACCAACGCCGCAACAAGAATTGGAATCGGTGGCATGACTGCCGGAATCACCTTTGATGGGTCAACTCCTCTGACCACTAGGTAGGATGCTCCAAAAGCAGTCAGTAGAATACTGATCTGGGCTAAAGCAAAACCTGTATCTTCCCTGTTTGCAAAGATTGCCAACATAGCCCCAAACATACCCAATCCCACGGACACCCCCCACAGTCCTGGGCGTCCTAATCCGAGTGCAGCAAATCCTTGACTGAACCAATTTTCACGCTTTGCAAAATGGGCTGCCATCGCCGCATTAGCCGCGTTTACGAATAGAATAAGTAACAACAATACCAAAGCATCATCAAATGCAAGAATTGGAAGCCCCAAGATATTCCATCCACTTGAAAGAGCATGCAAACCTATCCACAAATTACTGGCCGCAACTCCAAGACTCGTTAGATTGCCCGAATTCCTCATCAGTGCTAGGGAATGGAGGACAATTGTTGCTAATCCAATCATCAAAGCAACACCGAGTTCACCATACAATGCACCAGCAGCACTGCCTATCGCTAATAGTACCAAAGTCGCTTGAGCGGCTATGGCATCTTCATCGAAATGATAAGCTAGAGCGATATTCAATATGACCGTGCTAAGCAATAATATCCCCAAGATTACATCTTCAGAGAACATCAAATCACTGAGTAAACCCCAATGATGCAAATCAATTACTAGACCATAGAGTAATTTCATTGAGATTATTGCCCAAGTAGTTCCGAGAATTCGCATATTTGGATCTGGAATCCACTTACTCGCCAACCATAACGAAAACAAGGCCATAACAAACAACGCTGGACCTGCAAAGTATGCAGAAAATGTCATACCAACATAAGCACCAATAATGCTCCACAGCACAATCATGGTGACCATCATCGACCAGTGTACTCGCTGCTCTGCTTCTACGGCTTCTGATTTCATAGGATCTGGCGCTTCTGAATCCTCGGACTGTTTTCCAGTTGTAAACAACTGAGGTAATTCTCCTAATGCTTCATCAATAGGGGGAGATTCAGTGCCTTCTTCCAAGGTATTTTCCGATTCCGTTTCGGCAACCATGAAACCTGCTAAATCAATCCCTTCTCCGACCTCAAAGGCCCGCTGAGAAAGAACCTTGTCCTCGATTTTCTCAGATGAGGCCGGGTCATCTTTGGATGCGGCCATCGTCTCCGTGAAACATGTTCACTCCTTGACCTCATCGCTGAACAGCGCATATCTATGGGCCATTGTGAACGCAATAAGTAAAGAGGGAGGGTTGGTCGGGGAGGCATGGAAGCACCCTCTTCTCAAGTTGACGGTACCCCTAAGGGTACCGGATTGGAGAATCTAGGAATTGAAACCGCTGCGCGCTTGCATTGGAATCTCAATGCGGCTGAATTGGTAGATTCAGCAGTAGAGCGAAACGAGGGGGTCTTTAGTACCCATAAAGCATTGGTGACTGAAACTGGAGATCGAACAGGACGTTCCCCAAATGACAAATTCATCGTCGATGAAGAGAGTACCAGTTCAGAAGTGAATTGGGGAAATGTCAATATTCCAACCACTGAAAATGTATTCATGTCTCTAAGGGCGAAGGTTGTGGAATACCTATCCAAGCAAGAGGACTTGTTCATCCAAGATTTGTTCTGTGGCGCCGAACCTAGGGAGAGATTACCAATCCGCGTCATTACGCAGAATGCTTGGCACTCTGCATTTGCAAGAAATATGTTTGTTCGCCCTAAAGAGAGTGAAGTCGCTGAACATACCGCCGCTTTCACTGTTCTTCACGCCCCCCATTTTGAAGCGGTTCCAGAAGTTGATGGTGTCAATTCAAAGGCATTCGTCATTGTTCACTATGCAAGAGGCGAAGTTATCATTGGGGGAACAAGATATGCTGGAGAAATCAAAAAATCCATCTTTAGTGTTATGAATCTATTACTACCACGCAAAGGCATCCTACCAATGCACTGCAGTGCCAATACCACTGGTGATAATACTGCAATCTTCTTTGGACTGTCTGGAACCGGAAAGACCACTCTCTCGGCTGATCCCGCTCGTCAATTAATTGGCGACGATGAGCACGGTTGGGGTTCAAATGGTGTTTTCAATTTTGAAGGAGGATGTTATGCTAAACTCATCAATTTGAGCGAAGAAGATGAGCCTGCAATCTTCTCTACCACGCGAAAACATGGAACTGTGCTAGAGAATATCGTACTGGATGAAAACGGTGTGCCGGACTTCTTTGACACCAGCAAAACGCAGAATACTCGTGGTTCTTACCCGATTGAATTTATTGAAAACAGAACTGGAGACAGTAGAGGGGGTCACCCACAGAATGTCATTTTCTTGACTTGTGATGCATTTGGTGTCCTCCCCCCAATCTCTCGATTGACTCCTGCACAAGCAGCATACCACTTCATCTCAGGATACACTGCAAAGGTGGCTGGAACGGAGGTTGGTGTCACTGACCCTGAAGCTACTTTCTCTGCTTGCTTTGGAGAGCCATTCATGCCAATGCACCCTGGGGTCTATGCAGATCTACTAAGCAACAAGATGGCAGAACATAATGCTACATGCTGGTTGATTAATACAGGTTGGTCAGGTGGTCAATATGGAGTGGGTTCCAGAATGAAGATTCCATGGACTAGAGCCATGCTAAATGCTGCACTAAACGGTGATTTGGATGATGTGGAGTTCGTTCAAGACCCACGGTTCCGAGTGGAAATTCCGACTTCTTGTCCTGATGTTCCTTCTGAAGTTCTACAGCCACGAGGAACTTGGAATAGTGGTGAAGAATACGATATGACTGCAGACAAATTGGCCCGTATGTTCAATGAAAACTTCAAGCGTTACGAAAGCGGTGTATCTTCAGAAGTCAATTCCGCTGGGCCTGTCTCTCTATCCTGATTCACACATATTTGCCGACTTTCTTCTTGATTTCGGCAACAGTTTCAGATGCTTCTTCAACAGTTTCTTCAACTTTTTCGACGACTTCGGCAACAGTGTCTTTGAATTCCCCATACAATGGCTTCACCTTATCCGTAAAGGGTAACAACTGATCCCTGTAATGAGATGACAAGTGATCTGTGAGTTTCTCAAAATCCAAGAACCCTATCGAATCCTGTATTGAATCAAACAGCCTTGTCGCAATCCCTGGGTTAACCTTGATTTCGCCATCATTATCCATGTAACATAGATTTCCTACATGGTGATAATTTACCTTAGGAATTGTTGGAACTGCATCCTTGTCATTGACAAATCTGTAAGTATCTGGAACCAATTTATTGTAGAACTTCTCGAATCTACGGTTACCCACTCTTGGACTGCCATAATTGTACATAGTGACTGGCAATTTCAGAGTACGCCTTATGTCCGCTGCGCATAATGTTGCAAGCGCTCCGCCCAAAGAATGGCCCGTAATGTGTACTCTCCTCCTGTTCTTCTTGCTAAGTTCCTTGATCGATTTGAGAATTCTATCCCTTACTGGAAGGTAAGCATTCAGAAAACCAAAATGTACCCTTGGAGAAAAGAACAACCAGCCCTTGCCATGTATCCAGCGTTTCTTGACTGCCAAAGCATCTGTTAATGCATCAGTAAAATCGGATGTTCCTCTGAAGGAAATTGCCAACCTACCCTCATGGGAAATAGCAATGAAACATTGAGTTCCAACCGTATCATCATTAATGAATTCATGCAGGTGATATCCATACTGATCTAGATTCATTGCCTCTTCCAACTCATATACTTGGATGGAAAGGCTGCACATCTCACCTGCAAGGTCCCAATCAGGCTCAGCCTCCGGTTTGCTCTTGGCCATGTTACTGCAAGTCGCGTAATCATGTTTGATTGTTGCCACAACCATTTGTCCCAAACACAAGTCAATTGAGGGAGAATGTTCACGGGAACATCGGGTGAGCCTATGCGATTGGTAGAAGACCTCAACATCACCGATGAGTTTGAATTGATTCCTCCAAAGACTGCGATGAAGAAGATTTTGAAAAAATTAGAAGCGGATCCGGGTCTGACATTCCTCATCGATGACCCGAAAAAAGGGATATGTGGAATGATTGATCAAAAGTTGATTCAAGAACTTGAACGAAAAGGACACAAGGTCAAAAGAGGAAGTGCACAGAGTAACATGCTAACCAACATATTGGAGATTATTGACAAGACGCCACTAGAGAGGTTGCCGCAATTACTACCTGAGAGGCAACCTGATGCTGTCATCGTCAACAGCGTAGCCGGTGATTTTGTTGGGTTTCTCAGCGCTGGGGATTTCCAGGAAGCCGTCTCCGCGCTAGGAGGTTCTAACCCGGTAGAACCTGTTCTGGAGGAAGTCGGGGACGTTCAAGAAGATGCAAGAGTTGCTGCTGCTGGTGATAGTGCTGGTGATAATGATGACTCTGTAGACAATTCTGAAAAAGTTGATGCCGTAATGCAAAATATGGTTAGGAAGATGATTCAATCGTGTGGAATGTCAATAGAAGAAGGTGTTACTAGTGCAAACTTTGTAAAGAATGAAGTTGATTCTGGTAATGTTTTGACTGATGAGCAATTAGAGATCAAATTAAGCTCAGAAATTGACATTGATGGTGGAGATATTGACAAACGTTGTGTTATTGACGCATTGAATGAACTTCAAAGTGAACTGGTGGAAATAAATAAAAATTCTACAAAAGAAAAAAGTAAGCCCCCAAAACCTTCTCGCGGACCACCGCCAAGCCGGAAGAAGCGAGATGAAGATATTCTGCCACCAGAACCTGAGAAGCCTGCAATTATCGTGGAAGAGATTACAGAAGATGACCTCGAAGATGAAACTGATGCCTTCTTCAATCGGGTTAAAGGACGTTCCAAAGGGCGGATTTCAAACATTCACGGAGAAATAGCAGATGAGGCATGGGGAGGAGCGGCTGAAGGAACTCTTGAGACCGGTTCAATCATGCACCCCCTCGGTGCCGGAATGGCTGAAGAAAACTCAGGTGATGATGGTATGACACAAGTATTGATGAAGACAAGTGCGGGAGAAATCCTGCTGCAGATGTATGATGACAAGGCCCCAGATACAGTGGCTAATTTCATGAAATTGGTTGACGATGGATTCTACGATGGACTGCACTTTCACAGAGTCATTGAACAATTCATGTTACAAGGAGGATGTCCTTTGTCAAGAGATCCAAATAATCCACGCGCTGGCACAGGTGGGCCAGGTTGGAAAATTCCATGCGAAGAAAATGCACTAGCACTGAGTCATAACCGCCCTGGATTGCTTTCAATGGCAAATGCAGGACCGAACACCGGTGGCTCGCAGTTCTTCTTGACTACTGTCGAATGCCCTTGGCTAGATGGGAACCATGCGATCTTTGGAGAGGTAGTATCTGGAATGGATGTAGTCATGGCTATCGAAGGTTGCCAAAAGGGCGCGGGAGATCGGCCTGTGCAGCCTCAACAGATTATCAGTGTCTCTAGACAGGGTTAGTGTGCTCGGATTATTTATTAAGTGCGGATGCGACGCCTAATTATGGGCAAACATCGTGCCGGCGACAGGCGTATCCTGAGCATCAGCATACCAGAGAAACTAGCTGCCAAATTAGATGCGAAAGTTGGCAAAGGTCGCAAAGAAGGAAGAAGTGCAACCATAACCAAACTGATTGAAAAAGGGCTGGAGAACGCCGCCATACTGCCACCAGGTGATGCTCCAACTGAATCAAAGGTTGCAAAAACAACTGGAGGAGAATTTCGAGAAGAATCCGACACCATGGGTACACTTAGCGTACCTGCTGACAGATACTATGGTTGTCAAACTGCTAGATCGCTGTTGAATTTTGATATTGGTCACGACAAAATGTCGAGGCCTTTGATTAGGGCCTTTGGTATTCTAAAACAAGCCGCTGCAGAAATCAACACGCAATTGGGTGGGTTAGACAAAGATACTAGCAAATTGATTCAAGATGCGGCGCAGGAAGTCATCGATGGGAAATTAGATGATCATTTTCCACTACGCGTTTGGCAAACTGGTTCTGGTACTCAAACCAATATGAATTCAAACGAAGTAATTGCGAACAGAGCCATAGAAATGGCTGGTGGAAAGTTGGGGAGTAAGGTTCCAGTTCATCCTAATGATCATGTAAATATGGCGCAATCGAGTAACGACACTTTCCCAACCGCTATGCACATCTCTGCTGCAGAAGAAGTCTATCATCGTCTTCTTCCTTCATTGGAAGAATTGAGTAAGGCATTGGCCAACAAAGCCGAAAAATGGAGCCATATTGTGAAAATTGGGCGTACGCATCTAATGGATGCAGTACCATTGACACTAGGCCAAGAGGTGAGTGGTTGGGTTGCGCAATTAGACAAATGCATAATGAGATGTGAAACTGCGTGGAATGAACTACTCGAGTTGGCTCTCGGTGGGACCGCCGTAGGAACTGGTCTGAATACGCATCCGGAATTTGCAGAAAGGGTCGCACAAGCAATTGCAGATAAGACAGGAATCCCATTCATTTCCGCAGAGAACAAGTTCTCCCAGTTAGCAGCCCATGATGCCGTAGTATCGATGAGTGGAGCACTCAACAACCTAGCGGTCTCATTGATGAAGATCGCTAACGATATCCGTTGGCTTGGAGGGGGCCCACGTTGTGGCCATGGTGAATTGGCTCTGCCTGCAAATGAGCCGGGGTCTTCGATAATGCCTGGAAAGGTCAACCCCACTCAACCGGAGGCGATGACCATGGTTTGTTGTCAAGTGATGGGTAACCATGTTGCTATCACAGTAGGTGGAAGCCAAGGGAATTTTGAGTTAAATGTCTACAAGCCGATGATGATTCATAATCTGCTACACAGTATTAGGTTACTAGCCGATTGTTGTAGGACATTCAGAACACGATGTGTTGAAGGTTTGAGTGCAAATGAAGACAATATCGCATCTCATCTTGAAAACTCATTGATGTTAGTAACTGCACTCAACCCCCATATCGGATACGATAATGCTGCTAAGATTGCGAAGAATGCTCATGAAAATGGATTGACCTTAAGGGAAAGTGCTCTAGAATTGAACTTGTTGACCGAAGAACAATTCGAAGATTGGATTAGGCCCGAAAACATGGTGGGGCCAAATCGCTGAGGGTTCAATCTTCATCGTCCTTCTTGGGGAGTGGGACTGAACCTGGCAGCGGTACCGAAGGGCTGCCCTTAGTAGGGGCCGGTGCTGGTTTAGAGGTGGCGTCAGATTGCGAATATGCTAGGTTTTCTGGGGCTTCGTGCACCAAATTGGTTCCAGTATTTACTGGAGCGTCTCTAACCGCTTCAACACCAGCTTCGTGAGCGGTGATACCTTCTGTTTTTCTAGCTAAACCAACAGTAGGTGCTTCTCGAGCCTGGGGGCGCTTTGGAGCAGCCATGGGGGCTTCTCTAGAGTCCGTACCTGATCTTGTTGTATGTCCTGTATCTTCAACAGTATCAAAGGCGTCCAGCAATGCTTTCGCATTGGCCAATGAATCATCTTGCTGCGAGTTCGCTTCATCTTCCATGTTGAACGCAGATAAGGCATCGGCCTTGTCTTTTCCGCTGGCAAACAGAATGTGGGGGGTAAATGTGTTCATTCGATGCAAATTGAGCCGTAACGGGTATAAGACGAGCGCGCTCGGCGCGCTCCAACTGTTGAAACAGGTGGGAGTACTGGTAGGGGGGATTCATCCGGGCAGGAATCCACCCCCCTGCCAGCCTCCGCTGATGAGGATTCTATCTGTAGAACAGATTTCCTCCTCTGGTCAAGTTTCAACCGAAGCCTCCACTAGACCCAGATCTGTTGTCCGAAGACGCAGACCTGTTGGGTCCGGATCAGCGCCCACCAAAGATGGGCGCCAGCAATTGCACCGGTGCCTTTGCAGGCGGTGGTGCTGCCGTGATCCATTCCCTGAGACCAGTCGATGGTCGAAACCATCTCTTGGCTGGTGTCCAAGCTCTGACCGAAGCCTTTCCTCTTCCACCTCGACTCGGAAATCTCTCTCCGAGAAGGTTGCTGATTGCCCCTAAAGGCGGGCCAGCAACACGGGACCCGGAAGATGTCCGAAGACACCGTCCACCACTCCGATGGAGCGGCAAGAAAACCAAATGGGGGGGAGGTCCTTGAACCTTTCGTTTTATGCCCCTATTTTTCCACTGGAAGTAACATTTCCAAGGGCATATTTCCACTGTTCTCAGTGCAACGATTATAGAAAATAACAGGTGAAATGGAAATTATTTTCGCAATTTTCGGAGTTTTTCCATCAATGATGATCTTTGTAAGTCGACAGTGTTGATTTCTTGAGAGTCGAACTTTTCCAACCTGCGGCAAAGTAGTTCGCGTTGGAAGACATACAGGTCTCCTTTCTCTGTTCCAACTACCAATAGTTCCTCATCTCCTGACACTGAACATGGGGGAGAAGAAAATGAAAGAGTTGCTACTTTGTCACCATTTTCAGCAAAGGCTGACAATGTTGTACCAATTATCCCCCATACTGCAGCTACTTCTCCAATTGGTGAGAATGATGTTGTGAATTCACGAACGTTGATTGCTTCGGGCCAGGGTGTTAAATTCCCATCATTAGACAAATAGTGGAGTTGCGACTCTGATGATATCACTAACCCAGAAGGTTTTGCAGTAATTTCTTCTATACCTATTTCCAGATTAATCGATTTAGATTCGCCTTTGGAATCAATAGTTGACAAGCCACCATTTGAGTGACCGATAAGTATCTCGTCTTCTACTCTTATTCCACAAGATGCGGGGTCATCATCGATCAATTCGCGCCATCCTAATTCGCCTTCCTCAACCATTAAAATCCCACACCGCGGCCTACCCAAGCCCATTAGAGCTCTTTCACTGTTAACATCAAAATACCATGGGCGCTCATCAAATCTGAATACTGATTGCAATTCCCCTTCTGTTGAATAATGCCAATATGCGCTCTCCATGAAATCTCCATGTTCAATGTCAAAAACAGAACTGATGGCGTGAACTCCACTAACCCCTAACATCACTGCTTCATCAGCCGAACCTTCAAGCTCCTTACGCCATAATTCAATACCATTATCCAAAGATAGTAACAAGATATCTACACCCATGGAAACAACAACATGCCCAGAATCTACATCTATACTTGAGACTCGATCTGGCCCCGAAAATTCCCACAAAGTTTCACCATCCAATGACCAGCAAGCAAGTCCACCAGACCAATCTCCAGCAATTATTGAACCCTCAATAATGTGAATGCATGACACTCTATCTGGGATAGATCTGACCATCCAAGCACAGGAGGAGGCATCCATCGTGGCTGGTCGCTCCTCCATGAGGGTCCCTCCTCAATCATGCGAATAAGTCGAACGGGTGCTCGCATCCATAGTTCACTCTTCTTCAATCTCCATATCGACGGGGGATTGCAAAAGATAGTCCCGCAGCAACCATGCCCAAGAAGCAAGAACTGTAGTAATGACCCTGGGTGAAGAAGACCACAACAGCTGCACTCCGTAGCACGCCTCGAGAGCCACTGCGGAAGCCAATGGTGGCCAATACTGCAGAAATAGTTGCCAGACCCATGAATAAGAATCCCAGCATGAAATACAAACTACCTGCTTGGGGGTCCATCAATGGCATTTCCATCTCTTGAGGAGTTTTGTCAACCCAAGCCATACATCCTTCTTCTTGACCTTCACACTCTGCTGCATATTCATCCTCACTCGGCATTTCAATGTCGATATTGGTGAACCCTATCGGCTCAAGCCCTGGCACAGGGGGCGTTAACAGAATTCTATGTTGTACACCTTTTTCGAAATCAACTGTATGTATCCATAATTCAGCAAGTCCTGGATCGACTTCTTCAAAATGATATCTTCCCTCAGAATCGGTTGTATTCTGGAATTTTCGACCATCTAGATACGCTAATTCTACCAAAAAATCTGCTGCAGGTTCGCCATCTGCGGTCGAGATAATTCCGTCCAACATAGCGGATGAGGGCGGCGCCTGTTCTGCAAATCGGTAGATGAACTCATGTGGTCGCACCAAACCCTTGTCTTGGATAGAATAGTCCAAACCATTCAAAAAACCCATTGAAGCAGCAATTAGAATCAATATTGCAAGCGCCTTGGTTTGGACTGGGACTGGGGATTCTGATGGCGTTGCCAAAGATATCCCACTACTGGCAAAGACTGTCTCTTCTTCGGGAAGTCCGACAAGCGGCTGTTCTGTCTCTGATTCGTCTTCCACGGCATGGGCAAAGCGACTCTCGACTTCAAGCGAACGGAAAGGGGAATTAGGTGCTGATATTTTGTAAGGACCAAGATTCCGGTACCGAGTAAGCCATGGCTAAGCAAAAAATCACTATAGCAACCCGGTGGACTTTCTCATTTCTCGTGAAACACATTGGTATCAAGATGAATAATAATATTAGACGCCCAAGGGTGGCTGGAGAAGTGACTTCATTCCCATATAATAACAGTGAAAAAATGACTGACGAAGATGTGACGCCAGCAATTGTGGCCCACATCTCGACCGAGTTTGAATAGTAATGTTCCTTGAGATCTATCGGTTCATCGTCTTTTAATTCAGGTATGGCTATCTCAAGTGCAAGATAAAGAAATATTCCTGGGGTCATATACAGCATGTATTCGCCAAAAGTCCACAAACGATTTTCGCTAGATGAATAATCATTGAATTGGTACGAATTCCACCAATACAACATGAGAGCAAAAAAGCAACCAGTGATGAACAAAGTATGAACCCAATACAGTTTGATTGGGGTAACTTCCGACTCTCGAAATTTATTACTAGTTTCAATATAATGTGCAATTGCAGAAATTATCTTAATCAGCCCTAAAGCGACCAACAAGAACGGTATCAACGACAGATGCTCAAACAGGTCCATGTACGCTGGATGAAGTGGGGTTTGATTGAAATTTCGCCTATGATGCCCTGTAATTGACCTATTTTAGGGAGTTTGCCAAAATACCGATGAACAAAGTCCGCCTGGGGAGGGTATGGCTGTGCATCGGGCGACTATTGAATGGCGCGGGGAGGTTAAGTTCCGCCAAAGTATTCTCAACATCTCAAACGCGATTAATGAAATCGATTCGGAGGATATTGAAGGGGGAATCAAGTTTACCATTACTGCATCATCAGTAGAGAACTTACGAAAAGAGGTAGATTCTTTTCTTGCAGAATGCGCAATTATTGAACAGAGTTAGAAATCAATGTCCAATACTACAGGTGCATGATCAGAAACTACCAAGCCGCCTTCCCTGATAATTTCGACATGCCTTACTTTGTCTCCTGCTGCTTTATTTGCCAACAAATAATCAATGCGCCAACCCTTGTCTTCTGCCCGTGCCCTGCCGCGATTTGACCACCATGAGTATGGCCCCTTACCCGGCCCCCTATATTCTCTGAATACATCGCTCCACCCACTCGCTAATAGATTGGAGAACCATTCTCTTTCCTGTGGAAGAAAGCCGCTATTGTTCTTGTTTCCCACAGGATTCCAAATATCATCTTCGGTATGGCAGATATTCAGATCTCCAGCGAGAATAACAGGGACCTCGAGGTCAACGAATTGCTTTGCCCAATCAAGATAATCTGCCATCCATTCCTCTTTCCATTTCTGTCGCTCCTCTCTTGCAGAACCTGACGGAAGGTATGTATTTGCCAATAGCAAATCTCCATGCCTAGTCAATAGTAGTCTGCCTTCGTCATCGTTGGGGTCATTGCGGGCATTAATCCCTCGCCCTTCCTCTGACATATTTTCTCTCGATACTGTGCACACTCCCGAATACCCTTTTTTCTGGGCGGGGTGCCAAATTGCTTCGAAGCCTTCTGGAAACTGCCACTCTTTTGGAAGTTGTTCGGGTAATGCTCGTACCTCCTGGAACATCCAGATATCGGCATCTATACTGGAAAGAAAATCGTCTAGGCCTTTGCGAATCGCGGCGCGGATGCCGTTGAGGTTCCATGTAACTACCCGCACATACTTGGCTTCAATTGGAGGTCTTTGAACGCTATTATCCAATTGGTGTAACCGTTATGCTCTAGAACAGTATATAATAAGTCAGGCCCTAATCCTCGGAATATGCACTGGAAAAGCATGGGAATCGGAACAATCATTGTAATGGCATTGTTGACAAATACGAATACTGTTTCAGCAAATGATCAAACAAATACTGAAGAATGTGACGTCACTATCAGCATCGATAGTTCAGGGATGGCTTTCGATAAGACCGACGTATCGATAGATGTAGGAGGTACGGCATGTTGGATTTGGGAAAATGAATCGATGGGGCATAATGTTGCAGAGGTAGATTCGGAAGATTCGGAGGAAAGAAGTTCGGGAGGGGTTTACAGTGGTGAGCCTGCAACAACCGTCGACTTCAGGCACACTTTCACTGAAGATGAGACATTTCACTACATTTGTGAGCCGCATGTTGCCGGGGATATGCGCGGAAAGATAACCGTAGGTGAAGGCACACCAATACAATCTGAGGAAAGAGAAACACCCGGATTCAATATGGTGCTTGGAATAGTATCTATCGGCTGTGCTCTAATGGTCACCGTTTTCAAAGAATTGAATGGGCTGGAGTGACTTAGTAGTAAGTTTCCGTCATAGTTCCATGTTCTCATGCAACTCTTTAGCGGCTCTAATCCCGCTAACGAAGGCTCCTTCAGACAACCATTCATTCCTTGACATCCATTCACCTGCTAAAGCGATATTTCTATCCAGCAGGGGTTGTTCAAGATATATTCCTGGTCGACCTTCAAAGACCTCACTCATTTGAGAAATAACCACCCGATCTAACTTCCTTTCTGAAACTAAATGGGAACGCCATCCCGAACAACGTTCATCAAGAAAATCCTCTATTGAACCTGTGCCGGAATAGGACATTATTTGCAAGTGGGAGTGCGTTTTTTGGTAACTTTCGGGCATTCTTTCTGGGACTATTGAACTATTGATTATGACCATGATTTTGCGATCTGCGTCCCAAATAGCGTGTGCATCTCTGAATAGTTCCAGTTCAAGTAATAAATCCCAAACATCGACCTTCAATTCATGAGGCTCGGGTAATTCAAAATCCAATCTACTGCTACTAAGAATATTAACAATAGATTTTGTAGGAGTACACAAGATAATTCCATCCGCTTCCACTTTGAGGTTACCTGAAAGGCGGGCCCCTCTAATCATTCCCTTCTTATCCATAATTAGGCGTGAGGCGGCTACTGGTGCCTTTGTCTGAACTTCAAGAGAATCCATTGCTGTAAGAAACCTACCTGATACCTCAGCCCACCCCCCTAATGGGAGGAAGAGGTTTTTACCCCGTAATGTTGCTATGATATCTGGAAAATGAAAGGAAAGGTTACATCTCTGTTCGGGCAGTATCCATGTACTAATTATACTCAAACATTCAATGGTATCAATAAACGCCATAGGTTTCTTTTTTAGCCAATCTTCAACGGATGTGTCTGAAGTCTTCTTCAATTCGGAGCTGAGATACCTTGCTAATGACCTCATCCTACGTTTTTCAGATGCGTCTAGATGGTATTGGTTCAATGTCTCGGGAGTTAATGGCAATCGGCGCATTGTTCCATCGCGTATCACATTCATTCGGCGGGCATCGATTCTCCTTTTAGCGATCGAAACTTTGCTAGATTTCTTTAACCAATCCTGTACCTCTCCTGTACCTCGTAAGAAATGAGGGCCAGGTTCCAATATCCAACCCTCCTGTTCAACGCTTGTGCCCCTGCCTCCCAAAATGGGTGAAGCATCAACGATAGCGACGTCGTGGCCCAATCGGCAAGATTCGAGGGCTGCCCCCATGCCTGCTAGCCCTGCTCCGACAATCAGTATCCTCGCCACGCCCAGCCGAACAGGTCTTCGCTGAGAAGACCTCCGATGCCGAAATATGCCACTACGATGCATTCATCGACAAGGTGCTTTTCGAAGATTTGTGGCCAAGGGGAAAGAGCGATTGCCGCATGACCGCAGTCATCTTCTATGGAATGAGGGAGTGGCTACGCCGCGTCTAGTAGAAAGTATGGACCGCTGGATAGAAAATCTCCTGTTGGACGATGGGCAAAATTTAGTGCCGGATACTGGCGAACATACCGTGGCAAAATTGTTCTGTAAATCGGAAGGTGTGTTGGTAGGTAGAGATGTTGTAAGGCGCCTTCTAGAAAAATATGGGGTTGGGGCAACTTGGTATGTTGAAGATGGGGATAAAATCAACTTAGGAATAATAGCTGAATTAGAAGGGGCGAAAGATACTTTGCTTTCTCTTGAAAGAACTATTCTCAACCTTCTAGCCAGACTATCTGGGATTGCCAGTAATACAGCGAAGTGGGCGAGTCTTGCCTGTTGTCAGATTGCGTGTACACGCAAAACTACCTGGGGACTATTAGACAAATGGGCGGTACATCTTGGGGGCGGATTGACTCATCGCTTGGACAAAAATGATGCATTGATGTTGAAAGAAAATGATCTCGTAAGTATGGATTCTATCGAGAGTGCTTTGTCATCAATCGACCCGCAAGAATGGGGGTTTGTGGAAATAGAAGTGCGAACGGTAGAGCAGGCAATAAGTGCCGCTAATTCTTGGAAACATGATGAGTCGCTAGTAATAATGTTGGATAATATGGCTCTTGAAGAACAAGCGGTTGTGAAAGATGCATTGTCTGCAGATAACTTGATTTTAGAGGCAAGTGGTGGAATTAGTGTTGAGAATCTTGGCTCATTCACGAGTGTTGATGTAATCTCTGCCAGTGCTCTAAATCAAGGCGTACCGCACCTAGATATGTCGATTATTTTCGAGGGGGTAGAGTAATGGGGCATGCAGCGGATCCAACTCACCCTCGATACAACTCTCTGTTGAAAAGAAAAATGTTAGAAGATGCTGCCAAAATAGGGATGTTGGCTGATTCGGCATTAATCGCTCATGGGCGCGGAGAGGCTTTCGATTACCTCATAGGTGAGCGGACGATTGAATGTGCGATGGATGCAACCAAAGAAGCTGCTGCCAGACTTTGTGCTGCTGATAGGCCTGTTATATCATTGAATGGAAATGCCATGGCTCTAGCCGCAAAATCGTTACTGCGTAGTGCAGCGATAATTGGGGCTGACATGGAAGTTAACATCTTCTACAGAACTCCAGAGAGAATGAAAGTGTTGATGCAATATTTGGAAGTTGCCCACACTGAAGTTACAAACCAAACACCGCCTGAATTTGAGGCAGGGGTTTGGCAAAGCATGGTGTCGGAAGTTCGGCTGCTTGGAAATTCTCCCGACGGTAGAATTCCGGGTCTCGAAGGGCCGCGCGCTAATTGTCACTCGGATGGGATTTTGGCGTCCGATGTCATTCTAGTTCCCCTAGAAGACGGGGATCGCTGTGAAGCATTGGTGGCGATGGGAAAAGATGTTATCGTCGTTGATTTGAATCCCTTGTCTAGAAGTGCTAAGATGGCCAAAGTAACTATTGTGGATGAATTGTGTAGGTTTGCAGAAAATTTGTACGTTTCATGCCTAAAACCCATTGCACCAAAGGAAGATTGGGATAACCCAAAAATCCTGCAAGCTGCTTTGGAGGAAATTATTGCCGGTGCTGTAGACAGTGCCCAAAAATACCTTTGAGGTGAAGTTTTCACGTTTCCAATTTGCTTACAACTCGGGCAGTTATTGCTGAGCCGACTTCAGATGTAGTCGCATTACCACCCAGATCATAGGTCAGCACAATACCCTCAAAGATATGTTCTGCAACTGATTCATCAATGCACCGGGCAACTCGCAATGCTTCTTCATCATCATTCCTGTGCCCCAACCATTCTAGCATCATTTGTACAGAATTGATTGTAGCAATTGGGTTCACCTTATTCTTACCAGCGTGTTTCGGTGAAGAGCCGTGAACTGGCTCAAAGAACGCGTGTTCGTCACCTATATTTCCGCTAGCCGCCATTCCCATGCCTCCTTGCAGAACGCTGCCAAGATCGGTCGCTATGTCGCCAAACATGTTTGAAGTGACAACTACATCAAACCACTCCGGGTTTCTTACAAGCCACATTGTGAATGCGTCTATGTACGCATGATCCACCTCAACATCATCCCAAGCAGCAGATTTCTCATCAAAGATTGAGCGGAATAATTGACAACCGCGAGTGACGTTCGACTTATCAACACAAGTTAATTTGCTCACTCCTGAAGGATTGCCATTGCGTAAAGAGACCAGTCTTCGAGCAAAGTCGATGACCCTTTCACTTCCCGCTCTTGAAATTGGGCGTGGATCCCAAGCAACATCTCCATTCATACCTGGAAAATCCATTATTGGAGGTTCGTATTCCTCTCCCCCCTGGGCCTTGAGAGCCGAACGATGCAACAAGCTGTGGTACAACCCTTCGGTGTTTTCACGGACAATAACCATGTCTACTTTGCTCGCTTGCCAAACCTGTTGGAAATCTCCATGCACTTTGTGCCTCACTCCTTCATAGAGTTTTATCGGCCTCACGTTGGCGTAGAGATCTAGTCCTCCGCGAAGTCCCAAAACAACTTGTCCCCCCGCTAAATCTCCATTCTCACAAACAGCATCTGGCCAACCAATAGCGCCCAACAATATCGCATCAGCCTCGTCACGGCACTTCTCAAAAGAGCCATCTGGCCATTCTTTACCCGTTTCAAGAAAATATTGACCGCCACAGGGAATTAGTATCTGCTCAAAATTCAATGACGTTGATGATGAAATGGCAGTCAACAAAGACTGTGCCTCTGCCATAACTTCCCTACCGGTGCCGTCGCCCGGGAGAATGGCAATACGGTATGAGGACATGAATTGGGGCACAGGGATATCATACATGAACGCGACGATTGTGCGCTGTCTACCATCATTGCGCGTCAATGTTGGGAAATAAATCAAAAACAGTGTAATTTACAGAGTTGGAAAGGATAGAGTTCATCAACCCCCACGGTGGAGGTCGGAGAAGTGAGTGACCGAGAGAAGAGGGAGGCTGAAGAGGCTGGCTTCGATACTGGGCCGTTACCAGAGGTCCTTGAGCGGTTATGTGATGCCATGCAGGGAATCGATCCAGATTGGAGACTTGAAGAATGGTTGATCAACATCGCAGAAGAAGAGATATCTTTGCTAAAGATGGATATTGAACGTGAGAGGTTGAGGTTAGAGCAGCGTATGCACAGAGTCGAATCTATTGCGAAAAGAATTGAGCCTGAAGAAGTTGTTGAGCGGGGGCAGCGGAATCTGTTCGATTGTTTTGATATCGTCAAGCACCCTGTAAACGAGCCGCACGTTGGGGCCTTAGAATTAGACGATGGAGAAGAGCCGCACCCCGCCAAGGCCTTGCTGAGTTACCTGCCGGGTGAAATCGGAGATGATCCATTACTGGCCGTTGTGGCTCAACTAATTTTGTTGGAAATGAATTCTCTAATGGATGAAGGTTTAGAAGTAGTACCGTTAAGTGAAATCTTGAGAGTGATGAATGAGCGCGGTATTGGAGAAGATGAAATGGATGAAGCCATCGATCATTTGTTACTAACCGGTGCAATTCACGAAATCGATGATGACTGTTTTATTCCCGATGAATGAATATCTTCACACCGTTCCCTATATGAGTACCACACTAGAGGGGAAATTGTGAGGGAGGGCAACATAAAGGCCATTCTCGTGGCCGGAGGCGAGGGTAGTAGGTTGCTTCCTTTTACCAGATACACTCACAAGACATTGCTTCCATTGTTTGAACGGCCAGTTATTGATTATGCATTAGGGACGATTAGAAGGGCCGGCATTCAAGATATAACAATCATCGGCAACAGATTCGTTGGGCAGATCGCAAAACATGTTGGGACTGGGATAAAGGGCGAAAATATTCACTATGTCATCGAAGAAGAGCCTAGGGGTATTGGGCATGCATTGAATCTAGCAAGGCCGCATGTAGAGGGGGCTCGACTATTGATCTATTTTTCAGACAACATTACCAGTACTGAATTGGTTGATGAAGTAAAGCAGTGGAAAGAATCGAGTGAAGCCCCGGGGGCTCTATTGTTAGGAAGAACTGTGGGGGCCCCTAACGAGTTTGGAGTAGGAAAATTCGATGAGGGGGGGAATCTTGTTGGCATTGTGGAAAAACCTGCTATCCCTCCAAGCAATGTTGCAATTGGAGGAATATATCTATTCGATGAAAATTTTTGGGAACTATTGGATGAAGAGATGGCAAGGGCGGGAAGTGAATTTTCGATAACTGATGTCAACAAGAGATATTTGCAGATGAATAATATCACTTTGAAAAATCTCGATGAGGATGTTTGGTTGGATTGTGGAACACCTGATAATCTCCTTGAAGCTGCAAAATACGCGCGTGATGGGATTTTGAATCCCATGCCTTGCAATTTCAAAAAAGGCGACTCTAGAATTGGTTGGGCTGAATAATGAAAATAGGAATCATAGGAGCGGGCATAGTTGGTGGCGCTATCGAGCATTGGTTCTCAGGTGTTCATGAATTGTTCATTCATGATCCGGTAAGAGGTACTTCTCTAACCGATGTCACTGATAATGTGAATATGGCATACATTGCAGTCCCTACACCTCCAAACGGTGAAGGGGGTTGTGATACAAGTATAGTTGAATCCGTCCTTAGAGAGTTACCCGATGGATTCATGGTGGTACTCAAGAGTACAGTTGTTCCAGGTACTACTGAGTTGTTTCAGCAAAAATTTCCCAAACTAAAAATTGCATACTCACCAGAATTCTTAGTAGAAAGAAGACACTTAGAAGATTTCGGTAATCAGGATATTTTGGTCTGCGGAACGCATCACCAAGATTTGGCAGAAATGCTATTTGCGCAACATAAAGAAGCTGGAGTGTTGAAGGGAGAGCAAACATTTCACGTCTCTCCAACAGAAGCAGAATTGGTGAAATACTCTAAGAACACATTCTATGCTTTGAAAGTAATTTTTGCCAACCAGATGTATGATATCTGTAAAGCATTAGATGAAGATTGGTACGTGGTGAAAGATGTGATTACGGCTGAACAATCTCAACCTATCGGGCCTAGTCAACTCGATCCTATTTTAGGATTAATGCGTGGAATTGGCGGTAAATGTTTACCAAAGGATAGTCAAGCACTAACTGTTCTAGCAGAAAAATTGGGCATCAAATATCAGTTGATGGATGCCCTCCAAAACGATAATCAAAATCTTCGTTCAATCAAAACTGGC
>CAZGIY010000013.1:0-23396 GCA_964526445.1 uncultured Candidatus Poseidoniales archaeon
GTATTAATCCAACCATTTGTCTTGGGATTTGACAGGTTACATCAGGCGATTTACATTCAGGACATATTCTACTCGCTCTCATAGAAATGCCATTCCTTTCAATTGCATAAACTATCCGAAAACTCATTGCAATGGCCTGTACAAATCAAACGGGATTCAGTGGGTCGATACAGACGCTATCGACTGCTCATGTCTATTCTGAATCTGGAGTTAATGTAGGCCCCTCAGACTGCGCGATTTCAGGCTGTTGAACTTGGACCTGACCTATTGTAGGAATTGTTTGGCTAGGAACTTGAACCACCATCGCCCCAGTTCCATCCACCATATGCATCGAACCGTCAAGTTGCGCCTGATCCTTCTTTGTGAAGGCAAGAATTGCTCCGATTATCAGAAGCAAAATGCCGCAACCTAGGCTGCCACAACCAACTGCGAATCCAATCCCAACAGCCAACGCTTCTTCTCCTATTTGGCGTAACACTTCGTCATCATAAGTCACCCAAACGCTCTGATTTGCTTCAAATGCAAAAGTTCCTGAAGTACAACCATAACAGGCACGACCAATTTTGACAAGACCTTTGTCGCTTCTTGAAATCTCTTTGTTGAGTGATACAGCATCACAATTACTTGTGTTTCCGTATTGCACATAATTTACTTCAAAATAGAATTCACCATCTAGACGCTCAGCACCTTCTGCCCAAGTTTCAATGATATCTGGATTGGCAGTTACTGTTACATTAGTGTTGTCGCATACATCCCAAAGGCCATTTCGATCTATGTCTTCATAGACGCCTTTTACCCAAAAAGTCACGCCCAAATCTCCGTCGCCCTCTATATCTTCAATTGTGATATTTCCATTTTCCTTGCCTTCTATGGCAAAATCATTCCAGTCCTCTTCCAAATCACCTATCTGAACAATTCCAAAGACAAACGCGATAATACCGACCAATGAAACTATTCCTCCGATTATCAATACAATAACATGAGGACGCATGTATTGATGACAAAGACATTGGTTGATATTCCTTTGTTATCATTCGTACAGTATGGACGGCTTAAGTGGAAATGCTGTAGCAGCCTTTCCACCTACATCTTCACCGGAACCTGCTTGCCAACAATCTACTGTCTGTAGTTCCAATTCTTTGGCGATGAAATCTTTGGCAGCATTGATTACTGAGGTTTCGTCGATTTCATTCAATAGAAGCCCTTTGTGGATGGGTGACCATTTGAAGACCATTGGCAGCATTCTCTTTCGCCATGTTGTAATTACTTCACCACGCATATCTCCTTGCGCGTAGGGCTTTGTCTCGAGGACTTTTTGGAATCGCTTGATATCTCCGCCATCTTGCTGATATCTGATTCCAGAGATTGCAAGGTCGCTCTTCCAATCATGAGCAGTCTGCAGTACGAGTCGAGAAGGTGGTGTCTCAAGATGTCTCATCGCGAGTAGTTTTCTTTCTCTAGCATCATCAAGAACCATCCTGAGGAAAGTTTCCCCATCTAATGCACATTGACCGGATTCGTCAACTTCTCCTAATTCCTCTACAATATGACTTGAAATTAAGTTCTGATTACCCAGTTGCTCCCACCAATATTCTGCCAAATGAGGTGTAGCAAGTTGCAACATTTCTGCCCACTTTTCTAGTAGCCAGCGACCAATATTGGGGTTGTTTCCTCCTCGTCGAAGATACCAATTCAAGTCTTTGATCATGTCGAAGTGAGAAATTTCTACGGCTCTACGAAGGTCGTAATTATCCATCGCTTGCTTCCATTCTTGACGCCTTTGTACAACACGTGCTTTCATCCATTCATCCATCGTTGACTCTGCACCGTCCCAACTAAGAACCGAGGCCGGGATGTCAAACAATTGACTGACTTGGCGATGATTGGCTTCAACTGCAGTATCTGACCAATCCATGCCAGCGGTTGGCTGTGCAGCAAAGAGGATGAACAGACGCACTGTATCAGCGCCGAACTTCTCAATCATCTCTTCTGGGCTTACGGTGTTACCTAGGCTCTTGCTCATCTTGGCACTGCGCTCGCTCAATTTACCCCCACAATGAGGGCAAGATGAACCTCTATGCTCGACCTTCAAAGTTACAGCACATGAGTCGCACCACGGAGCAGGAGCGTTGACCATCCCTTGACAAAGCAAAGTTTGGAATGGCTCATCTACTGAAATAACTCCAATATCTCTGAGCGCTTTGGTCCAGAATCTAGCATAGATAAGATGCATCTGAGCATGTTCAATACCACCACAATAGAAATCGACATTCATCCAATAATCCGCTTTATCCTTAGAGAAGCATTCGAAGTCATTCTTCGCATCAGTATATCGCATGAAGTACCAGGATGAATCGACAAAGGTATCCATCGTATCCGTCTCTCTTCTAGCCTTAGCCCCACAGGATGGGCAGTCAACATTGCAGAATGATTCTGATGTTGACAAGGGGTTACCGTGGCCGCTGAACGAAATGTCGTCGGGTAGTTTGACCGGTAACTCTGATTCTGGAACTGGAACTGGACCGCAGGTATCACAGTGAATGATTGGGATTGGAGTGCCCCAGTACCTCTGTCTTGAAATTAGCCAAGGACGCAGTTTCCATTGCACGGTGCCCTTACCCTTATCTTCAGATTCTAGAGCCTCGATTATCGCCCTCTTTGCATCATCTCCATATAGGCTATCAAAGCCATCTCGACCTGAATTAACCATCCAACCAAGTCCTGTGAATGCAGCCTCAAGTTCTGCCTCGGGGTCTTCTTCTTCACTTGCTAAGAGCACTTTTTGGATGGGGATTCCATATCGGCTTGCGAATTGAAAATCCCTCTCATCATGGGCGGGCACCGCCATGACGGCACCGGTTCCATAAGATGCAATGACGAAATTTCCAGCCCATATAGGCACTTTCTCTCCAGTTAATGGGTGTAAAGCATACCTTCCAAGAAATACTCCCTTCTTTTCCTTCAACACCTTCTCTCGATCGAAGTCACTCATTTTAGTGACCTCGTCATGAAGTTCCCTCCAAGCAGATTCGTGTTCACTGCCTGCGACCAAGGATTCGCAAAGTGGATGTTCTGGTGCTAGAGTTACGAATGTTGCACCAAACAGAGTATCCGGTCGAGTGGTAAAAACGCGAATTTCTTCATCGGGCATCCCTTCAACGCCAAAGATAATTTCTGCACCTTCAGAACGTCCAATCCAATCCTGCTGTAGAAGTCTGACATTCTCGGGAAAATCAATCTCTTCAAGGCCGGACAACAACTCATCAGCATAATCTGTTATTCTCAGAAACCACTGCGACATATCCTTCTGAATCACTTCAGAACCACAACGCCAGCAACGACCATTCTTTACCTGTTCATTGGCAAGAACGGTGGTACAATCCTCGCACCAATTCACCGGAGCGTGCTCTCGATATGCTAACCCCTTTTCGAGAAATTTGAGGAAAGCCCATTGATTCCATCGGTAGTACCCCTCATCGTGACTTTTTACTTGACGGTCCCAATCATAAGAAAATCCCATTCGCTTGATCTGTGCGGTAATGCTGGCCATATTTCGCTCCGTGATTTCTCGAGGATGGCCTCCTTCAGCAATCGCTGCATTTTCAGCAGGCATACCGAATGAATCGAATCCGATTGGGTAGATCACATTGAATCCCATGGCTCTCTTGTAGCGCGCTACCGCATCTCCAATGCTGTAATTCCTGACATGGCCCATGTGCATCTTACCGCTTGGGTAAGGATACATTTCTAGACAGTAGAATTTCTTGGTCCCTGGCGAGGCTTCACTCTTGAATACCCCTTTCTCTTCCCAAAGAGATTGCCAAACTGGCTCTGACTCCTGAGGTTTGTAAGCCATGATGGGTGCGCGACATTGGGTCTTGATTTGAATACTACTCAGAAGACATGAATGTTCAGAGGTCATTCGATTCAAGCAGGAACAAAGCCTCTCTTGTCAACTTGTAACGGTTGCGCATTCCAAGCTTCTTCCTCTCGACTAGCCCGAACTTCTGCAAAGTCCTCAGATGATGGCTGACCAATTGCTGGCTCTTTTCTAGACGGGTTGCCAAGTCAGACTGAGTCGGATAGGTGCCCAACTGTCCATCATCATCAAGCAACTTCAGAATCTTACCCTGAAGGCTGTTTGGATCTGGAGAGAGAGGTGGAATAGGCAACTCATCATCAGGTGTAGCGATGGAAATGGTAGATGGATAGAACCGCATCAAACGGCCGTCTGGACGTCTCCAGATTCTTTCCTCATCCTCCAAGACCTTGATGTGGTGAGTCAACTGTCCATTACTCATCTGCAGGGCACCTAACAATGCTCTGAAGTGACAACCGGGATTGGCGGTCAAGTATCCCATCAAGCGCCCACGCTGGAACTTTCCATCATTGGTCTCATGTGTGCGTCCAATCAGTCCTAGAAGGCTCAAACTCAATCCAGTCAGTGGCAGACGCAATCCTTCGTGCGTTGTGATGAATGCCATCAGCACAGCAATCATACTGACTGCTACGGCCCCGGTCAAGACATCTGCACCATATTCATCGATAATTCCCGCTGGTTCCTCAACCGGAATCGGCTCTATACTAGCCTCCTCACTTTGGGCTACATACTCATCCTCGACGGATAGGAGAATGAACGAACTTGCATATTCCTTACAACTTGGATGACTTTCCTCAAGAATTACTAGACTGTAATTACCGGCAAGTTCGGCACTAGGCATCCATTGTACTCCCATAGCACTTGAATCAATTAGTACGCTCTCTCTTCCTGCCATATCGGTGAATAACCAACAACCGCCTATGTCTGTGGTGACATACTGCCAATATCCATGCACAATAACTCCAGAGTCCTGATCGCTAACCTCTTCTAGCACATCATTTACTTCTTCATCTTCCTCGCTCTGTTCTTCCACTAATGGCCACTCAAAGACCAATTGGCTGGAGCTTGATGGCCAAGAATTAGTACTGACCTCCAAACGATAAGTTCCTTCAGAAAGTGATTCAAAATTCGGATTAATCATAAACATTGACAAATCATCGTAAACCATACTCTGCGTATCTAACAGTCTTTGACGCAGACCTATTTCTCCATCACAGGATTGAGCGAATTGAATTACTGGCCAACCTGTTTCCTGGTCGTAAAGATCGATAGTTAAACGACAAGATTGAGCCCAACGCAACTCCCCGT
The DNA here is from genome assembly GCA_964526445.1 of uncultured Candidatus Poseidoniales archaeon. Classification (GTDB taxonomy): domain Archaea; phylum Thermoplasmatota; class Poseidoniia; order Poseidoniales; family Poseidoniaceae; genus UBA226. The sequence goes on from CAZGIY010000013.1 coordinate 5,189, forward strand.
CCTCAACACCTGAAAGAGTAGCGGAGAAATTCAATGTGCCCTGTTCCGCCTCTTCCAATTCACCAATACTCAGAACAATCGCTCCTTCACCTTGGCAATCCACTGCTGCCTCATCGCCAATGAAAACAAACGAAGAATAACCACGCACGCCAAATTCTGGTACATCGACCACCATTCGATAAGTTCCGGATTCAAGTTCGCAACCTTGTCTATCGAAAAAGGACCAATCTGCATGATCGATGACCAAGGAATCACCTGCAACTATCAAATGGTCAACATCTATCTCAAGACAATCTCTAAAATCTCGGGTATCATATACCACTTGAGCATCTTGATTGAGGACATGGATCTCAGCCCTGCAAGTAGAAGAAAATGACAATTCAGCATCTTCAACACCATCGTTATGTATCGTAGCAGAAAGAGCCATTGTATCTCCAGAACGGTACTCCTCTTTATCGATTTGAATTGAAACGCTCAATTGCTCTGAACTTGAAATATCCAAATTGCTGTAATCAAAATTCAAGGTCGAATCCAAGTCATCTTGTGCAGGAAGACCAATCTTCAATTCATGCTGACCATCCAACAACTCGGGGTCCAAACTGATCCATCCAATATCAACGATAGAATAGCCACGCATACTCGTTAACCCTCCATCGCACGGAAATTCAGTCAATTGACCATTCATGCCTTGAATCTGCAGGCTCAACCTACAATCAGCATTCTCCGGTAACACGATGGTCTGTGAACCATTGTTGACGTATCTGAGCAATACCTCAAGAGATTCCACTTCATCGTAGACTCCATCTCCACTAGGGGTTTCAGCAAGAAGCGCCTCAAGCATCAGACTCTCTGGAACTTGGTATTGCTTCTGTACATCGAGGAATAAACTGGTGCTCAAACCACTTGAAGGAATAGATATGCGTAATTCGATTTGTCCAGCCTCAGGAACCTCTGCAAGGTTGTGGCTCATCTCTCCAAAGTCAATACTCTGGAATGCCTCTATTTCTGCCCCTCTACTCTGTTCCCTGCAACCATCTTCTAGATAGGAATCATACAATACAACTTCTTGCTTGAGCAGTGAGAAGGATATTGGACACGAAGGGTTGGTGTTGAACGGTACTGTTGAATCTCCAGTATTCAACATGGTAGTGCTGAATGAGAAATTGTCTCCAGCCACTAGATATCCCTTGTCTGGCAAGTCAATTTCCACCTGCAATTGCAGTTCTCCTTCCTCTCCTTGCGCAGTAGCCAGAACTGGAAGAAGGAAGAGGCTGATTAGAAGCAAGGCCCAAGGCCTAGACCGCCTCGCGTCAGCACTCATCACCCCCTCGAGCATACCTGCTACTCTTGAAGGGTTACGGTACAGTGCATTTGTGGCCCCATAGGGGCCAAGCGGTTGATTGATGGCCTAAAGCCGCCTCTGACCACCATGGCCAAGACCCTCTTTACAGGTAGTGGATTGACAGTTTTGCAGGCGCAGTTGGGCGAATGGGACAATCTGAATCATCTCCTAGTCTGTGAAAAAACCGGTCAAGCATGCATCGTCGATCCTTGGTCTGCAAAGTATTGGCAAGACATCTGCACAGAAAATGGATGGAAACTCGGTTCGGCTGTTTTGACGCATAGTCACTGGGATCATTCCAGAGGAGTTAGCAATCTGCATGAAGCAGGCCTTCGCATTTGGGTCCATGAATTGGAATCCCAACGAGGTTGGAAGGGCCCCGATACAGACCGTTGGGATCATGCAGAATATACACATATTCCATTTCAAATGGGAGAACTAGAGTTTGAAATTCACTGCACACCTGGGCACACTCCTGGGCATGTCACCATCATTGGAAATGGTGTAGTCATCAGTGGAGACTGCCTTTTTCTTGGACGCTGTGGAAGAGCGGACTTGTTCGGAGGAAACTTCAGCAAAATGCATCAAAGCCTAATTCATCTGAAAAATATCTTGAGCGAAATCCCATCAGAATGGTTAGTTCTACCAGGGCATCAATATCAACTTCAGAATGGATCTCAACCAACCTACCTCAGTGTCGCAGAATTATTGGAAGAAAATCTAGCCTTACAAGCGGCAGGAAATGAAGAAGCATTCATGGCCTTGGATTTCCTTGCCTTCGATGATTCATTGGCCGAAAAAGCGAGACGTGAACGTGCACGTTCCGATTCAAGCATGCATTGATTGAATATTGGCAACCATCTGCTCATACAGATTTTTGTAACGAAAAAAGCCGCCCAAAGCCTTCGCTCTGGACGGCGGGATTTGCGGGCGTAGCTATACCCGTATCGAACCTGTGATCCTAGATCATCCATCGGCACTCAAAGGTGCTCGATGCCGACCTTCTTCACATTGGCCTTCTTGACCCTGTCTGGAAGCCAAGCCGGTCCATTTGCCGGCTTGTCTACCATCTCGGTCCAGCCCTTGAACACATGGACTCTCTTGGTTCCGCGCTCGCGTAGCCTGATGTCCTCTGTTCCTCGGGTAGCAGCCTTTAGCGCAGCGCCACGTGGTTGGCGACTGGCAAAGACCTGGCCTGTGTCTTGTCCGCCCTTCATTAGGACGAAATACTTCTTATCTGCCATTAGGTTTCAACCTCCAAATCGCCATCCCCATAGTTAAGGGGATAAACCTTTCTACAATAAACCGTGTTACTGCGCCACATATGAGGGTCAATACAGCGATTCGAGAGTAGTTCTGTCGGATGTTTCGCAGTACAACGTTTACCGAAAAGGTGCAGGATAATAGAATCTTTCGTTAAATAATAACAAGGTTACAATCTCTCACTAAACAGTAACTATGACTAAATTTACCACTCTCAGAACTCGGCCCCAGCCAGAGTCTTGGTGTCTGAAACACCCTCTACCTGTCTGATTTGGTCGACTACTGTACGAGCGATGATACCCATGTCCTCGGCAACTATCTTGATTAGAAGATCATAATCTCCAAAGAGAATGGTTGCATCGACTACATGATCCATTTCTTTGATTACCTGAAAGGCTTGAAACTCCATTCCTGGCTTGGCATTGATTAGAACATATCCTGTGGCCATGACGCTCATACCGCCCGAGTCCATTCTCCATGAATACCCTTGCGGTTTATATCAGATAATATCGGCTAAGACATCGGAGAACTCGCTGGGCTCAACTTCAGCCTCTTCCTGCAGAATATTCTGATGCTCCACAATCTCTTCTTGGCTCACCATGCTCTGAGAATCATCACGTTGAGACCAAGGGTCCATGGTTTCCTCCTCCTTCCGCATTCGCAAAAAGAGAAATGAAAGTACAGCCAACAAAATCAAAACTCCAGCAACTGAAGCCATCAATGTCTCTTGACTAGTGAACCCTGTAGAGGCCTGCTGTTCCTTTGAAGCATCTTTTTCTTCGCAATCCTCAGTACACGGAAGTGGGAATTCAGCATCAACAGTATGATTCAGGATAACTTCACTACTGTCTCCATCGCCATCAGTACAGGATACCGAGACCTGCCAAGGGGGTTGATTGACGCTACTATTCTTAGCCGGAGTAGGATAAGAAAAAGTGGTACTTCCATACATCTCATCCTGAACTTCAATCAGCATACTGTGAGAAAATACCTCTCTTGACTCTCGGTCCTTCAGAGTAAAAGTGCATTGTGTACCTTGAACACCATCTAAATCCTTGACCATTACTTCAACTCTCAACTTTTCACCAACCAGAACAGTTTCAGGAGCAGAGATGTTGACTTCTGGCCGTGAACGAACAACGTTCAATTCAACCGATTCCCTGACCATCAATCCGTCAATATCATTGAAGGTGATTGTCAAAGTCACTTCTCCTTCAACAAAAGAAGAATCTGCAATGACTCTGAATCTCTCAATATACGTTGCATTCTCTATTTCATCCAGACACTTTCCTGAGTGATCATCATTCTGTAAAGGCGTCGGGGAAACTGACCAGCCACTTTGACTCAAACTCGCAAAAGTATTGGCAGTAGGTCGGTGACTCTGTACGTATAATGTTGCAATCGATTGATGACCGCGAACAAGGCCATCAATGGATTCCCCTTCCATATCACATAATTCAATCCCAAGACCAACGGGTGAGGTCAAAAGAACCGGCCATGTTTCACTAAATTCCACCTGCGCAGAATGTGCAGCGCGCAAAGAAAGTTCAACCTCTATGTCTCCTAATTCCAGTGGATCTTGTGGATATGGTAACTCTACCAATACTCCTGCCTCCCCCTGTGGAATATCTACGGAAGCTATCCTTTCCACATGTCCAGGCCATCTGACTTTCAAATCACCATAAGCACTACTCAATGGATCATCTCGATCATTCAATTCTACCCAGATAGATTCCCCTACAGAACCACTGGCGAAATCTAGACTCTGGTTGTTCGAATCCCGCAATTCCAATGCAGGGACTGGGGCTTCATCTCCGGGAATCACATTACGGTACATGGACGAGCCATCTTCCAGCATGAATCCGATTTCAATCGCCGCCAATTCTCCTCCAGATGGTACCGATAAATTCGTAACATAGCACGTAAGGTCTGGAGTGTTGGTCTCTTCCATACTAGCATTCCCAATAGTTCCTGAAGTACTGTAGAATATCGGCTGTTGAGTCTCAAAATCATGATCGGCATCGAGAACACATGCTTTGATTTGCGATGTCGCAGCCCTCATCAACCCATTTGCGATGAACGATAATTGACCAATACCAGACCAATCATCCGCATCTACCCTCTCAATATGGGGACCATACCAATTTGCCACAGCATCGGTAACCTGAGTTACATTAGCAAATCTCAACAAACCTGAATCATAGCCCTGATCATCCCATGCGATAACAATCAATTCCAATTCTCCAAGAGATGCATTTGAGGGGATGGATACACCTGTCCACCAAGTTGAGTTATCACTGCTACCAGCAGATACCATCGTTGCTTCGGACCAGTTACCTTCTTCATCCTGAATACGCCAACCGATTTGGACTGCAATCACTTCTCGATCGTCCTCGGCTTGTACACTACAAGTGAAACTGCTTCCTCGGTAAATGATATCACTTTGACAATACGCATCATTGACCGATGGCGCCTCATTGACCAAGAGATTGATGATCATGACGTTATTATTCTTGATTCTCTCATTGTAACCACTTGCGTTGACCCATTTAACCACAAATTCTGTGAATCCCGTTCGTTGTGGCATGATATTCACCTGTACCAAAGTTCTGCTACCGGGCTGATCTCCCGCTGGCAAAGTAAGGTTGACCATGCCCACCAATGCATTACCTTGCCTTTCCCTAACCTCTAACACACCAACTCCCGCGCTTGGAGCAAGGTTCTCAATCAATACTTCTAGTACAGATGTGCGGTTCTTGGTTGGAGTTCCATTGGCCGTTATGTCACTGATATTCACGTCATGAAGGATGTCAGCAAAAGCTGCCATTTTGGGATCGCCCACTGCAACCCCCATCCAACTCATCAAGGGGTTTGCCATGTAGATTGATTCAGCCCAAGTATACCCATTAGCATAAGCAGTAGTCATTACACTAGGGTAAGCAACAGCCGTCAAGTAGGGCTCATACACGTAGCCTTTGACTCCTGAAACGCCGTCTTCAAGTAAATCGGCGACCAAGGATTGCCCGTAAGTAGTACCCCAATTGAATGAACGAGCCCCCGTACTGACTGCTGTTTCGGCTATCGAACCATTTTCCCACCCCATGTGTGGACGAATTATTCGTAATACTGCGGAATCGATGAATAAGGACCCATCGCTAGAAGTCGAAACAATATCCAACAATACTCTGATTCGTAAAGATGTAGCATCAGCATGAGGACGGAATCTCATGCTGGTTGAACTCCAAGATGTTGCTGTAAAGGCCTGATTTGATGAGGTGTTAGTATGGAATACGTTTCCATCTGAATCCAAAGATGACACCTCAACGGAAAACGCTCCATATACGTCTCCTGCTCTTCTGCCATAGACGTAAATGTTCCAAGCGTGATCTGTGAAATCCTCTGGAACATCATGTATTGTCTCAAGATATGCAACGCCCTGACCACTACCCGAATATGCGGAGCAGTTGTTGACAATGTCTCTATTCAACACGGTCACCGAGGCATTAGAAAGCGAGGTATTCCAAATCAGAACCTTGTCAATCATACCTTCAAAGAATGAGTTACCAGCCCTGTTAACTCCTAATTTATACAAATCAAAATTATTGATAGAACCATTAGAATAAGCATTGCTTTGGACCAATACTCCATCCATGTATTGCCTTACTTCACCCGCTTCAAAGACTGAAACTAGATGCGTCCATTTCTGTGCCTCTACAGCACCGAAATCTTTGGTTTGGTTATTGTGAAACTTCCATACTCCGCCAGAAATCATGTGCTGGAATGATCCATTAGAACCAGCGTTGTCGTCTATTGCAAAGGTGGATGCATACGTAGTTTGATTTGTCGAGTTGGCCCATGCCCACTGGCTGATGGAAAAGTTACTTGTCCAATCATCAACCTCAACTTCTGCACGATCATCATCTCCATCAAACCACAGACAATTTCCATCGATGCAAGTTCTCCAATTGCTGGAGTTCATGCCATACAAGGTAAAGTGTGAATCATCTACACTGTTATTGCTTTGGCTTCCCGCTCCTTCTTCGAAATCCCAAGCATGAATCAAATCCTCAGATTGTGGAATTGCATCGTTTGCGACGAAAAATGCGCTTGCTGGAATATGAGATTTGCTGACATTTGGCCCTTGCCATGAGACGATTAAACCATGAGGCCCTCCACCTTGGAAGAATTCCACCTTGAAATCATGCAGTCCGGATGTCAGATTCATGCTGGACGAAATTTCCTTCATTCCATGAGAGCCGTGATTTTGGATCGCACTAACTCCGTTAATCCACAATTCTGAACCATCATCCGAGTTGAGGTAAAATGTCCAGTTCCCTGTTTCTGGAATCTCGATCAGGCCGCTGAATCTAGCTCCCCAATCATTCTTGAATCTATCATCGAGACCAGGATAGGCATTGTAAGATGAAGAATACGCCAGACTGCTTTCAATGCGAGCATGATCCGGAATTCGATCGATGAGTTCAGGCATAGAAGCGGTGTTGAAACTGATTCCTTCATTGTCAAAATATTCAGCATGCATTCCTTGTAGCATATACCCCGATTCTTGAGAACATTGTGAGTAAACCTTGGCTTCTTGAGCACCGTTGCCACCTTGTTTAGTCTCTGTTTGATACATCCATTCAAAACCATCAGCACCAGAAACCGATGGAGATGAAACGTTCCAATGTCTAGAACCACTAGACCATGATTCATCCAAAGTATCGAACCCTCCGTTACTCAATTGATTCCTGTTCCACTCACCATCATTTGACCCCCATGATGCGTAAGCGATGACACTACTGATATTGGTGAGGAAGGTGGAATTTTGATTGAAAATTACTGGTAAGCCCATAGTGTCGTTCAGAGAGGTATTGGCTGCATAGAGGTCATCATTCCAAAATTTGTATCCAGAACCATTGCGATTACTTGCTAGATCCAAAACGAAATTTCCTCTTTGTCCAAGCGAATTGTTAGCTTTATCGATAAGGCCAAGGGCAGTTTCTACGGTATATCCCGTCAATCTGGTGACCAGATAAAATCCATGCTCTTCTCTAGAGAACGATTCGTAAATTCCTCCATTCAATGGTCCATAATTATGCTGAATCCACCAATCTTGGTCAATTCCGGCTTTGTAATCCCCTTCGACAAGTGCAATCTCATTATCAAAAGAAACCTTGTTGTTTCCTCCACTCACTCTGAGAGGAATTCCTTTTGTGGTCACAAGATAGTTGATTTCTTTACTTCGGTATTGGCTCTGGTTCAACCAATCCATCATCGGTTCGACAAAATAAGTATTGAACTGGTTGCGATTGATAGTTTCAGAGGTTGGAGTATCGCTGTTATTGAAGATTAGAACATTGTTCATACTGATGTTTCGCGCATTGATGAATGCCCAACCGATGGTCCTGCTGGCTGTGCTCTGGTTGTTAATCAAGACCGCAACGTCGTCATAGTCCATGTATTCGGTTTGATCAAAACCCCCTGGAACCGCTATATCATTGAAAGTAACTGCTCCTTCATCTCTAGATGAGGTCAAATCCAATCCCTCGATACCTCTCAAGTTAGACAGGCCTTGCGCCCAACTACACAACAACAACATCAACAGAATCGCGCAGCAACCTAGACGGGCGCGCTGCGGCTCCATATTTCGTTCGTGTTAACAATCAATCATCATGGCTTCGCTTGTAGGTTTGTCAAAACATCAAACTGAACGTGCATCAAATGTGTACGTAGAGAACACCTCGGCGATGAGGATAAGTAGCCCTGCCCCCCATCCGCAGGTCGATGGTTGAACTATACATGGCAAGAACATGCCGATATGGCACTCTTAGAGTCATTGGTGGGGACCTACATAAGCAGGAAGGAGATGTTCTTGTGACCCCTGCAAACAATCGACTATCGGGACGCGAAGGATTAGATGCCACGGTGCACCAAGCGGCGGGTGAAGAATTGCGCCAGAAATGTCGGGATATCTCGGTAGACCAGCGTACCAAGAATCTACCGCCTTGTCCAGTCACCACTTGTGTTACAACTGAACCTTACAACCTCAAGGACAAATTCAAGCACATTATTCACCTTGTAGGTCCTGATTGCCGTCGTCCAAACCAAGACGAAGACAGAAGAGAATTAATTCGCAATGCATATGCATCATTGATTGCTGAATTGAAATCCATGAAGAAAGTGAAGACCGTCATCGCACCACCCATTTCCATGGGCGTTTTCGCCTACCCTCACAGGGAAGGAGCAAAGATGACACTCGAGATTCTTCTCGATTGGCTTGAGAACGATGAGAAGAATAAGATTGAGGATTACACTATCATCGTGAAAGAAAAGAATTTCATCAATAACATGCGGACTGTTTACCGAGAGACTGAAGATACTCTTCCTGGTAGAGATACCACGAATGACTGATCACTCTTCGTAAGTTGTTGCATTAATCGGATAGAACTCGGCCATATCTCCAAATTCTTCCAATAGACTTGGGCCTCTAGCAAGATAGTAGACTGAACCTCTACCATCTCTGGAATCCTCTGCAGTAGAATTGTTACTCGATGCGCACGGACCAGTACAACCATCGGCAAAGGCAACGTATACACGCCCTTCTCTGTCGATATGAAGGTCATTGAAATCCAAAAGGTTCCTGTTTGAGCCGCCAATATCTCGACAGTCACCGGAGTTCAAACAGATTGATCCCATTTGAACTGGGTCATCGGTCACTCTTCTGGTATGGAAGATTGGTTCCTCGTCCAAAGCGTTGAGACTGTATGTGATGTAGAGATGGTAGGACACATTGTTTGGCGCATAGTGAGCATTACCATTCCAAGGGTTACCGTCTATATCCGATTGATTCAGCATTTCGGAATTTTCACTTCCAAGATACATTACAGCAATCCGTCCTGGGTCACCAGCATCAGTCTGCGGAAATACCGATGAAACGACTTCAACCGGGGAAATTCGAATGCTCTCTTGCTCCCAAGTTTCACCCGAATCAGTAGAAAGGGACATGTAAACTCCCTCATCTGCACCTGTCCAAACATGATATGCATTGGAGGCAGAATCAGTCGAAACCTCTGAATTCTTTCGAGGATAAGGTGTACGAACATCTTCTCCCATCGTTCTCTGGAACCATGAAAACCCATTGTCCTTGGAAACGATTACCGTTGGAGTCTCTACTCTAGGAGTTACGTATACAGTTCCATCTGGGGCGGTTGAAATCGCCCCATGTAGGCCACCGTTGGTGGTTGCCAAACCGATAATCTGTCCCCCCGCCTCAAAAGTTGCACCACCATCAAAACTGGTGAAGCAGAATATTCCGACTAATTTGTTATAGCAATAATATACTGCAGTTTCATAGAAACTTGAAGTGAATTGTCCAAATGCACCATATCCGTCACTCGTCCAAGGACCGCTCGCCAATTTGATGTGGTCATTGATCGGAGTAGTTCCCGAATCGTGAGGATTGCCTAACCAAGAGTCGCCATCATCGTCACTCCAACATATCCATGATGTCTCAAGACCAATCATCTGTACGTTGAAAATGCGATCCGTTATTGGGTCAACCCACCCATAAGGATCGCTAGTTGTAGGCGAACATTGCACTGGATCCTGCGTCTCTTCCCATGCTTGACCATGATCGCAAGACCTCATGACTTTCTCCATGGCGATGAAAAACATACAGCCACTCGAAGTTATTCCGATACTGGGTTCCTTACCGGTCTCTCCCACGTCACTGAATTGGAAAATCATCTCTATGGGTGGCTCATCAACCGGCATTCCAGATTTGTTGGTAACAAAGACTCTAGGGTCCTTAACGACTTCAACCACTTCCACTTTCTTTACTTCCTCATTACCGAAGCAACCAGACATTGACATCATTAGCATCAATGTGCCAATCAACATAGCGGTTGCTCGCATGTTCAGGCGTCAAGGAAGGTGGACATCTATGTTGCCCCAACACGAGAACACAATTTCAACGACGATTCTTGAGCCTCTGCCTCTCAATGGCCTCAGGCATTGTCAACCTACCAACTGCAACAGCTTTAGCCAATTCACTTGAGATGGTCAATCTACCATTGCTGTGTTTACGACTACGACGTTTTATCTCGCGCAATTCTCCATCAGTAGGGCTGACTGGCATTCTCTCAGTCACTCTCTTTCCCTTGTTGCGAGCGATTCGAACTGCCGCAGCATGGTGAGCGTGCCTTCGTATTCCGAACGACGTCTTACGCTCATCGACCAATTGCACCTCTAGATTCCTAACAAGACAGCAGTTGACAATGCGATTACGCATAGTGGGGGCGCCATCTCCAATTCTTACCACCAATCTGTCATGTTCCAAGGTTCCTGCCAAAGCCGTGATGTGCACCGCTACATCATCAATTCTCTCCAATTGCGCCGTTCCAATTAGAATGCCATCTGCAAACCAAGCCATTCCTGGCCTTGGCCCGGGATCAACTCCGAAAGACAACACTTTGGTGGAAGAAAGTCCGAGTGCCATTTGAATAGCCCTCTCTACCCCTAATTCAACCTGCTCGCAAACGACACCAATGCCGCGTCCTTCCTTGGCCAATGACACTTCTTCGGGCGTACCCAGCCACACACTTCTCTTGTGGGGCAATCTTTGTCCCTCAGAAAACAGTTCAAAACGGACCTTACGCCTACGCAATTCTTTACACAAACGGTAAGCAAGACGAAAATCAGCAGTCCTGACGACCAGAGGTTCCACAATTACACGAGGTATGTGGTGGCCTTTCAATCTTCACTGTACAAATGCGCTTCAAACACATTATACGCCCATTATCCTAATATTCTGTTGCCAAACGATGCTACCTGATGGCAATCTCGTACGAGCGAGAACTGCGAGCCGTTCTCGCAGGTTGCGAAAATGGAGTAAGAGCGGTCACAAGATCTTGTGATGCTCTACAAACGGCCAAGGCCATGCAAGTTGTCCATCGGCCGTTCTTGGTGGTTAGAGCAGCAGGTAGTGGTATGGAAGGAAGTGGTGATCTCCTAGCCCTGCGTGGTGACCTTTGCTTCCCCATAGAAGTAAAAGCAAACAAGCAGCGCAAAATGTATCTCTCTGGAAGAACTTGGGACCAACACGAATCAATGCGTCTCGAAGGTGAACGCTGTGGCCTGATGCCATTATACGCACATAGGCTGAAAGGAGTGCGTGGTGATTCTTGGCGCATATTCCGAGTTGAAACAAAATCATTGACGGGAAGATTACGAATGTTACAACGTAGAATTCCTGCCTTGCCAAGGGCTCGTTCCGGCAGACCATTCCTCGATTGGGAGCAGGGTATGCCTTTGCATGTTTTCCTCGCCCTCCTATGCAGGAGCGAAGAACATCGGCAGACCACTTTGTTGGAAGATCTATCGCAATTACACGAAGACGGTGATGGACCTTCCGAAGTAGATGCTGAATAATCAATTGATTATGTATGGCATGATTATAGTGAATAACAACATGAATAACAGCGCGAAACTGCTGTAGACCGATGCCTTGCCAGCCACATGTTCTATCTTCATCGGATGCCAACCCCCCCACAATTTGGCTTTCTTTCCTAACTTACTCAATCTGGTCAACCCATCATGGACCATATCTCTGAACATATGTCCGCCATCGAATGGCACCATTGGAATCAGGTTGGTGAAACCAAGAAGGATATTGACCCATATCAACCAAAACAGCATATTGACGAGGAATAGGAGAGTGCCGATTCCAAGGAATCCGTCGGCTGATAATTTGCTCTCCTCAAAAGGGTGAATTGACACACCACTATAATCGAAAGGAGTGACTAGAATAGTAAGCAAATGAACTGGAGAATAGAGGATTCGAGAAAAGGCATTACCATTCCAATCTGCGTTGTAAGGACCTGCCAATCTATCGATTCCATTGGTCGCTTCACTTAGTCCAATGACACCGAGAAAGGAGGAGTTCTCTTCGATTCCTGCGACTTTGAGATCCTCTTTCTGCCAACCAAGGTCGAGATAGTGCTGATATTTGCTACCTAGAGTTACATTCAACAATACATCTTCTCCATTTGAGGCGCGTTTGATGAGCATTGGAACGCTCTGATTCGGCTGTAATCCATCCATCACTGAGGAAAATGCATTGAGATCTGGGGTTACCGAACCATTGATTGAAATGATGGAATCATATGGTTCCAAACCTGCTTCATCAGCACCGGAATCAACCACTAATGACTGAGCATGGACGCCTTGCACATTGGCGGTGAATTGGGATGCTACTACTCCTAGAAGAATCATGCAGATTAACGCTGCAAAGAGATTGGTAGCCGGACCTGCAGCAAACAACCGTTGTCTCTCCTTACTAGGGGCCTTGGTCAATTCCTCTGCTTGTGGTTCTGCAAAAGCCCCAAGTGGCAATGGTCCAAGCAGTAATAGACCAAAGGAACGAACTCGCATTCCATGTGCTCTAGCCTGTAAACCATGTCCGTACTCATGAATAACTAGGCTGACGATAAACGCCATCGCTCCCCAACCAAGTGGAATGACTGGATTCAATCCAGGAATTGCAACCAATTCTGAGGCACTAGGCGGGGCGCGTTGGGGCGGAGAGATAATTGAAACCACGAAAGTCATCAAAACGAGCAGTAATACCAGACCCATAGCGAATCTACAAACCCATAACGACAATTCTCCATAGGCCCTCCAGGCGGCTTTTGGCTTGGCCAGCCTGTCAAGAGCATTCTGTCCCTTATGGGTACGAATCATCAAAATGAATCCAAGGGCGCGGCTGGCATTCCATTTGTCCAAAGTTCCCTTGCCCTCCCATACCTTGAGCAAGATTATCCATAGGACAAGAGCAATCAGTAGTACTCTCGCGTCAAGCCATGGAACATTCATCCAATCGCTTGCCATGAACTGACCACCATAAGGGGTTATATGAATTGAAGTATAGATTCATGTGCGAATCAATAATCGTCATCGCTCCAGTCATCCTCTTCTTCATCTTCTTCGTCGCCGTATTCCTCATCCTCGTAATACTCATCATCGAGAAGGGATGAGTGCCTCTCCAAAGCAGTGCGCTTGCTGATTATCACTGCGGTGAAAATGACCATGACTCCTACCGCTGCGAAAATCCATCCAAGTGGCTTTTCTCTGACATTGTCGACCCAGCCGAAGTAAGAGACATAGACGACTTCAATACCATGTTCAGCGCTGTTATCATCCTCGTTCACCTCTAAAACCACATTCTCTGGATCGACTATTGCTCTGATTCTATCATACCCAGATTCAGCCTCCCACATAACTGTCAATTCAACCGATTGTCCCGGCTCGAGCGAGTTGATGGCTCTAGTCTCAAAGGCCTTGCTAGCCCCACCAGCAAAGAATGAAACCGAGAAAGGTGGGCTTTCTTCACCACCGGTATTCATTATCACCACTTTGATTTCAACATTGGCCCCAGGGCTAACGTGGTCATCATCGACGCTAATACTAGACAATTTGAGATCTGCAACTTCAGCACCGAGATAGACCCAACCAAGTTCGTGATCATCATCTAGGCTGACTAGTTCCTGAACCGGATTAGATGGACTGTTACCGACCTCTAGGAAGGGGTTACCTGCTGCATCATATCCAGTCAACCAAAATCCAACGATATCTCCCATTCGGGCTTGGATTCTACCTCCATCAGTCAAGTCCACAGTTCCTGTCCAAACTATGTCCTGTCCACTCTGCTGCATTCCAAGCTCAGAGGAACCAGAACCTATTGTGACAGTATTCATGTGGTCCCTCATAATCCAATTCACAGTTTGCAAACTACCGGTAAGATCCGAATCTTCCCAACCTTTGAATTCGACAGGAACCTTGGTCAGGTCTGTCTTAGCGCTGATATCGATTACATTGACTGGAGCAACTCTGGTTGTCACTCTCAATGGTGAATGATCCACATCGATTCTCAAGGTAGTAGATACACTAGTTCCAGTCATATCCTCTCCCCTTCCGGGAATACCTGATATCGATATCAAGCACGTTCTAGTCGAAGAACTAGCCAATGAGGTTGCATGGTCCAAAGGAACCTCTATGGAGTATTCTCCATTATCCCCTAGACTACCATCGCTCCAAACAGTCTCTCCATCGAATACATCTACTTGCACACCTACATTCCGAGGAGCAGGCACATTGGAGCCCTCATAGACGATTCTGCCATCGAAACTCAAGCGATCATCAGCACGGACTCTACTGCCGTCTGCAACAGAACCTACGCGTGGCTCATGGATATCCATGACACTGAAATCTGTCGAGGAGAGAACCAAATCATTCTCCACCTTGAAACTGTGATCATCGAATTCAAGACGCGTAGGCTCGTCATTTCCACGCTCCTTGTAGACTAGAGCGAGATCCCCCCATTCTTCATCCGGCCATTCCCATGAGAACTGGAAATCGAATCTGACGTGAATCCACGGCAAGCCAGAGGAATTAGTTTGTAGAGTCACAACACTATCAGAATCGAGAATAATGTATTTGCTTTCAGACCACCAACTATCATTCACACCACTATAAGATATGGATTGACGATCCTTCTCAGGGTCAGGTCCTTCGAAATCAAAAATCAAGGTTATCTCCTCGAAATCGATGACTGTATTGGCATCTACAAGTCCGAGAACTATGCTTTGTTGTTCTCCTGCAAACACCGGCATGTCATCCCAATGGCCAACCCAGTTAAGTCCGGTAAAGACCGCATCAGAATCCTTTCTTGTCAAGAAGGTCGCAGAATCTGAAGAGAATCCGGGTTCATGCTGAATGGCATAGATTTCATCATCTATCAGAATATCTTCAGCCAACAGATTTCCAGCAGGGTCACTTCCTTCCACATAATACGAAACCCTACCCATATTGGGGTTGGCAGAATCGTCTATGGTAGTACGGAACCACTTCACATCGGCATCAGTGTTATTCTGCAAAACTTTGCTGACATACTCTTCCGCATCTGCTTCGCCGTTGCGGTTATCGTCGTTCACCGCTTCAACCCAATACCATAGAGTCAATTCTTCAGGACCGCCGACAGCATCTTCCACCTTCACCTGAATCAGGTGCTCATCATCTGCAGCCTCATACTCTCCTTCCATAGGTAGGGAAGTGATGAAGCGAGGTGGAGTAGCATCGATCTTGAACGTTCTGCGCCAATTCTCATTGGTGGGCATTACCATCGTTGAATCGCGTTCATTGTAGGTCTGGACCTCAAATTCTACTCCTTCCTCTATGTCTACATTAGGCATCTCCACATTGATGTAGAAAGTTCCATTCTGATTGGTAGTATCCCTCCATGCAGAATCCACGTAGCCATTTCGAGAGATTCGCATATCGAAGGCATTGTCCTTGGGAGTATCCATGGTATTGTGGAACCACAACTGCCCTTGGAAGTGTAGTTCTTCACCGGCTGCAACCCACATTCCATCAGGAACATCCTCCCATGTTTTTGCGCCTTCATTATCTCTGACCATCATCCATCCAAGACCATAGGATTGGTTCACAATCAATGATTCTTCAGCGTCGAGGAATACTGCTTCATGGTCTGTACTATCGATGCAATTAGTTCTGAAACGGACATTGTTTTGTTCTGGCATGTTTGATGTGACCTTGAACTTCCATTCTATCTCCAAAATCCCATTATTCTCTGTCCAAGTAGAGGAAGGATCTACCGAAATCCATGATTCAGGGTCATTTTCCGTGGGTGCAGCGTCGCCAAACATCCAGGTTAATGTCGGAGCCGAACCCGCTGGTGAGGCGAGGAACCTCAGGCTGGCTTCAGCGATTCCGCTGGCATCTTCCCCAATTACATGCCTTGTAGTAACAGTATACGCTTCATTACGCTCATGCAAAATCTCACTACCATTGACATCAATGGCGAGATTTACAGTTTGCATGATATAGGTCACTGAGAAACTTTCGATAATCATGATACCAGAACTCGCTGATGAAATATCGACAGGGATACTTACCGTCCCACTACCTGTATTCGGAATCAAAGTGTTGAAGGCGTTGACAAGGGCGTTACCAGAAGCAGTAGTAGTTCCCAAGAAGGTCCCCGTCCGACTCCATTCGTCACTCCCGTCACCTCCTACATCGAGCGCCACATTCTGCGGAGCATTGGTGTAGAATGTTATGTTGATATCCTGTAAAGTCGGAGATGCAGTATTGCTTGAACCTGGATACAACCTAACATAGACGTAAACGTAGGTAGTTGCCGAAGAAACGGTTTTCGTTGCCCCATTATCGCTGGCAGACCAAGTTTTGGTCCCTGATGTTTGCACTTCTATCGACATTGAAGAACCGCTGGGGGTAGTAGCATTCCAATCGATTTTGACTGCCACAGGTTTGAGGGTGTTGTAATTCGACCTGAGGTAGAAATATCCGTTATTGACATAAGAGATAGTATAACCAAGCACCAAGAAATCGAGAATGGGAGTTTCAGTCGTGGTACCATTGAGGTAGGCCCGCCACTTCAATTGGTTTCCAGGATTTGTGAAAGTTGCCGTTGCTGTTGGAGTCACCTTCTTCCAAACCGTTCCTCCATCGACACTCACTTCGTATTCGATACTAGTATTGTCGGGTATCCAGCCTACTGCAGCATCAAGATCGAGTTCACTTATCGTACGGGATAATGTCGTGGTAGCTCCGGTTACCACAGACGAAGATGAGGTTGGGGTTCTAAGATCGGTTGGGCTTCCAGAACCGCTGAACAGAATATCTCTCGAATGAGCGCTGCATGAGGAGGAATAGAAGCAAGTGTAAGCAATGATTCCATCACCGAAGTCCGAGAGTCCATAATGGCCCTTTTGACTAAGAGTTTGAGTTCCAATCCTCTGGCTCCATAATCCATCAAAGTGGAAATGATGGTGCGTTGAATATGATGACTGATATGAGTTCACGGTCACTCTTGGCTCAGAAACCACCAAACCTGCTGGAGTACCAGAAAAATCGGTATTTGGCCCCAAAAGATAGGTGCTGTTGGCCCTACTGGGATTACTCTTGTCAACTTCCCAGAGATAATGATCGTAATTCGGGAACTGACTCTGATAAATATACAGCCACATCTTACCTGTTGACTCATCGATATCTATTCCGCCAATCATATTTGGATAATTCAAGACCCATTGCTGTTGACAAGTCCAAGTGCTTCCGCTGATTGTCCATTTCAGAATTGCATAATAATTGTAGGAAACTGACCAAACAGTGTTCTCTCCATCCATTACCATATCGTGAGTATAACGAAGATAGTTCACATTGCAAGTCCCAAAATTAATGGTGGCAGCACCAACGTAAGAACCGGTGCTGGCATTCCAACGGTAGATATTCTGGAAATAATACGAATTGGTCGAAGTACTCATCAAAACATGATATTGGTCGCCCACTTTGACTACACTACCCGGATATGACCAAGACCCGCCTGAAACTGAATCACTGGTAGGGGTACTTGAGGAACCGATGAAGCCCTGATTACCATTAGCGATGAATTGACCAGTCGTGTTGTGGTGTCCAGTATTGCTTGCAACGTCGCTTACTGAATTCAGGTAAACATCCTCAGATGTAGGCTGCCCCTGAAGTTGCACTGCGTCGTTCTTTACCTCAAGG
>CAZGIY010000014.1:0-22992 GCA_964526445.1 uncultured Candidatus Poseidoniales archaeon
GGTGTAAAGAAGGAAGAGGTGTCGATGGAAGAAGAGGACGAAGAGGACGAAGACGATCAATTCGCAGTCAATGTACTCCAGCGTAAAGAACGCCGAAAGAAAAAGTCTGATGACGATGACGACGACGACGACGACGACGATGGCGGCAAGAAACGCAGATCGGTACGCCGTAAGAAATGATGAGGAGGGATCCACATCAGTGAACAATTAGCCGAGAGTTCGGAAACTTATGATCTCAAACCTCTATTGATGCCAACCAAGAATCCGTTGATGTGGTTGGTAGTAGCGGTTCCATTGGCTGTATTGTTTGAGTATAATGGTAGTCATGCATTGGCCTTTTTCGTTTCTGCAGCGGCGATTATGCCACTGGCTTGGATGATGGGTAAGTCAACTGAAGAACTGTCGTTACGAACTGGTGAATCTATCGGAGGTCTGTTGAATGCTACTCTTGGAAACGCCGTTGAGATGATTATCTCGCTATTCGCTTTGTATGCAGCATATCGCAATCCAGAATTGGTGGAGAGCATGGTTGTGGTGGTTCAAGCATCACTAATTGGATCAATTCTTGGTAACCTGTTGTTGGTATTGGGATTGGCTTTCGTGTGGGGAGGTATCCATCATAGGAATCAGTCGTTTAACTCTCAAGTTTCTCAGACCAATGGTTCTCTGCTTTTGCTTGCATTGATTGGATTGGTCGTTCCTGCTGCATTTGCTGCTGCCAACAAATCTGCTTCTGAGCAATCAATACTCGAGTTATCTCGTTGGACCGCTTTGGTATTGTTAGTTATCTATGGTCTGAACCTTTTGTTCCAGTTGCGCACCCATGCTGGGTTGTATGCCACAGAAAGTCATCATCAGGAAGAACCTGAAATGAATATTAAGCAGGCTCTAACCATGTTGGTAACCGCTACAGTTCTAGTTGCTTGGATGGCCCACATCTTGGTTGCATCAATCGAATATGCTGCTACTGAATACAATATACCTCATCTATTCATTGGAGTTATTCTAGTTCCTTTGTTTGGGAACGCTGCTGAACATATGACTGCTGTAGTAGTAGCGAAGAAGAATAAGATGGATCTCTCGATTGGTATTGCAGTAGGTTCAAGCATCCAAATCGCCTTGTTGATAGCCCCGTTGATGATTCTAGTTGGATGGGCAATGGGAATTGGATTAGGCCTCAACTTTGGAATGTTTGAGACGGTTGTAGCACTGATTTCGGTATTGATAGTCAATTTTATCGTTCAAGATGGTGAATCAAATTGGTTGGAAGGGGTCATGCTATTGGCAACTTATGTCATCATTGGTTTGGCCTTCCTGTATATCTGATTCATTCCAAGTCAGCATAGTATTCTGATACAGCACTATCCAGTTCATCGATGGCCTTACTTTCATCTAGACTCAATGTCTTGCCATCTCGGCGCAAGAATCGTCCTTCAACTAACATGTCAAGACAATCTGCCCCTGAGAAAATCAGATTTGATAGGTGTCGATTTGATGATGCTCCAACAGGCCTCATTCTTATGTCATCAAGATTCCAAGCCGCCCAATCTTTGCTACCTTTACTGGCGATTGAGAAGACTTCCTTGGCTGGCAACATCGTTGGATCCCAATGGTCGTGTCGTTGAACTAGACTAGCGAGTTTGGTTTCGGAACGCATATCCAGCCCGTTCCCGCTGCTTCCTCCTCCGTCGGTACCGATGCGAAGATCGATTCCCGCTTCTTTGACCGCTGACCATGACATGGTCCCACCGCATGCCAATTTCATATTCGAGGATGGGCAGTGCACCGCTTTCACTCCCCTTTCTGCCATCATTGCATATTCGCTTTTCTTGACCCATGAGGAATGTGCGCAAATCGTTCCTTCTTTCAGGAAATCTATGGAATCAAGATACTCAAAGGGGTATAGTCCAGTCTTGGCTTTGCAGTCTGCAACTTCTTTGCGAGTTTCGCTTACATGTATATGACAAACTGCATTGTGTTTTGCAGCGAGGTCTCTAGCTTGCTCAAGAGTTTCTTGAGTACAAAGATAGACAGAATGTGTAGCGATGGCATAATCGATACGTGGGTGATTTCCATTTTGTGCCAATAGGCCATCCAGTTCGTTCAATGCGGAGCCAGCATCTGGGTGTGAGGGTAGGGCCCAATCGGAGACTGGACCCCCTACCAACCCTCTCAAACCCGCCTTATCCAGTACTTCTGCAGTCGTTGCTGGATAGAAGTACATGTCAGCGCAGAAAGAAGAACCAGTCCGGATTAATTCGGCAGCACCCGCTGTAGAACCAGCCCTAACCATGTTGACGTCAATTCTCTCTTCGGTCGGAAAGATGGCTTGCTCCAGCCACTCTTTGAGTGGAAAACCATCGCTGAAATCACGAGCGTTCAATTGCATAGCAAGATGAGTATGCCAGTTTTGAAAGGTACGAGTCAATAGTCGTGAAGAGCCATCGATATCTTCCGCAACATCTTCATCTCCTTTTGATTTGGACCATGAACCATCAGGGTGCAATAGGAAACTCCCATGCTGAGTATTCTGGTCATCATCGATGAGAACAGTATCGCGATAGCGTATCGCCAAGTCCTCGCCCATGGCATCTGGGTAGGGCTTCATGGGATGTGGCTTTCGGAGAAAGAGCCACAGGGGAGACTCGATCTTATGACCTCGTGATTACGAATCACGCGCTATACCAACTAAGATACAGTGGCGCGGGCCGCCCACCTGAAGGCTAGCGATAATTGCTCACAGTTCTTCGATTCCATGCATCACGATTTCTACTTCAAATCGTAAAGCGCTGGTTGCTAGCGCAGCCAGTCCAGGAAGGCTCTCTCCTGAAAGGAAACTCATACAGGCCCCACCACCAGTGGAAACGTGCCCCATTTTCTTTGCAAGTCCTCTTTGTGACACTAAAGTCGCTGTATGTCCACCGCCCATTACAGTATAAGCAGAGGATTCGGAGCAGGCGTTCAACATCTCAATGGTTCCGAATGCAAAGTCTTCCATCTCAAAAACTCCAGCAGGCCCGTTGAGGATAACTGTTCCAGCCCCCTTGATGGCTTTGGACAACTTCATCGTTGAAGCGACACCAAGATCGAGTAGTGGAGCCTCGATTGGTAGTTCAGAAATAGCGGTATCAACTCGGTTTCCGCCAATATTTGCGGCAAGATCATCTGGCAAGATGATTCTATCAGAGAATTCAGCGAGCATATTGTCCACTACCTCCACTACCTCGTCCCACTTTGAAGCCAATTCATTGCGCAGGAAATCGCTGCTTGGAGTACCGATGTCAATACCTGAACGCATTAGGAAAAGGTTGGCTACTCCACCGATGACCCAGATTTGATCACAGATAGCGTTGCGTAGCATATTGTCGGCGACTTTGACAGAATCATCGACTTTGATTCCACCCAATACTGCAATACAAGGCCTATCGGGGTTTTCACTGACCTTCTGAAGTGCTCTGATTTCCATACTCATCAATTCCCCTGCAACACAGGGCAAAGAATCAGCAAAGCCAGCGATAGAGGGAGAGGCTCTGTGGGCACAGGCAAAGGCATCGTTGACATATACATCCGTGACTCCAGAAAGTGTTGAGACCATCTTGCTTTCGCGTAGAGCCTCTAATCCCTTTCCGGTCAGCCTCACTTCCTCTTCATCCATGCGAACGTTGTTCAGCATCAGAATTTCACCATCTTCCAGCGCTTCTATCGCTTTCAATGCCTTACTTCCATGGATGTCGTTAACCCAACCGACCTTTTTTCCGAGCAAACGGCCTAATTCTCGAGCGTGTCCCAGCGTTGCGGTAAAGTCGGATTTACCCGGGCGACTCTGATGTGTCATTATGACAACCTTGCTTTTGGATAATTTTCGCAAAGTTGGCAGAACCATACGGATTCTAGTATCATCTAAGAAAGACTTGGTTTCAGGATGTAGGGGCGAATTAATGTCAACTCGCAACAAGACAGTCTTGCCTTCTAACTGGACCTCGTCCAGCGTGACGACCCTTGCCATCAGACCCCCGCGGATAACTGGTGGTTTTCAGTCGTTCCCCTCCAATTCACTGCATTCTAACGCGCTTGAGGGCGTCGCGTAGGCTTTCAGGTAGTCAAATCGCGGTCTTTGTTGCATTGATAGTGGCAGATTATAGGTGATGAGTCTAGCCGTTGCGCCTTTCATGGCGCGCGAAACTGATTCCAAGGGAATCGAAGGCGCCCGTAAGCGGGCTAAAACTGTCACTAGTTCATTCGGTGTCAGTAAGCGCGAAGGCCATGATTCCAGTAGATACTATTCAGGAAGGATATACGAAGAATTGTTGCAAGAGAGCGATACGGGAATCAAGAACTCTCTACCCAAGGACAGAGAGAACACCATTATGTGTGCAGATAGCAGAAAGATCGATATTCCCGATAATTGCGTGCATATGATGGTCACTTCACCACCGTACAATGCTGCCAAGGAATATGATGACGATTTGACCTTGCAGGAATACCTTGGCCTACTCAGAGAAGTCTTTGAAGAGTGCTATCGCGTTTTGGTTCCAGGAGGTAGAGCGGTCATCAATATCGCCAATCTTGGGCGGAAGCCGTACATTCCTCTCTCTAGCCATATCAATCTCATCATGCAGGAAATAGGGTTCCTGATGCGAGGTGAGGTGATTTGGGATAAAGCGGCCAGTGCCGGTTCCTCATGTGCATGGGGCTCGTTCAAGAGCGCCAGTAATCCCTGTCTTCGAGATGTGCACGAATACATCTTGATTTACAGTAAAGGGGAGTACAAGATGCCACGTGAAGCTGAGGAGAAAGAAGAAGGTAGAGTGGATACCATCAGCAAGGAAGATTTCATTCGACAAACTAAGTCGATATGGTCTTTCAATACAGAATCAGCAAAACGCGTCAATCATCCTGCCCCCTTCCCTGTTGAATTACCTCGGCGTTGTATCGAAATGTACACATTTGCAGGCGATGTTGTTCTAGATCCGTTCCTAGGTTCGGGTAGCACTGCTATCGCTGCAATTAGAACCGGCAGAAGATATGTGGGCATAGATATCTCGGAAGAGTATTGCCAAATCGCTGAGAGGCGAGTAACGGCAGAGGTCACTGATGCCCCTATCTCGAGTTGAATCTCAGCAGCATTCATCACCGCCTGACCTTTGCACCTACTATGGCGTGGTCTGAGGACGACTTGCGCGGGCCCGAAGGCGAGGATTGGAGGGTTCCAGTTGCAGAGTTGCAAGACAGGCAGAAAGCCCTGTCATCAGCCCTCGATGAAGCGGGTTTATCGGGAGCCTTGATTCAGAATCCGGTTGACCTGTATTACTTCGCAGGAGGCAGACAGAATGCTTCGCTATTCATTCCCGCCGATGAGGATACACGCCCTGTACAGTACGTGCGAAGGTCTCTCAGGCGTGCTAAGTGGGAGGCGGGGGCAGATGATTCCCCTCACGATGTTGTTGCCTTCCCGCGAATGAAGGAGTTTGCAGATGTTCTAGGTTGCTCCCCTGCATTGCAACATGGAGCAATTCCTTCCTCTTTTGCTTCGAGGTTCTCTTCTCTGCTTGGTGATGGAGGTGATTGCACTCAATTAGTACACTCGTTGAGGGAAGACAAGTCCACTTGGGAGGTAGAGATGATGCGTTGCGCAGCAGATACCCAATTGGAGATGTTCAATGCTATTGCAGAAAAAGGGGGTGAAGGAATGACTGAACTCGAGGTTGTAGCCATCGCAGAATCGGTATCACGTGAAGCAGGGTTCGGTGGTAATATCAATTTACGTCGATTCCCAATGCAGTGTGATCGTGGCGTCATAGTTTCTGGTAGAGCGGGAGGAATCCCATCCTTCTTCGATGCTGCTGTAGGTGGAACTGGACCTTACCCTGGGGCAGGAATGGGTGCAGGCTTTTCTAAAATTAAGGCAAATGAACCGGTTCTCGTCGACTTATTGCACGGGCATCGAGGCTATCTGGTGGACATGACTAGGATGTTCGTGGCTGGCAGTCTTTCGGAAAAGTGGTCATCAGCATTGGAAGACATGCTCGCAGTCAAGGATATGGTCGTTGATGAATTGAGTTCAGGTGCAACATGTTCGGAGGCTTGGCTCAAGGGTTCTGAATTATCTACAGAATTAGGGCACGCAGCCCATCTGATGGGCATGCAACCGGACCAGAGCAGATTCTTGGGGCATTCCATCGGTCTTGAATTAGATGAGAGCCCAGTTGTTGCAACAGGATTTGACAGACCTATGTTAACTGGAAACACGATGGCAATTGAGCCCAAAGTAGTGCATCCAGAAGGCAGCATAGGTAGTGAAGATACGTGGGTTATGACCGATGCTGGAATGGAACCCATTACTGCTGATGGTGCATTCCCTTGGTTGTATCAATGGTGAGCCATTCGATTAGCCATCTTCATTGAGGATGAAGTATCCGAGGCAAATATGGCGAAGCCTTGGTCTACTAGCCACATCGGTTTTCTCGCGTCAGAATTCACCGACTTACGAATATCTGGAGCAGTAAAGGAAGAACTGGTCAAGTTGATGCTAGTTGAATTAGACAAGTTGGTTCCAAGTATGGAGGATGAGACTTTGTCCAAGGATCCTGAGCGTAAGACATTGGATGACCCACAGCGCACTCGTCTGAATTACAATCGCACACGAGAATTGATGATTGAGAGAATTTCAAAATTGGATTCGGTAGGTTCAGCAGCTGTGCAGAAGGGCGTAGAGCACTTGGAGACATTTCTTTCCAATACCGTCAGAGCGGCTAGTGAGGCTGCTGCAGTAGACCGCACGGGCACTATCAAACCTCGACATCTAGAGAAGGTGATGAGGCTACAGGGACATGGCGTCGATATCGCTGCTGCAGTAGATGCTAAGCAGCAGATAGAGGAGGATGACCCCTTGGGTGAAGCGATGTCAAGTGGAGGGCAGAATGTGCTGACACCTACAAGTCTACGACGCATGGCTCGAGAATTTGCGGGTATGCCTGTGACGGATGCAGCCTTGCATGAGTTGTTGGAACTGCATTATGATGTGGTTGACCAAACCGAAGTTGGCATACGTGAATCTATCATCTTGGGCAATAGTGCTGATGCATTCATTCAGAGATTATCCGAGATGAAATCCTTGATGATGCTTGGCTGGATGAAAAGAATGCTCAAACGTAGTGCAGAATATGCCAAGGAGAGAGGGTACAAGCGAATAGACATCGAGCAAGTAGTGCAATTGGATCCATTCCAGATTTAAGCCTGAAACCTGTCGTCATTATTCAACTCGAAACCGCAAATTGCATCATATCGTCAACAAGTGAGGGGCAAATGTCCTTATACGCGAGTTCCAAGGAATGGGTGGCGGTCGATGATACCGTATCAGCAACAACAAAATGAGGTGAAAAAATGACAGGAGGATGTCCATTTACAGGAAAGCACGCAAACCATACCAATACTGGAACCAGAGGAAACAGAGATTGGTGGCCTAAACAACTAGATTTGACAATTCTTCATCAACATGATTCGAAGTCAAACCCGCTAGGTACAGATTTCGACTATCGAAGTGCATTCAGTTCACTCGATTACAATGTTCTCAAGGCAGATCTACATGCCGTTATGACCGATAGCCAAGATTGGTGGCCAGCAGATTATGGTCATTATGGACCATTTTTCATCAGAATGACTTGGCATGCTGCAGGTACCTACCGAATCGGTGATGGCCGAGGTGGAGGAGGAACTGGGGCTCAGAGGTTTGCTCCGTTGAACAGTTGGCCAGATAATGGAAATCTCGACAAGGCCCGCCGTTTGCTATGGCCAATCAAGAAGAAGTATGGTAACAAAATCAGTTGGGCAGACTTGTTGATTCTTGCTGGAATCGTTGCAATCGAGTCCATGGGTGGTCCTGTGGAAGGTTTCGGCGGAGGGCGTCCAGACATTTGGCACCCTGAGGAAGATACCTACTGGGGTAGTGAGGATGAGTGGCTAGGTGATGATCGATATGGAGAGACTCGCCAAGATCTAGAGAATCCACTTGCTGCTGTACAGATGGGTCTGATTTACGTTAATCCAGAAGGCCCTGGTGGAAATCCAGACCCGCTGCTCAGCGCACAGGATATCAGAGAGACCTTCGCTAGAATGGCGATGGATGATGAAGAGACCGTTGCACTAACTGCAGGTGGACACACATTTGGTAAAGCGCATGGAGCCGGAGATGCAGCCCATGTAGGTGCAGACCCAGAAGGTGCTGCTTTGGAAGAGCAGGGCTTTGGTTGGAAGAGTACCCACGGCTCTGGAAAGGGTAGAGATACAATCACTAGTGGAATTGAGGGTGCTTGGACTGCAAACCCCACACAATGGGACAATGGTTACTTTGACCTGCTGTTCAAGTACGATGATTCATGGGAATTGGTCAAGAGCCCAGCCGGTGCAAATCAGTGGACTCCAGCCAATCCAGATGAGTCTGACATGGCTCCAGATGCAGAGGATTCCTCTCTGAAGGTTCCAACCATGATGACCACAGCCGACATGGCGATGATTAGAGATCCAGAATACCGAAAGATCTCAAAGAACTTCCATGACAACCCGGATGCTTTCGCTGCCGCCTTCTCACGAGCGTGGTTCAAACTTCTCCACCGAGACATGGGACCAAAGAGCCGCTATCTTGGACCGGATGTCCCTGATGAGGATTTCATTTGGCAGGACCCAGTTCCAGCAGGTAGCACTTCTTACGATGTTAACGCGCTCAAAGAAGCCATCAAGGTCTCAGGACTGTCAGTCACCGAGATGGTGGAGACTGCTTGGGCAAGTGCTTCCACATTCCGTGGTTCCGATATGCGCGGCGGAGCAAATGGTTCGAGAATCAGATTGTCTCCACAGAATGGTTGGGAGGCAAACAAGCCAGACCAACTATCTAGCGTTCTAGGTACACTCAGCGGAATCGCTAATGCTAACGGTGCCAGTCTTGCAGATACTATCGTACTCGCCGGAAACGTGGGTATTGAGATGGCGAGTGGCAAGGCAGTTCCGTTTACCCCAGGCAGAGGTGATGCTTCCGAGGAGCAGACCGATGCAGATTCGTTTGCGGTACTCGAGCCTCTGGCTGATGGCTTCCGCAACTTCCTCAAGAAAAATTACGCAGTGACACCAGAAGAAATGATGTTGGACAAGGCACAATTGCTTGGTTTGTCAGCACCTGAGATGACCGCTTTAGTCGGTGGATTCAGGAGCCTTGGAATCAGTTCCGACGACAGAGGGGTTTTCACTAATGATACCAGCAATTTGTCTAACGATTTCTTCACCACTCTTCTCGACATGAGTGTTGAGTGGAAGGCTACTGGAAGCAACTCGTATGAGGCTCATGACCGAACTTCAGGAGAGATGAAGCGCAGAGCATCTAGAACCGATCTAGTTTTTGGAAGCAATTCTCAGTTGCGAGCCATCGTTGAAGTCTATGCTCAAGATGACAATCAGGACAAGTTCGTGAACGATTTCATTGCAGCATGGGCCAAGGTCATGGATTCAGACCGTTTCGATGCCGCTTGAATCTTCGTGATTCATCTGCTCAAGATACGAATTCGATGATAGCATCATAGTCCGGTTCTTCGGAAGGTACGTCGGCAACCCATTTCCATGCTACGTCTCCATTTTCATCGACGATGAACACTGATCTCTGGGCTGCAGTGAAACCTTGCATACCTGCAAAGTCTTCGAGAGCAACTCCATAGTCTTGGACCGTTGAACGTGTGTGGTCCGACAATATTGGGAATGAGATATCATTTGCTTTTGCAAAGGCGGCATTACTGAATGGGGAGTCAACGCATATGCCAAGTACGGTTGCATTAGCATCGTTCAGTTGCCCTAATGAATCCTGAAAAGTACACATCTCCTTGGTACATACGCCCGTAAATGATGCAGGATAGAAAGCTAATACTACCTTGCGACCTTTGTGCTCATTTCCAGTTACCGTGTTCCTATCGCCATCAAGAAGCTCAAAGTCAGGTGCGTCCTCTCCTATCTCTACCATTTTTCCACCAAATGCCCGCCCAGAGTTGTTGGTTATCAATTCTCGTCTGAAGAGAAAGGAGCAAGATAGTGTGATTCAAGAGAGTGTGCCACTTGCAAGAGATGGTGATACAATCGCTGAAGTCAGGAGTCTTTCATCAGAAAACTGGGAGAAAGAACTGGATTCAGGGCGGAAATTACTGTTGATTGGAAATAGTTCTTGCCAAGCATGTGCAGAATGGAAGAACGAATTGGTCGAATGGACGCCACCAGATGGATTGGCTATTCTAGAGGTACAACTCGATCAACCCGGCCTTGGTCGTTTCAAGATTGAACATCCTTGGATTGCAAGTATCGAAATTCTTCCATTCAATGCGATATTCAACGATGGAGAAATCGTTGAACAATGGACCGGTTCTGGAACCAGCCGTTTGGAGGAAAAGTTACTGAGTATCATGAGTTGATGCTTCGAGTCCATCTGTCAGCGGCCGGAACACCCATCACTTCGAGGTGAACTTGTTCGACACCTTTCTTTTTCATCAATACATCTCGTAGTGCTGCAAGATCTAACAAGCAGCATGGGCATTGAGGCCTATGCGGCTGTATTGCGATTCTCAATAGACCATTCTGGAGGTCAATCCCTTTGATGTTCAATTCGGGGTGCCCATGAGGCTCTGGCCAGGAGTCCAGAGTGGAAGCGACTTGGCGCAAGGCCGCCTGCTGTTTTCTCTGACTCATGCTATTACCATCAGGATTCATCGTTTGATTGCTCCGCTTCTTCGACAGTCAATTGGCGTAGACTTCCTTCTGCTTCCTCGAGTTCCTTGCTACATTCGCTCAGTAGTTTTCTGCCCTCTTCGAATAGAGCCAGAGTTTCATCGAGTTCACTTTCTCCAGTCTCCAATATTCGTACAATCTCTTCCAGTCTTTGCATTCTTTCTCGGTAGTTCATTTCAATCATCCTCCATCGGTTTGACGGATAGGTCTCCATCATGGAATGTCACGCTGAGGCTTGCTTGCCCAGCAGCGGCATCTCTGCTTCGAACCAGTTTTCCTTCGGAATCTTTGACCAGACTCCAGCCGCGTTTGAGCACTGCTTCAGGGTTGGTCAAATGTAGTACTGCGCCACACCTCTCAACCCTTCTTCTTTCATTCTGTAAGCGTGCATCAGCGCTACGTGCCAAGGAATTCTTGAGCATCAATAGTGTTTGACGCGCCTTGGCCAAACCGATTAGAGGAGCCGACCTTAAGCGTGCAGCCAATGACCCCAGTCTTTCCTTGCGTCGGGATACCCAACGATTCAGTGCAGCACCGATACGATCGGTGAATTCATCGAGATATAGATCGTGATCGCCACGAATCGGAATGACCATCTCAATCGCATGAGTAGGAGTTGCGGCCCTGTGATCGGCTACCAAGTCGCTGACCAAGTGGTCTGATTCATGTCCCACAGCCGAAACGATTGGAACAGGACTTTCGAGAATGGCCTCGATGATTGGTTCTAGATTGAAGGACCACAGGTCTTCTGGGCTTCCTCCCCCTCTTCCAACTACAACAACGTCGGGATTCAGAGCATACGCTGCTCGTAATGCTCGTGGCAGCATGGCGTGCGACTCTTTCCCTTGAACAACGGTCTCAATGACGGTACAGCGAATATTCGGCCAGCGTTCATTTCGAATGCGCAGCATATCGGCTAATGCAGCAGAACCGGCTCCAGTCACAATCGCAACATGCTTGGGTAGGAATGGCAATGGACGATTCAACTGTTCCAAGTCGCCATTTTGTCGCAATTTCTCAATGAGTTTACGCTTGACTTCCTCTAGCAAACCAATTGTTGACAGAGGCTTGAGTTGTTCAACCTGCAATTGTAAGCGACCTTGGGGCGGATAGAGATCAACGGAGGCGATCACTACTACTTGCATTCCATTCTCAAGATCGCTAGGGAAATACTGAGCTTTTCCCCTCCATGCAACGCAGTCTAGTTTGCCGTCATCGTCCTTGAGTGAGAAGTAGGCGTGTCCACTTGCTGCAACCTTGTATTGAGTCAATTCTCCCTGTACTGCAACCGACTTGACATCGGAGTTTCGCAGCATATCGCGCAGGTGGTGAGCCAGTTCGCCAACCTGCCAGGTTTCGCTCATCGGACATGGACCGGCGTCAGGGGTTCATCAACTCCGCGTCAGGCCGCCGTGCCAAAGGATGATGCGGCCCAGAGTCCGATACCGTAAGCAAGTACGGTTCCAACAATTCCAACAGATAATGCCGAAGTGAAGCCCCACCCCTGTCTGAGCAGGATTGGTAATACGATGAACAGAACCAGTGAAGGTAGCACCAACCAAAGCACCGATTCAGAGAATGAGGCAATCTTATCCACATCTCCAGTATCTCTGTACAGCCAAATCATTGCCATAATGCTGGTAATCGGTATTGAAATCACCAACGCACCCAACAATGTTGTTTTCTTGGCAAGTTCACTCGCTCCTACCACAATAGCCCCGCTGAGGACCCCTTTTCCTACCAATTGTAGCCAAACCATGTCCCCGACTACATGAGTGGGCGTTCAATGTTACCGCTGAGCGAACAGGTCAAGACACCCTTCCTTTACGTATAGGCATGAGCAAGCGCTTGATGCGACGTCTCTGTTTTTCTGGAGGCATCATGTTGCTGGTGCTTTGCCAATTGAATTTCCCTTGGGTAGAAGATACTGAAATCTATTCTACTGGAGAGGATGTTAACAAAGGCGAAGGCCACTTTGGTATTGCTCAAGACCCCTGGCAATGGTCGACGACCCAAAATTGGGAGAATGGAGATAGTGAGACGTTGATTCGTAGTGCAAGAGCTTGTGGGCACCCTAGCATGCAGGTAGATGTGGCAACTACCGAAGCATGGGAAAGTGCGCGTTTCAACCTTGGCAACGGTTCTTGCCAGGAAGTGGCGAGTGGTGGTCAGAAGTCTGGCTATGGAATATGGGGAGCGTTGATGCTATCGTTCGCATCCAGTATTATGGGATATGTTGGAGGTAGGAAAGCCATACGAGCAACTAATTTCTTGGTCGTTTTAATGCTGATTAGCATCTTGTTTTGGTGGTACTTTACTTTTCCATTCGAGCAATCATATCCCGAGGTTGATCCACTCGAAGGAGAAGGTATGACCATGCAACTTGAGATGGAACTCGCATCGGGGTTCTGGATGGCAGTTGCTGGGACTGGCTTATTGTTCCTTCAAGTTCTGTTGATGGGTCCGAGAAAGTACCACTGATTATTTGCGTAGGCGTGACAACCACCCGCGACGCCAGAAATAGATCAACATGAGTAGACTGAAGGCTGCCATAAGTGCGATTATCTGCCATAGATCCATCGCCCCATTACCCGTTCCAAATGCTTCTACATTCATGCCGAAAATACCGGCAATGAGGGTTAGTGGGAGCATGATAGCACCAATGATTGTCAGGGTAGTCATCACTTCGGTCAATTGAGCATTAGATTCAGCCAACCTTAGGTTGACATGTGAAAGATAGGTATCCCGGGTGCTGGTAGCGCCCGCTGAGTAGTTGTTTGTTCGTTTGACTAGAGTGTTGGTCATCTGTTGTAGGTCTTCAAACAGGCGCATTGATTTCTCTGATACCATTTTCTCTTGTGGTTTGAGCATCTTCAGCAGTGCCGACTGTAGAGACTCTATTGATTTGAAAGCCTCTCTGAGATGTTGCTTGAGTTCGTGCAGCCCTTCGAGTAGGTTGTCGTACTTCTTGGCAGGGTCGAACACTCGATATTCCAATTCATCGAGTTCGTTTGAGTATTCATTGAGGATTGGAACCCAGTCATCAGCAATAGAATCAAGCAATTCGTAGAGCAGATAATCGGTGCCTAAATCCAATTGCTCAGGATTGGCTCTTTTGAAACGACTGGAGAATGATTTGATTGCAGGAATTTTGGTATGTCTTACTGTAATCATTAGGTTCTTCAATTCTAGTATGACTACCGGTTCTGTGTCCAAGCGACCATCGGCATCCCTTGCTTTGACGATAATCAGGTTGTGTCCCTTGAAACTCTGAACGGTATTTGCTGCATCTCCGAAGCAATCCTCGACAGCAAGTTCATCTATTCCTAAATCGAGCAGGAATTTCCTTACTTCTTCATCCGGCCTAAGAATATCCAACCAAGCACACTTCGATTCTTTGGCTGCTGCCGCGACACTCTCCAAAGTGGCCTGGTCACTAGGTAGCAATCCGGACTCTCTTGTCTGGAATCGCAACTCGGCCATGCATTGGCTTCTACTTCTTTCATTCAAATGCTTTGATTCAAGAAAGATGTCCTCATTTCTGATTTCTGCGTTCAGTGCTACGATTATGTCGTTCTTCAACCTCTGCTAATTTGGATACTATCTTTTTGCGGACTGCCCAAATAATGATGCTGAGTGCTACCACATTGAAGGCGAACAAACCCCATTCTGTAGCGCCCCAGTCTGAGACTCCCATGAGCAGTGCACAGAGGCTTGTGATTTCAGAGTGGCGGCAAGATGTCGATTGAGACATCACCGTTGGCAATGCCTATGCAGGCTAGCCGAGCGCCTTGCTTCACAAGATAATCATCGAGACCAGGAGGAAGAGGATCATCAAGTGCGATTTCTCCTTCTATCAGTCTGACCATACAGGTACCGCAAGTTCCTGAGGTACAATTGGTGGGGATTTCTATTCCTGCATCTTCAGCCAATTCAATTAACGTTGATTCTCCATCTACCAGTGCAGTTCCCAGTAGGAGACTCCCTTTGAATATTCGAAGCACCGGAGGCACTTAATCCCCTCAACGGTCTTCGTATCTGGTCCAACGTCCAGTCTGCTTGTTGAAGTATAATCCAGCCTTCTTCATCCACTTGTTGAACTTGGTTGCTCCAGCACCTGTTCTCAAGATGAAATCCTCTCTGTCTTCTTGGGCTTGGATGTAACCTTTCGCTGCTAAGGTCTGGTCGATCCAATCGTTGATCGACATCAAACCACTCGTCAGGTTGCTGGCTTCAGTCGCAGCAGCCATTTGGTCAGCAGTTGCTCCAGTCTGTTCCATATCCTTGATTATCAGTTCACTCACTGTCGTGAAATCCTTGCTAGCCGGCTTAGCCGGCACAGGTTCTCGAGGTGCCTTCTCTTCATCGATAACTATGGCTGAACCATTCTCAAGTCGGGCATCTACTACGTCGCATAATGGAGATGTGAAGGCAGTGTCACATTCCCAGCATATGAATGACCAGCTATCCGAATCATCGGTATTTCTGCTTGAACGAGGGTCCATCTCTTCATTGCATTCTGGGCAAGCATGCAGTACCAAGGTTGGAACTACGGTTCGGCGAAAGTCGACAATATCTTGTGGGGTTCCGGCCAAATCCAGCATCTCATGATCACGAGCCGCCTCCAGCCCGCGAGTTTCCAATTGATCCCTGATCTTGACTTTTTGATCATCCTTGGATTCATCATACATGTTGTTCTCTAGTTTGACAATTAATTCAACCGTCTTACCGAGTCTGTTCATGACCAGTTTCTGGGCTCTGAAGGCTTCGACCTTTGCCATCTTCAAGCGATCCTTTTGCTCTGCAAGATCAGCAAGAATGTCCTTCTGCTCACGTCGAAACTTCTGTTCCTCAATTTTGCTCTTCTTCTTGCGTTCTGGCGCTAGAACTTTCGAGAGGTAGCGTTCCTTACCATGT
This sequence comes from uncultured Candidatus Poseidoniales archaeon, assembly GCA_964526445.1. Lineage (GTDB taxonomy): Archaea > Thermoplasmatota > Poseidoniia > Poseidoniales > Poseidoniaceae > UBA226. The sequence goes on from CAZGIY010000014.1 coordinate 15,673, forward strand.
GATTGTGGTCCGGCCTTGATTATCGAAAGCACACCTTCAGCGATGTCACTCTTCAAAGCGTAGTTATCGATTAGTTTCTGCTTATCGATCTTTTTCAAGTCCCCAATCTTCAAACCAGCATCTGCAAGATGCATGGCTGTAGTTTCGTCAATACCCCTTCGAAGTAGGGCCAGATAGGTGTCTTTCTTTGCCATAGAGTCACCCGAGCGAGTCCTTCGGAGGAGGGGGCCCTATGTGAACCCCCCGTTCAAGCGTCTTGTTCTTTCAAATCGTTGTGAATTTGCTCCATCCATCCTGCCAAGGCCAACCAGAACTCCAAATCGAGTTGTTCGGGTCTAGCATCAAGCCATCCAAGTGGTAGGCCATCCTTGTCAGGTTCTTCAATCAGTTTTCTTGCAACTTCTCTGTATCCTGATGCATGCCATCCCTTCATTCGGGCGATTCGTTTTGGAGTATGTTTGAGGCGATTCCTCATCTTCTTTCTTCTTTCCAAAAATGCGGTTCCAACCAACAACCTAGGTAGGCGCCCACTCGGTCTTGGAATTCCTTCTTCCATGTCTTCGATGGCATCATGTGGTTTGAGACTGACAAGCCTACTGTGTACCTTAGGCTGTGGTACGAAGGCATGGGGTGGAACTTTGAGGTCCATTTTGGCTTGCCATTCCATTGCAGTTGTCATTCCTAGTGAACCTCGGCTAGAAATTCCTTCGCTCATGCATAATCTTACGGCGAATTCTTCCTGAAGAAGTATGACTAGGCAATGAAAGTTGGAATATTGGCGTTGGTGTTGTGCTAATCGGTCGATCAATGGACTAGATATCTGATAGGGAATGTTAGCGACTACTGCGCTCAAATCAAGAGGAAATTTTTCTTGTAAAGCATCCCCCTCGATCAAATGTAGATTTTCGTGTTGTAGATTTTCTCGTAGGTGCTCACATGCTACTGGGTCCAATTCGATGGCGGTCACTTTGGCTCCACTTGCAAGGATTTTCTGGGTAAGTGTTCCCGGCCCAGGTCCGATTTCAAGCACGTGATCATCTTCGTTAAGGTCGGCCAATTTAACGGCTCTATCTAGTACCGAGTCATCGATTAGGAAGTGCTGTCCCAATTCCTTTGAAGCAGAACTTCTGGACAGTAGCGAATCAACCAACCAAGTGGTTTCCAGAAGAGTCACCCTATCCCTCCTGACGCAGGAGGAGGTCGACCAATCGAGGTTCGAGTTTGTTGTCTGCCAGTTCCATGGCCAACCGTTCAGCGAGCAGTTCAGCGCTATCGATATTGCATGAAGAATCGAGAGCAGTCAAATCGCTCCATCCTTTACGACCACGAGCCTCAACCATTTCTCTGGCTTTTCTTGGTCCTACTCCTTGTAGAAGTTCAAAGGCGTGCATCTTCAAGGATAGGTTTCCAGCACGATTGTAGAATGAAAGGTAGGCTTCAGGTTTGTCTCGGATGATGTTAGTGATGACTTCAGCCATATCGGTTTGAGCGCGATTGGGTAGGTCTCTGTAGCGAGTCATACCAAGTGGTTCAGCCACTACTTCACGCTTACTCAAGTCTTCACCGAAGTAGACTCTGGCTCCTAGTGCTTGATTTGCAACACCTGGTCTTTCGCGTAGACGAATAAGGTGCAACTTGTTTTCGCTCAGAGCAAACATGACTCCACTACCGGAATGATCGAGGATTCGAGCCCACTCCTCTCCCTCAAGAGGGTCAACATCCTCTCGACCCATTCCTCTTCTAGGCTGCATGACGATTCCTCGGTCAAAGACGGTTTCATTCGATGCCGATATGTTGTCGGACAATGTCGATCATCTGCTCGATTTCAGCAGCATCGACAGCGATACGGCGACTTGCTAGAACCGCACGAACATCCTCGGGGTGTACTGGCATAACTTCTGCTAACTTTGCAGCCAGTTCTGGATACTTGGACAACTTCTCGATTTCCAAGAAAGCAGCAAACATTTCCTTGAACACCTTGCTTTCAGTCTTGTAGCCGTTGCGATTGTCGCTGGCAGCCCATTCGGCGTGCTGTAGTGCTAACTTCTGTTCATAGGTCAGGAATCCTCTCCTCTCCTGTGTATCAACTAATGTGTTTCTTACAGTCTCAAAATCTAGAAATACGTCGTCAGACATCTTCTCACCTCACTCTAGATGACGTAGGTGCTCAGGGCGAGCTACCACGGTCTTCTTCATGTTTCCATCTTTGACTTCAACGATCCAAGCGCGTCCTTGCTTACCTGAGATACGCCCGCTTCGGCCATTGAATCTGCGATGAGGCATACCCTTCTGTTGGCCCCCATCAAGAACTACAGCAACTCTGTCCCCAACCTCGTAATCGTGCATGACTCGTTCGATGTTGAGTCTGCCGCGCTCGCTCTTGCTACGCTTGAGAATCTGTCGAGTTCCCTGACGTTGACCTTTGCTTCGCTTCACGGCTGTCACCTCAAATGCTCACTTGGAGCAGGCCGCCGACCTACCCGACCCATTTAAGCGCGCCGATGAGAAGAAGAAAGCCCCTATCCGTCAATCTGCATGGATATCCGCAACATCGAGCCACAAAACCTTGCATTCAGATTGCAGCAATCCCGCGACGCTTGGAACGGTTCTTCCGTCGTCTCCGTGAACAGTCTCCTTTACGTAAGTCCCTGATTCACAACGCAAATCCACTTGCACTTCGGGTGCTCCATCATTCATCTCCACCTTGACATTAGAGGCCTCCATTACACGTCTCTTGCGAATCTTGTCAGCTCTGCGATGTGCAACGCGTTTGGGCGTCCTCTGCTCAAGAACAGTTCCTTCCATTCCAAGAAGTATCTTGGTTATGGATTCAGCATCAGGAACATGCACGGTCTGTAGACGTTCGATGAGGTCGGCTTTTGTGCCCCCCTTCTTGATTCCACGTTGAACACATAATTCTTCCAATTCCGCCTTTTTCAAACCGCTCAAATCTGTTTCATCCTCATTATTCAAAGGTGATACTGTGAAACAAATGCGGTAAGATTTCTCAGCAGGCGTATCTTTGACTCTGACGACTTCAGACCTTTGTGAATCGCGCATTGAATCGACTTCGATTTTTCCTTCAGCCGCTTTGTTGATTGCATCCATGACTTCTTGCATTGGTACCTTTCTCTTACGTGGATTCTTCAATTCGATAATGAAGGGTCTACCGCGTCCAAGACATCTTACATCTATGTCTTCTCTACCCATCCCGTGGAATGCATGATTGCTAGATTCGAACAAATCTAGTAACGGGTCTCCAACCAGAGCTTGAACCGAGTTTGGATACTGCATACCGCTACCGCTGCATTTTGCACATCCTCTACCTTTGCAGGACCTACAAGGCCAACGGGTCTGTGGAATTCCTCGTTCTAATTTGCGATATCTTCCGTAGATATAGTGACTTCTGATATCGAGATTCACATTCAGTGTCAGCAAATCGATCAACGCGAGAATCTGTGGTTTGTCATTTACCAGATTGATTCCTTCTTGACTTGCGCGCAAACATCTCGCTACTTCATCCATCAATGAAGATTTGAGTGGGGCAGAACCGGTAGCGCCGAATCGCTTGCGCAACTGGTCTTCATTTTCGGTCTGGTCCTTGGGAAATTGTGCTCCTAGTTGCAATCTATCGAATTCATGTTCACTTAGGCCGTCGGCAATCAGTTCAGCCAAAACTTTCGCTTCCTCAAAGAGATTCTCACAAAACGGGCACCAAGGCTCATTCTCTCTGGCTCCTTTCATGTTGACATCTCTATCCTCAACCTGACTGCGCAGAGAGGCGCCAACCTCTGACAATTCTTGTCCAACTGTAGAACGCCCCCCCAATCTTCCAAGACAGTGGTTACAGATTCCAATTCTAACCATGTGCTTGAGCCCATCAGGTGCTGGAGCAGGAGGAATCTCCTGAAGGTGGGTATTGAGTTGTGGCAGTTCTAATTCGTCGATTTCGGTTTTTTCTTCTTCAATTTCAACGACTTCTAAGTCATTCCACAAATCGAGATTTGTGCTACCGAATCCGGAACTGGCATATTTCTGCCAGTCTTCCTCTTCTTCAGTCATTCTCTCACCCTGTCCTCTACTTGACATTAGGTCTAGGTCCGATGCCTCAGAATGGCTTCGAATCCTAGGACTTGCCCTTCAGGACATGTTGTCGGTGCGGCCCCCACTCAAGAACCTACTCTTCTTCAGATGCATCGTCATCTCTCAACAAACCTATGGCTGCGGTTGTCAATACCATGCTAGCAATGAGGGAAAGTAGAATCATCATTGCGCTGAACAATCCAAAGGATGCAAACAAACCCATCGGTGATATAGCGATTATCAGGAAACCGGTTGCATCACTGGCGGCACTACCAACCAAAGCAAGGCCGCTGGCACCACCTACTGCGAGTAGGGAGGCATGTTTGGTAGCCCCCTTGGCTCTCTCTTCGCGATATCGTTCAGTCACATGTATGCAGTAGTCTATGCCGACCCCCAGTGAAATGGCAGCGATGGCTACAGTCACTAGATTCAGGCTATATCCATACATGTAGATCATTCCATACAACCAAACGACAACTAGGAGAATCGGCACGGTTGTCAATAGGGCTTGAGGCAAGGATCGGAACCCAATCCACAGTGCTGCGATAACAAAGACGATTCCAAGTAGGAGACTTGACTGCATCTCATTCTGCATTGAATTAGCAGCGACGTAACGGGTTATGGGACGGTCAGTCCACATGACCCAAGATACTGGATGTTCGTCGCTATGCGAATCAAGGCGTTCTCGTACCGAATCAGCTGCTGATAGATTTGCGAAAGGTTCCAAGTCTCTCTCAAGTTCTTCTAATGCAGGGGCCATCGAGAGGAAATCCTCTGGCTGAGTGATTCCAAACCGAATCAACATTCTTGGGTAAACGGGTTCCTTTCCTGAAGTGGTCAGCCACGGCTTTTCTGGGTCAATCTCCTCCTCAGGATAGATGTAGAGCGCTACTACCGACTCGGGTATTCCTGGAACGGTATTACTAGCAGGCACCCCGTAGAGACTAGTGTATCCGTAGAAGTACAGCAAACAACCTCGATGAGTCAAATCAGGCGCGACGATGAATCCTGTTGAATTACATCCAACACCAAATCCTTCGGCAGAGTTGTTCCAACCAGCCTCTTCGAATGGCGTAGAATTTTCTATCAGTGAAGCCACAGCCAATAGGATGATTTCATCGATTGCAAGGATGTCGACCTTTCCGTTTGGAGTTCTTGTCAATTTAGTGTCGAACCCTTCTTCGTATTGATCCATTCTTAATCTAGTTTCATCAATGGCGGCAAAAACGCGTGGATCTGCAACATCACCTTCGATCAGTAGGGCCGCAGGCTCACCTTCGCTTGTGAACCTCTCTTGTACTAGATTTACTCCAACTGCGACATCTGAGGTCTCTTCAAGGAAATCTTCCACTTTGAAGTCGCCTTCTAGATTGGCCATACCATAGGCTGCTGGTATGGTGATCAATAGGGCCAGGCCTGCGATGACGAAGCGATTGATTCGGCCAGCGGAATTCGTCGCAGTCCATTTCAACCAAGATGTTGGCACTAGATGTAACTGACCAGAGCTCTCTTCCTTCAATTTCTTTCTTTCATCCATCCATTCATCTACTGACAATCTAACTAGTGGAGCCCAGATTCCAGTCAGGACGAAAGCACAAGCAACTCCAATCCCCGCCTCTAGTCCAAAAGAACGCAAGGCTGCGATGTCGGAAAAGAAATTGGATGAGAATGCTGCCATGGTAGTAACAGTGGTCAGCATGATTGCTCTTCCAACTCTAGCCACAGTGACTTCGGCAGAATCTTTGGGAGATTTTCCGTTCTTTCTCTCTTCTTTGTATCGATGTAACGCGTGTAAACTGTCATCTATTCCCAATGCGAGAATTAGAATCGGTAGAAGGTTGGAGAATTGACTTCTATGTATCAGATTGAAACCTAGGGCATCACCAATAATTGAAACATGTCCAATCGCACCTTGCATCCATAGTAGGGATAATGCCAAGGCCCCACCCACAATTGCAACATCTGTCACCCTTCTCAGGCTCAACCAAAGCAGAATCATAACTGCTATTCCCATGAGAATAATCAAACCAAATGAGGATTGTATCTCTCGATTGACTTCGATATTGATACCTTCAGCAAGTGATAGAGTTACTACTCTATTGTCAGTCGTCCTAAGTACACCTTCTAGATGCATCATCGACCATTCTGCAGAACAGGGCCTGTCCATCTTGACACATTGTTCAGCGTTGTAGTCTGGAGCCTTAATTTGGAATTCACCATCTACCAAACGGTATCCTCCAATGTTCAATTCGCCATCGACGAAGCTAAATCCGTCGAGTTGTGTCGAGTCTTTCCAAATGAAACTCCAACCCGCATCTTCCATAGCGGCTTTGTCGAATTGCACAAGTAACCATGACGATGTAGCACTCCAGCGCCCGTAAGTTCCGTCCGGTCCAACGATAGAGGAATCAGGGTCCTCTACGAAGGCTCTATCCAAAGACAACCATCGAAGGAAATCTCCATCTGAGTGTTCGGCCATTCTTGCAGCGGCAAGGTCGATGTGTGCTTGTATGAGATTTTCATCATCGAAATGCAAGCATTCCAATTCTCCGCAATCAGACCAGTTGGTCGAAGGAGGGACTGGGCCCCAAGGAGATGAACCTTCACGGGTTAGAATTGAATCATCTGTCATGAAACTGCGAAAGATGTCAACAATGGTTAGCACTCCATCGGTTTGCCCTCCTGTAACATCATCGATCAGCGGTTTGAGGAATGAACCTAGAGAATGATTTCTAGCAACTTCTGCTTTGTAGTCCACTTCGCGCAGTACGCTTAGATTGAGTATCCCTCCTGCTGGGTTGTGTACTTCTCCACCGAATTCAACCATCTCGGTGACTGGAGGATGAATCGTCACGTCGGGAGAGCCACCATCCATCAATGGTCTAGGGGTGAATTCCTCTTCCACCAATGACGGTTCTCTGACTGCAACAACGAAACCCATGATGTGTTCAGATGCTGAAAACTCATCTTCAATCACTTGCAATGCAAGAATTTCGGGAGAATCCAATTCATACGATTCTATGTCGATAGGTTCCAGAGCAGTCATGGCTCCGGGAATCATCAACAAGGTTAGGAAGAAAATTGCGATGTGTACCTTCCTTCGACGTGGAACCAACCATCTAGCCAATGCCGAGAACCCCCGTTCTTCAGCCTCAGTATCAGACACGAAGACGGCTGTTGACTTGTATATTTGAATGGATGGATAGCGCCACGGAGGGATTGAGATGCTCAGAGCCC
>CAZGIY010000014.1:23012-23273 GCA_964526445.1 uncultured Candidatus Poseidoniales archaeon
AGAAGTTTTCTTTGCTGTTCAGATAACTCATCGACTTCCATCAGGGCCAATTCTAAATCGAGGTCTCCTCCATCAAATCCCATTTTTGCCATCCTCCTTCTATCACCAATTCGTGAATTTGGTTGAATGGTCAGATTTCCGGATTTACCGCTTGGAGTGGTTATCTTCACCTTGCCTCCTAACAACAAGGTGCTGTATGGTACGGCAACCACTTGGATAAGTGAACCGTTCTCCCATCTCCGATTCTCCCCCGGATCTATT
>CAZGIY010000015.1:0-22980 GCA_964526445.1 uncultured Candidatus Poseidoniales archaeon
CGTATGCTTCGTCGAGCAGGATTCCATTTCCGGGCTGTTCTGCGATTTCCATTAATGCTCGGAGTTCATCTCCAGAACGAGTTTGACCTGAAGGATTCTGAGGGTTGGAAATTACTGGCATGATACAGTCGCCCTCATCGAAGCCAGAGCGGTCATAGTATTCTTCATTGAAAGGGTGGAAGTTGTTTTCTTTGGTGAATGGGACGATTTTGTATTCGGTTTCGGTCTGCGTCAAAATATCGAGATATGCTGGCCATTCGATGTTACCAATTGTGACCTTAACGTGTTTCTTGAGGAATGCCATAATCGTGTATATCCCGGGCCTTCCTCCAGCAAAGACCATGACATTCTCTGGAGTAATCGTAGAACCATATTGTGAATTGTAGTATTCGACAATAGCTTCTCGCAACTCAGGGTGCCCCCATGCCTTGGGGTAGAATCGGTCTTCCCAAGTCACTTCAACACTTGCGGGCAGGGGTGGTCCTCCAAATTTCTCTAGAGGAGTGGTAAGCGGGAATCCTTGGGACCAGGGGTGCGTTCCTTCAGTGCCCATGAATTTACCAAATGTATCTCTGAAGGCGTAGAGAGTCTCGTAAATTCCCATTGGAGGACAGTTGTCGGAAAGAAATGATTCAACTTGTTTGGTTCCAGTATCAGTTGATTGACCCGAACCGCCTTCTGCCATGCTACGCTCATTATCAAACCGTTCTTGAGTTTCTCGCTCCTCAATTTAGGAAATGAATGAGCATGAATTGCTTGACAGACACTCTATTCGATGCTATCCTGCAATTTATCGAGTCCAATATGGGGGCTGACTAAGGAATGAACTTGCTGCATTACAAATTCCAGTGATTGTTCATCTATTGCTTCTACCCGCATGACCAAGACCTCCTCTGTATTCGATCTTCTGCATAGATACCAGCCGATGTATTCTTCATCATCAGAAAGGAACCTCGCTCTTACTCCATCAACAGTTGAGCATTGCAAGCCTGTTTCAAGCAGAGTCTTGGTTACGGCAGCAACCACTCCATCTTTGTCTGATTCTGGGCATGGAACCTTGACTTCACCTGTTGTTGGTAGACTTGGAACCATTCGATCTAGCATTTCTCCAAAAGTTTCGCTTTTTAGTTCAGAAACCATGCGCAGGATTCTTGCTGAGTTGTACAAGGAGTCATCGAAACCATACCAGTTTTTGTCTGCCAAGAAGATGTGTCCGCTCATTTCAGCAGCCATCATGGTCTCTGGGTGCTCGGCTAGATGTGCTTTCATGAATGAGTGGCCGGTTCTGGCCATGACTGGGATTCCTCCACATTCAACGATGGCTTTCTCTACGGCCATAGAACACTTGACATCGTATACGATTGACCTAGCTTCTTCAGAATCTGTGTTTATTTCATTCAATATCTCTTCAGCCAAAGGAGGGATTAATCGATCCGGATGTATGAATCGCCCTTTTTCATCAACAACTCCAACTCTGTCGCCATCTCCATCGATTCCGATGCCTAATTCTGCCCCGGTTTCAATCACCTTAGCCGCAAGGTCAACCATGTTTGCGGGACGAGTTGGATCAGCAGGGTGGTTAGGCTCGCTCGGTTGCCAGTCTGTATACAGAGTCGTTGCATTGAGCCCTAATTCAATCAACAATCTCTCCATGAAGGGACCAGTGACAGCGTTACCACAATCGACAACCACCTCAACCTGACGACTTGGTTTTCCAGCGGATTTCAATATGTCTTCTATCCACACATCATCGTGCGGAGAGTCGATGACCTCTCCTTCTCCATAGCGGAAATTTCCTGTAAGGAAGACTTCCTTTAGTTCTTGAATTCCTTCTCCAGCCAAAGGTAGGCGACCTTTGCAAATCTTGAATCCATTGTGTGTAGGCATTGGCAAGTGGCTAGCAGTGACCATACATCCTCCGTCGACGGGCAAGTTCCAGACTGAATGGTATAGGCCACCAGTTGGAAGAATTCCAAGGTCGAGAACCTTGACTCCAGATTCGCTTAGCCCCTTGATCAAGGCTTTTGCCAATCCTGGTGAAGAGTCGCGAATATCCCGTGCTACAGAAAAGGACTGAAGGTCAAGGTAAGTGGCTAATGCACGGCCTAATCGTTCAGCAAATTCTTCGTTCAATTCCTTGTCTGCTAAGCCACGAATATCGTAGGCCTTGAAGCAGTGTAGGGGCCAATTCATCGTTCTCGCCACCAGCAATATGGTTTCAATGCCTTGGTATCAACGCCTGATGAATGCCGAGATGAATACCGCAGCGGTGAAAGTACCGAGCCATTCCAATAACAGCCCATTCCAAATCGCTACTGCTGTGATTGCAGTGAAAGTTGGCAATACGATCAATATCAGTCGAGGCCAAGTAAGCAACCCCTTTGGGGGCTTTTCCAAATAGGGCGAGCCGGGCATATTCCAACTATCCTTTAATCGCTTGAACCACTATCTCCACCTTTGCCCCACGCGGTAAGGCTGCAGCCTCAAAGGCTGCACGTGCGGGAGGTACATCCATGTCCCCTAACCATTCTGAATAGACTTCATTCATCGCTGAAAAATCATTGATATCATCGAGAAGAACTTGTGCGAAACAAATCGCCTCTCTAGTCACTCCTGTTGCAGCCAACAGTTCATCGATTTTGGCAAGGCTCGCTTTTGTCTGCATCGCCGTATCGTCACCAGCCTCGGGGGAGATTTGTCCTGAGAGCCAGATGATTCCATTTGATTCAACTCCGGGACTGTATGGTCCGTACACCTTGCCGCCTTCAACCTCAATCTTCTTCTTGCCCGTCATGAATCAACTCAAGCGGTAGGGGGTTAATTGCCGTTCTCTTGACATTGGAGAGGCTACTCGAGGGTGCATGGCGGTGCCGACCTGCTGGGTTTTGGACCATCCTGCACACATGCAGATTCTAGCAGGTTTCATTCGCGGCGGTAGTACTTCTGACATCCTCATTCTTAGTGATAGGCCCGAAGTTCGTTCCTTGTTTGAATTGTCAGAAGGCATTCTTCCACGCAGACAGACCCTATGGGTGAACAGATCAGTAGGCAAGGGAAAGAGGATGAAAGCAGGAAGTAGGCTATTAGCTTCCACCAAGGCACTCAAGGGAACTTCGATTCAACGCGTAGTAGTCATTGGAGCAGCTATTGAATTATGGGCAGCGCGTAAAGCAGGAATCCCAGAACGCTGGTACATCAGCGATACTGAAGTAAATCATGTCGCTCATGGAATTGCTCTCAAAAATGCGACACATGCGCTCTTGCCAAATCATTGGAGAACGGATTTGGATGACAGCTTTCTTTCTCGGTTTAAGGGTGTAATCCACCGATATGATGGCCTACATGGACATATTCACATACGTCCCGGCATCCGTCCATCAGAAGTTTCTGAACCCCCTAAAGTTCTGCTTAGAAGGTTGCAGGGAGGAGGCATACATGATGATGCAGAGATAGTAGAGATACCAGATTCATTTCTAGAGGGATTGAATATTTCAGCGGCTGACGAGGGAGTGGATGCAGCATGGGATCTCCCTTCTTCATTGAGCAGTCACGACGGAGTATTGACGCAAAGTGTGACTTTGGCTAGTGAAGCGGCCCTTCAAGGAGTTCCAACTCTATTGATTACAGGAGCGGAACGCGGATTTCTTGACGAGTTACAGGAAATGGGTCTGCCTATTCACATTGAACGAGGAGACAATTTGGAGCAAAGCCAGTCTGAATGGTTGACTGGAATGCATCTATCCGATACTATCGATGCAAAGGAATGGCCACCGATCAAGGAACAGTGGATTGAGTTATTTGGCGATTTCATCGAGATTCATTGACTGCATCACGGACCATTTCAACTACAGTATGGTGGTCAAAGGCCCAATTATCTAGAGGCATTTCAAGGGCTTCTTCCAAGTCATACCATGCAGCATCTGCAGCATCATCTCCGGCGGTAGGTTCTCCTTCTGCCCAAACCAGATAGACGATGGTCACAACGTGTTTGCGAGGGTCTCTATCGGGCTTACCGCGTACACAGACAACTTTGGACAACTGGCCATCTATACCACATTCTTCATTCAATTCGCGCAAAGCAGCATCCTCAGGATCTTCGTTGTAGTCAACAAATCCTCCTGGAAGAGCCAATTTTCCCTTCGAAGGTTCCATTTTTCTGGTTATCAGTAGAATTTGTTTGTGACCATCTGCTTCTCTAATACAGGCTGCATCAGCAGCCAGTGAAGGGTTTAGATAACCATCTGGTGCTGGTGAAGGCAATGATCTGCCAAATTCATCCATTCTCATTCCCCGAATCTTCGTTGACGTAGTTGGTAGTCTTGCACGGCTTTGAGGAAATCACGCCTTGAGAAACTTGGCCAAAATACATCGGTGAAGTATAATTCAGAATAAGCGCTTTGCCAAAGCAGGAAATTCGAGATGCGCTCTTCACCACTAGTACGGATTACCAAGTCAGGGTCGGGCATATCACCGGTCCACAGTCTCTTGCTGACGGCCTTTTCATCTATCGCATCAAGTAGTAATTCACCGGCGGCATGGTCTTCAGCAAGTTTGCGAATCGCTCCAAGAATCTCTTCTCTTCCTCCATATGCCAAACATACTGTGAAGGTGAAAGCGTCATATTCGCTGGTTTTGGCTTCAGCATTGTCTATTGCTTCATTCACTTTCTTTGGTAACAATTCCTTGCGTCCGATGACCTGAACCTTGACTCGGTTTTCATGGATACGTGGGTCTTCAGAAATATCGTTCAGACCTTCGACATAGAGATTGAATAAGCCCTCTAATTCCTTACCATTTCTAGTGGTTAGGTTCTCTGTCGACAAGGCATAAACTGTCATGAATTCAATTCCAAGCTCCAGAACCCAATCCATCACATTCTCAAGAACCTGTTTTCCCTTTCTGTGTCCAGCCTGAGTATTCAATGCCTTTGACCATGCAAAGCGTCGATTCCCATCCATTATGAAAGCGACGTGTTGAGGCAATGGGTGTTCGTGGACTTCCCTTGCCAAGCGCGCTTCGATACGCGCTCCAAGGACGTCTCCCACCTTCTCGCTCAGTCCCATGACTTGCGCACCGAGTTGAGTGGAGATGGCTTTTCCACTTGAGTCCATCCCTTATGCAGTTGGCCCTTTGTTTTCGTTTATTGACGAGTATGCTTTGTTGAAAATTCGACGTGCTAGATGGTAGTCCAATCTTCTTCTTCTCTCCCCTGCCTTGGTATTGCCCATGAATGCAGTCAGGAATACATCATCAGTCATTTTTCTGTATTCATCAATTATTTTGTTCGATTCAATGATGGTTCTAACTAGATCGTCTGAAGAGAGATTCGTGGAAATATATGTCAGATGCCTACTACTTATCTTGATGTTCTCTCTAGAATATCCAAGATCTTCTCCTTTGCAGAATCTTATTCGCATCTTTTCATCTTTAGTGGTTCCATCAACCGCCCTGAAACCAAGTTCTCCCTCGGGGTCATTAAATTCCATCTTGACAAGATTTCGAGGTGCTGATGCCACCTTGTCATGTATCTGTTTGAGTTCCCTATATGCACCAAGTTTTGTGCTGTTTTTCCAGATGTGCCTATGTGCTTGTCCTTTGGAGAAAATTAGTACACAAACCGGATGTTCGGTGTCTTGGAAAGGATTCTCTTCTAGAATAGTTAACGAGTGCATTTTTTCTAACCAATGCGGCAATCTCACTAAATCTTGAATCACAGATTCAGGTACTATCCATATCGAGTCATCATAGACCATCAAGGTCTTTTCAATTGCGAATTTAAACAAATCATCTAGAACGGGACGTAGGGATTCTTCGATCCCATCAATGAAGGGACTCTGGAAGTAACTCACCATTTCTGAGCCCATTCTTTTGGCAGAATTCTTAGCAAGATATGGAGGATTAGTCAGTACGAAAGAACCGTCATGAGCGATTATTTCCCGTAGTGAATCGTGAGCATTTCCCCAGTTTTGTTTGGAACAAATGAGTGGGTCGATATCGTATCCCCGCACTAAAAATCCCAACGATTCGGCCACAGTAAGCAGATCACCCGCACCTGCATAAGGGTCTACGCAGCCAGAATATCTATCATTCAGAGATTCAATGTGTTCCTTGATGTGTGGAAGCAACCACAATCTTTCGCTGGTGAAGAATTGGCCGTATTCTCTCTTGCTACTCACGGCCATGACATGGTGTCACATCATCCCTACTTGAAGATGCGCCGTCTCAAGAAGGTTTGACAAATACTACCCCCGCCTCGATTTGAGGGACATGGAGGAGAGCATCCGCACCAACTCTTGGTTTCCTCGTGGAATCTGTAATTCGCTGGAGGTGTTGGATGAATCCCCTCCCGGATTCAAGGGCTGGAATTTGGCAACCACTTGGGGTTCATTCAATGCCTATGAAATCGTGGACTTATCTATCGCTTTGAACGAAGGCAAGTCTTGGGGAAAAGTCCCTGATACGTTTGAAACCATTAATCAGGATGGTTGTAGTTTTGAACTCGATTCCAAGGGCGAATTTTGGCGTGCAGAACATCTTCCATTTACTGATGGATTACCTGATCGAGAGTTTCTACGTGAATTGAGTGAAGCGCCTTGTGGAGGGATTCGATTCAAAGGGCAAGATTTGTTGTTATTTTGGAAGGGAAAGAAGCCGGGGATACCACTGACTAAGGCGTTGGCCGAGGATTCGGAGGCGGCGGCCGAAGCCTTAGGAGATTTTCTGGGGGAATGTGCGACTGCGGCTATGCAGAAAGTTTCCTTGAACAATGATGAGCGAGTATGGAATGACCGTCTCAAAGAGATGGAGGACCGTCTTTCGACCAACACCTTGTGGAGGGCGCCACACTCTCCGGACACCAGAGGAACGTCGACTTTCAGACATCTACGTCCTGAGCACATTACAATCAGCAATGGTAAGTTGAATTTTTCAGGAGTGTGGGGAGGTCTTGAATCTCAGATTTTGGGGATGAGTCCACGCAGGCCCGCCATCGCAGATCTTGGAGCAGCATTTGCATTGATTCACGAGCATTGCCCCAAAGAAAACAGAGATCAAGCCCTACGTTCAGCTGGCCTTGTCTGGTCCAAGAAAGCCCCAAAGCGATTGTCTAGCAGAAGAGCATTGGATGCTCACCTTGGAGGATTGCATATCTGGGTCTACGAAGCGATGCTGAATCGGCTATGCATATCACGGGCTTTGGGTGAAGAAGACCCATCTTTCATTTCCCACCATCTCCAGCAGGTAGGCACCATGCAGGCCGGAATGTTCCAAGCGCGCAGTTGGTCAGCATTGGCATTGATGTCATTCTCTACCGCTGTTCTAGTTCCCACGGCTTGGGTTTGGGGTTATGTTTCAGCCAGTCAGATTCTGTTGGCCCCCGTTTTCCTATTTGCAGGGTTGTGGTTCAGAGAGGTCTATCGTAGCAAGGCCCCTTCTTGCTGGTGAATCCTCGCGTTACGGCGCTACGCGCCGCAAACCCCAATGCGCGACGCTTTCAAATGCAGGTCGCTTGTCGAGGAACTGGTTGTGATGCTGTTGCCCCCTCTAAGCATGAAACAGAGCAGTTCTCGTGTCATGTTGGTTTTGTTGTTCCTTGCCCCATTGATGTTGACAGGTGGCTTGGCTGCAGCGGCCGTAGAATCGATAGCACTGCAAGAACCCGAGCCGCCAGCATTGACCCCTGCTGAAATCTGGTCTCAGGATTACATCAACGAAATCTATCCATGGGCCGATGACGATGAAGATCGATTGCAGTTCAAGGAGTACCACGACTTTGAATCTATGCGAGAGCGCATGATGTACTTAGCATCTCGAAACCCAAGCATAGCGGAATTCCACGAAGGTCTCAATGGAGGCGTTAACAAGCGAGGAATCACCATGACCAAGGATTCCTATGAGGGCTGGTTCTACAACAACCCTAGCCCATGGATGAAAATCACCGGCAACGTTGCTGGTGGAGAATACAACGCTTACAATGGTGACAATGGAAACTACGAAGACCGGCCAGATATCATGCTGGTTGGAAATCATCATGCTCGTGAATGGATGTCATATGAGGTTCCAATGTTTTTCCTTGAAATGGTAATGCATTACTACGGCCAAGTTGCGATTGACAATGATGGTGATGGATTAATTGATGAAGATACTTGGGGAGATTCCAATGGAGATGGGCAACTCGATGATGATGGAGATTGTCTATCATTGAACGCTTCTTTTCAGGATAGCAATGGTGACGGAGAGAATTGCGGGCCCGGAGACCTTGGCGTAGACGAGGATTTCTCGGAAGTATGGATTACCGACTTGGTGAACTCACGTGAGATTTACTTGATTCCAATGCTCAATACTGACGGCAACATCTACGACCGTGAGGTATGGGTCGGCGACAACTGCGCAGGTGAGGCTTGGGGAGATGACTGCAGAAGGAGCGGTTGGAGAAAGAACCTCAGAGATAATACATACACGGGAGTAACTCCTATCCCTGATGTTGATGAAGATGTAGATTCTTCTTGCGACGGAGTTGATTTGAATCGTAACTATCAGTACGAATGGGGTGCTCCTCTTGGTGCTACAGGACCATTGATTCCTGGAGACTGCATAGCAGGTACAACGAACAATGACGTATACAATGGCCCAGTTGATGATACTGACAATGATGGCGATTGTATCGGTCCACCTACTCCACAATGTGTCAATGAAGACCACGTCGATGGAAATGATGACGATGCGGATGGGCAGATCGATGAGGATTGGTGGGGTGGAAATTCTGAACCCGAGACCTTGTTTATCCAAGATATGACAGAGATGAATGACGATGACGGTGATGGCTCCTCAGAATTCGCTGCTACCTTGACTTGGCACTCCTTTTCTGAATTAGTGCTGTACCCTTGGGGACACTGCACCAACTGTGAATCTCCTGATCATACTCAATTGATTTACCATGGTAATGTTATGGCAGAGATGACTGGATATGCGAACATGCAGTCTTCAGATCTTTATCCTACAACAGGAGATTTCTGTGATTGGCATTATGGTGTTCATGATTCATATTGCTATACTATGGAGATTGGAAATAATTTCCACGAACACCCAGATGACATCGATCATATTTCTGCGCGTAATGTTGGTGTCGCAATCTACATGATAGAGATTGCAGATAACCCTAGAGAGCGAGCAGATCTAGAGATTGCAGGTATGCCACAGAAGCAGCATATCATGCTTCCAGACAATATCTCAGTTCCGGATAATGGACCAATTCCAATCGATATTTGTGTTGACCGCTTCTTCCCATGGTCAAATAACAGCAATGTCAGCCACGTGATGTACAGAACGCTATCTCCAAATCGTCAACAGACCGAATATGGCCCAAGAGAATGGAGTACGGAGCCATGGTCGCAAGTAGGACTCATGGATACTGAAGAGGGGTGCCTTCTGCTGGATGGTTCCAATGGGACTAGGATAAGAGCCGAAGTTCCGGTACCAGACGATATGACCGGTGAATTACACTACAAGTCCATGTTAGGTACCCTGTCAGGAGCTTTCCCTTACACCTATCCTGCTGATAGCAAATATCACGTATTGGAGTTCCCTTATCGAGCACCATTTGGTGACTTTGCATCTGGAATCATGTTGTTCGCAATCGTCGCAGCAGCTGTCTGGGGTGGTTTAGGATTGTCTTTGAGGTTGATGATGAAGGGGCCGGAAGAAGTGGAAGGTATTCCTGATATTGTCATTGATGGTGATTAGATGACGAAATCAGATCAGTTCAGTGGCCGATTAGGCCTAATTTTTGCTTCGATAGGAGCTGCAATTGGAACCGGTAACATCTGGAGGTTTCCCCGTATGGTGGGGGCCAATGGCGGTGGAACATTCTTGATTCCTTGGTTGATTTTCCTCTTTGTGTGGTCTATTCCGCTGGTCATTGCTGAATTCGCACTTGGTAAGCGTTCCAGAACAGGAACCATAGGTACTTTCCGAATTTTCGGAGGTAAGAGCTTCGCTTGGATGGGCCTTTGGACTGCTTGGATTTCAACCGCTATAGGTTTCTATTATGCTATCGTAGCAGGTTGGTGTCTCAATTACTTCAGGCTTGGATTCACTGGAGGATTGACGGATATCGATACCGCTGAAGTGTGGAATAACTTCTTGCAATCAGGTAGCCAAGTTATCTTCTTCCAATTCCTTGTCATTCTCATCACAGTTCTCGCCATCTGGAAGGGTGCAAAGGCCATTGAGAAAGTCAATGTTATCATGATGACGAGCCTCTTCGTGTTGCTGTTCTTGGCTCTCTTCCTTTCATTGTGGATGGATTTGGAAGATGGTAGTCTGGACGGATTCCTATTCATGTTCACCGTCGATGCCAGCCAACTTGGTGATCCGAAAATCTGGATTAATGGTTTATCTCAATCAGCATGGTCATGTTCAGCAGGAATGGGAATGGCGATTACCTATGCTGTGTATATGCGCAAGGACGAGGATACGGTTCTCAACGCATTCACCATGGGTCTTGCCAACAATAGTATCTCAATCATCGCAGGATTGACAGTTCTTTCAGCAATCTTTGCTGTAGAGGCTGACCCGATTGCTACAGTTTCACAGGGCTCATCGGCAATCACCTTCCTAGCGCTACCGAGTGTCTTTGCTCAAGCCCCGGGGGGCGCAATAGGTTCTTGGATGATGATGTGGGTCTTCTTCCTCGCCTTGACATTCGCAGCATTGACCAGCATGATATCAACAGTTGAACTCTGTGTGCGAAACTTCGTTGATCACGGCTATGAAAGAAACCGTGCGGTTGGACTCACTGCTTCGATGATTTTCATCCTTGGTCTTCCAAGTGCAGTTCTTTGGATCGAGTTCGGAGGAGACGGTATCGCCTTCCCACAGTTTCTAGAAGTGCAGGACCACATCTGGGGATACGGCCTGATGTTCAGCGGTCTTTTCATTGCAATAACAATCTGGAAGTATGGATATCTGAGGTGGAGAAATGCTGTTGAAGCCGGTGAAGGACAACCAGGTCTTACTGGTTATCTCAAACAGGGAGTATCGGCATTCAGAGATGATTTCATCAACACGGGTGACAATGACATGTGGGTTGGACGTTGGTGGGACGTAATCATGTACATCGCCTTCCCAGTTCTGTTCTCAGTCTTGATGTTGTCATATTTCATCGACTTGGTAAACAATGTCGAAGATCCTTGGAACCCCGGAAACCCCCATGGAATTACCATCATTTTCCTGTTTTGGTTCGTTGTAGGGGCACTCTTCCTATTGCTCAACAAATATTTGGTTGCTAGGCCTTTATTCCGAAATGTTCCCGAAGGTGCAGAGTGCGATATTTCGATGCTACCTGGTGGTGATGATGAGCTAGTAGTTCTAGTCGGCGAGACAGCGCCGGGATGGGAGCACCTCGGTAATTCAGAAGTATTGGAAGCAGAAGTTGCCTGATTACTTGATTTGCTTGTCATTATAGCGCATGACTGATGAACAGGTAGCCATCGCCGACATCTGAATCAGATGTTGCTCATCGTCAAAATCTTGATTTGGGCTCTGGCCATTTCTCTGGTTCTGATTCCTTTAGTGCGTTGGTTTTGGAAGCGCTGGGATTCTCCCGACAAGGAGACATTAGATTATCTTGAGGAACTTGAGGAAGAAGAGCATGAACGCCAAGTCTGGAGAGAGGCTGAGCAATATGATGCCGCCGTCCAGGAGATGCAGAAGACTTGGACCAAGAGCCCAGAGACAGTCGCCCCCACTCAAGATGAAAAGCAGGCAGCGATGGCTGCATTGGTCGATGAAGCAAGTGCTGAGATGGGACTTTCCGATGAAGATGACAAAGCAGGTCCATCAGCACCTCCAGATCCAGTAGCAGCGGCCGCAGCAAAGAAGCAAGCCCCTTCTGAAAGCACTCCAGAATTAGTAGAGGCGGGTTCATCCGATACGGATGACATCGGAAAAGGAGCAGATTGGAAGCCAGAACGGCCCAGTGGACCGGATGATTGGTCTGAGGTTCAATGGTAGGAATCCCGTTTTCTCGGGCGCTGGCAACGGTAGAATTGATGGTAGGATGGCCTCGCCCTTAATGCATGGAGCGACCTAGAGGTACCCGAGACTTCGGTGTGACAGAGATGTCACGTCGTCTTGCTCTGGAGAATCTATTGGAGGCGCAAGCGCGCTGTTCTGGCTATCGTAGAGTGGCAACTCCAGCATTTGAGTCACTGGAACTGTTCACCGCTAAGAGTGGCCCGGGAGTGGTTGGTCAATTGTATGCATTCGAGGACAAGGGCGGGCGCAAGTTGACGCTCAGGCCTGAGTTGACCGCCCCAGTCATGCGTGCAGTAGCCAGTGAATTCCGGCAGGATTCGAAACCATTGCGTTTGTCATATTACGGGCCATGTTATCGCTATGAGGAGTTCAAAACTGGAAGATATCGCGAGTTCTGGCAGTATGGGGCAGAATTGATTGGCTCATCCGGCCCTCTCGCCGAAGCGGAGATTCTTGCCCTTGCAGTATCCATGCTAGATGCTACTGGTCTTGTTGATTGGCGGTTCAAGGTAGGGAATGTGGGAGTCTTGAGATCTGTGCTAAGTGCTCTGCAAATCAGCGATGAGATTGCTGAAGGAGCCGGAGAGTCTCAGATGGCTGGAGTCATGCGCTTATTGGACAAAGGAGACATGCAAGGCTTGGAGGACATGTTGTCTAATGAACAGGCAACACTCTTGCGTTCTTTAGCACAAATTGAGGGTGGTCCCGAAGTCATCGAACAAGCACGTTCTCTTCTCGGCAGCATAGAAGGAATCGATTTGAGTCCCTTGGATGAATTGGCCAGCAGTATCGAGGCGTTATCCATACTTGCACCAGCCCCACCTAGCCTAATGGTGGACTTGACAGTCGCTCGTGGATTGGATTACTACACAGGTATCGTCTTCGAGGCAGAAGTTCCTGAACTCGGTGGAGAAGGGCAGGTATTGGGAGGCGGAACTTACCGCTTGCTACACCTCTTTGGATTGGAGGAACTCGATCCTTGTTGTGGATTTGGCCTTGGTTTCGATAGAGTACTACTCGCTCTACAAAAACAGGCTGAGAGATTAGGAAGAACTGAGGTAGTCCCAGGAGAAGACTCGGGACCAGCAACCGTAGCGGTCATTCCCTTCAAAGTTCCAGCCAACGAGGTACTTCCTTTGGTATCAAGAATCAGAAGTGCGGGCGAGCGATGTGTTCTCGAATTGCGAAGTCGTAAATTAGGCAAGTCTCTTTCTTGGGCTGACAATATTGGAGCCTCGCTAGCGATAATCATCGGTCCTGAGGACCTTGCCAAGAACCAGTGTTCGGTCAAGAGGCTCTCGGATGGAGAACAGGTCTCTTGCAGTATTGAAGAAATTCTTCAGACGCTTGAACAACTGCGTTGATTATTCCTTGCGCTTCTTGAGGGTGACTGCACCAGCAGCGGCTGCTGCCATCGCCAACATCATCGTGAATCCGGGAGTATCTTCGTTATCTCCACCGCCTTCGTCACCGATTACGAATCCCTTTTCCCAACTTGCATCATCGATTGGCCATTCAACGGTTGAATTGTTTCCAAGGTAGAGCCTGAATATTGCCTCTTCTCCACTTCCACTTGGATTAAACCATGTTCCATCTTGCTTATCTCCGATTATCGTCATTTCAAAGCGTACTTGAAGATTATTCGAACTCCCTTCGAATTCCAAATACTCCGGGTTGACAGCGTCATTGAGTTGTACATTGTTCATTCCGTCGGATAGGGAGGGGTACTCTTTACGGAAGAATTCTGAAGTTCCTCTATACAAGGATAGATTGAGATTCTCGCAATTTCCGTCCTGCCCACCAGAGCAACCTTCCTGCCCATTCGTCCAATGTCCACCCAATTCTAGTTGGATGCTACCACCAAATACTCCATCAGAAGAAAGTAGGAATGCAGTTTCTAATTTAGGTTCCATATCGCACCATATATCGACATCGAGAGTACCAGTTTTCCTGTATTCTTCGAGATATGGCTCTTCTTCAGAGGCTCCGTTGCCTTCGGTATCATTGTCGTTGAAATGAGTCCAACAATCTCCTCCATCAGAGTATATTCTCATCGTAGTATTTCCTTCACGAGGTTGCTCAGGATCTTCGTCAGAAGATTGCTGCATTGTAACAACAGAAGGTTCAGCAGTTGCTGGTACCAACACCAGCATACACATCAACATAGAGATGGCTATTGCGCTCCGCATGTATGTATCTGACAGCCGCTGTGCTATCACCATTACGATTCGAAAATAAGACGTAAAAAGACGCAAAAATCAGTCAAATCTTTGGAAATGAGCCTTTCCACCGCTACTGCTTCTCTTTTGACGGGTCAACTTCAGCGCCTCTCCCAATTTGTCTGGTTCCATCTTTGGATCTCTCAACTTGTCACCACCGACACCGGTGATTATTGCCATCACTTTGATCGTATCTCCAAAGCCAGGGTCTTGCCTTGCACCCCAAATGACATGAGCATCTTCACTCACCTTGGCGGTCAATAGATCGACCACTTGACTCGCTGCTTCTAGAGTCATGTATGGTCCACCTGTAACGTGAATCAATACTCCAGTTGCTCCTGAGATGTCAATGTCCAGTAATGGATGGTTGAGGGCTTCATGAACTACTTCTTCTGCACCGCGGTCGCTCTCTCCGTAGAGCATCATGGTGACTCCTCCATTGCCCATTATAGTTCGAACATCTGCGAAGTCTAGATTGATTAGACTGGGCAAGGTAATGGTCTCAACGATTCCTTTGACGATTTCAGCGACCAATTGGTCCATGATTGAGAATGCTTCATCCAATGGTAGATTGGGTACGTAGTGTAGTAGACGATTATTGTCCAATACCAGCACTGCATCAGCAGTTCGACGTAGTGCTTCTAATCCTTCAAGCGCCCTTTGCATTCTTTGTCTGCGCTCAACATGGAATGGAGTAGTGACGATTCCAACTACCAAGGCTCCAGCAGCCTTTGCTTCCTCAGCGACAATTGGACAGATTCCGGTTCCAGAACCTCCGCCCATTCCGCTGGCGATGAAAACTAAATCTGCTCCAGAGACTATACGCTTGATCATTTCACGTCCTGCCTCGGCACAACGCCTTCCAGTTGAGGGGTCTCCACCAGCACCCAGTCCACGGGTAATGTGCTTGCCCACCAATAATTTCTGTAGAGCGCGAGTATGGTCGAGATGTTGCTTATCGGTATTTATTGCAACGGTTACAGCGCCTTCGACTCCAAGATGGGTAATGCGATTGAGAGTATTGTTTCCACTTCCTCCACAACCGATTATCAGTATTCTTGGATCGGGTACATCGAAACCACGCAGTTGGCCATCTAATAGGGCAGTGCCACCTTTGACGTCACCTTCCACATCTTTGCGTAGTTCTTCGACTAATTCGTTGAACTGTCTACCGTGAGCCGATATGGAGGTCCCATCCTCCCCGTGTGTTGCACGGTCTTGCATCCCTATCCCCGAGTTGCCCAACGCCGTTCCCATCAGTATTAACCATGATGCATGATGAAGAAGCGCGCATGAGGGTTTTGAGACCCCAGTCACAGGTCCAATGTTGTTGTTGACAAGGGTTAAACCCCGAAGGCCGGTGCAACGGTTCGCCCTCGCTTAGCTCAGTTGGTAGAGCACCTGACTGTAGTTGGAAAAACACACGTCTCTAGCAGACATCAGGGAGTCCCCGGTTCAAGTCCGGGAGCGGGGACCTTGCAACGTATCGATGAGAGTCGGTCTTTACTCCTTAGTCGAGCATTTGCTCGTTGCACTCGCAGCCTCCTCTCCTCCGGGAGCGAGAACCTTGTTACGTATCGCGGAGATACCCGCTGCTGAGAACGATCCGTGTCAGTCGTCTTCGTCGACCTCATCGACCATACTATAGAATCCGCTCCACGTCGAGTAAAATGCCGCGTACAGTTCGTCGTCTGGATTCAACCCAGTTCCTCCCAAAGAGCCCTTGGTGATGGCGGTAATCTTCACATCGATTGTAATCATCATGGTATCATCTCCATAGAATCTTAACGCTGCAGCCTCGGCATTCATCGCATCGATCAGATGGGTGGCTCGATTCGAGGAGTCATCTCCGACATGGTCGAAGAATGACCAGTTGTCGACGCAATCCTCCTCCTCGACTAGGATGTCTCCGCCCAGTTCAGCAGGCAAGGTAATCTCGATGCGAATTGCATCGGTATCCTCGCCGACCGGATTGTTGCTGCCCCAATCACCTCTGTTGTCCGAACAGCCGGCGTTGAAATCGATGTAGGTGGCGTTCTCGACGTAGGAAGCAGGTATGTCGATGGTCAACTCAAGGGTGTCACCTCCGTTTATATCTCCATCAATGATAGTTTCATCGTAGGAATCTCGGATGTCGACCATGTATTGGTTCTGTGACGGCCCAGATGAACTGGTGGTGTTAGAGACTAGAACACCCTCCATCGCTCCACCCATCAAGGTCGTCAGCAATAACAGGACGGCGATGCCGGCAAAGGCGATGCCGTGGCGGGAACCTTTTGGTCCAGCCAGCCAACTCGCTTCCTGATGGGTGGTGCCGTGGAAGGCGGTCGTGAATCTAGCGATTCTCGTGCTATCCTTGATGGAGGCGTTCTCGTGCAGTCCGGTCAGGCTGCACAGGGAGGCGAGGAATAACAACACGATGGCGATGTCCACCAGCATCATCGCGACCCCAGGGCTCCAGCCAGCGGTCACTAGACTACCGATCCACTCCGCATCCTGTAGCATCGCGTATCCGATGGTGTGTCCCATCAAGCCATCTCCAGTGCCTTGGCTAGACCACATGACCAGAAGATCCTCGTGGGGGAGCAACAGTCTGGCATCATCAGCCATCGCCGCCCCATCTTCGGCGATTCCACTCGAGATGCCAGAGAGTACCCAGCACGACAGAAGCAGACAGGTCGCTAGCCACAGTCTGGGTGAACCGATCACGCTTCTCTTGTCGCCGGGTATCGATGAGAGTACCAAAGGTATGATGAGAAGGCTGATTCCGAAGAAGTACCTGAAACTCATCCCTGTGATTAGGCCATCGGTCTTGCCGACGCTGGCGTTTTCACTCGGCTCAGCCGTGCTGGTCTTGATGCCTGTGGCATTGTCGAACATCGTTGAGTTGCTGAAGGTGGTACCGAACAGCCCTGTGCTCCACGATACCTCATGGGTTGACCATTCCCCCTCTTCGTCCTGCACCTGATACTGCTGGAAGTGGCCCATCCAGGGTAGGAATAGGGCCGAGATAAGCAGTACCAGGGCGGTGATGGCTGCTAGAGATGGAACTGCTGCTGACAGACTGGTCAGCCTTGGTGAGAAGCCATCCTGCACATCGAGAGAGGCTGCCTTTGATTCTTTGAAGATGCTACGCGGACTGGAGTTCCTGCTCTTTCCCCACCAACCCGGCGTTATCGCCTCAAGTCCGTGCAACAGAATCAAAGGGATGACGAGGAGCAAGACCAGCAGTTCAGCCCACATTGCGAGCCCAGGTCCCCAGGCGATAGTCTCTGGAATTACTCCTTCGGCCTCTTCGTTGGTCGCCTCACCGTACAGGCCTCCTTCCACGGAGACATGTCCTAGCACATCAGGGGCTGCATCTCCGAGGTCGAAGTAATCAACGAGCCCCATAAACACGAAGATCAACAGCATCAATGCGGTCAATGCAGCTACACCTTCCAGCACTCGAGGTGCGTTGCGGTGCAGCCAGCCCTTGCTGCTTCGTTCCAGCACCAGCAGAACTAGGATGAAGGCGAATAGAACTGACCACCACGATGTGGAGGCATGCGATTCCGCCACCTCTCCCGTGTCGCTGCTCATCTTCTCGAGTTGGGCATGATTGATGCCATCACCATGTGAGACACTGTATGAGGTCACCATGCCTTTGTACATCGAGAGTTCTTCCTCATCGGTTGCAATGATGTCATCGAATCCGATGATGTTGACTTGGTAGCGGTCCTGATACAGGGTATATTCCGTGGTCATCTCGGTTTCAACCACAGAAACCGACTGGACCGAGAGATTCTGTAGAGGCAGGAAGGAAGCCACTCCCAGCAATACCAACATCAACAGCGGTAGCCACGAGCGAAGTACCGCTTGTCTGAGGCCGATGCTGTCGAGGAATGCCGGTCTTGCTGGCAGTTCCAACCCCTTGTCATCATCGTTCATGCATGTTGAGAATCAACTCCCATTATCAAATGACTGCCGGTCAGCGCCTTTGAATCCCTATCAGGCGTTTGCCTTATTCTTGTGTTCCAGCGTGACTACTTGTCCCCAAACAATCGGTTTTCTTCCGTCTTCGGTTAGGGCCCACAATACAGGATAGGGAGGTGCGTCCAGTTGTACGAAACCGTATCCATCAGTCATGTAGATCAGTCCTCTGATGTTGTTGTTCTTGTTCTCCTTGACATATTCAAATGCTGGAGCGAACGATGTGCCACCTCCACCACATATCTTGAATTCAGATGCGACAAAAGGTTTGGAGAAGTCGAAGACTTGAACATCGTTCACATGAGTATCGACCTGTAGAACAGTGATTTCGTATTCACCGAATGATGCTAAGATGGCTTGCAATTCTGAGAGGAAATCGTAGACTCCATGCTCCCATACGCTACCGCTGGTGTCAATTACTGCGACCATCTCAATCTTGCAACCTCTGCGCGAAGGTAGATAGAGCCCTTTGTGCACATGTCTTCGATTAGGAGGTAGCCAAGTTCTGTTCCCTCCGATGAAGGGGGTTGTCCATTGTTTGAGGATGGTGCGCCAATCGAGTTTGGAAGCAGCCAATCTGTCCAGCACTCGTTGTAGTGCGGCACTGCGGTCTCCTTGACTCTTACCTGAACTAGCGGCGCTCATTGTCTTGGCAGCCCATTCTCTCCATACCGCATCGCTTCGCATTGGATGATAGTCCGGATCGACTTTTAGGGTGATGGGGCTATCATCTGCATCGCCAGCCTCACCACCTCCTCCACACGAACCCTCTTGGCATTGCTGAGGTTCAGGCTCTTTCTTTTCGAGGTCATGGTCGTCCATTAATTCGCCAATCATCGGTAATCTGCCCGATTCCATTTCCTCAAAGATCTGCTCGGCATTCATGTTGAGATGTCTGTGATAGAGTACTGCCCCTTTAGGAACCACTAAACCATCGGCTTGCAAGACGGAATTGACTTCATGATCGATAGCGTAATTCCACATCATATGGTTTTCAATTCTGTCTTTCTGTCTAGAGAAATGCATCAAAGCACAGTGCAGAACTTCGTGGGCTAGAATGAACAGGGAATCATCGTCACTCAAGCCGAGAATGAAATCAGCACTACAGAATATCCGTCGCCCATCGGTACTGGCAGTTCTGCATCGGTCGTCAGCCACTGGGATGATCTCCAGTTGCATCGCTAATACTCCAAGAAAGGGCCTCCAAGTCAACAGTTCCATGCGCGCACGGTTCCAGACCTCCAAGGCTTTCTTCTTCTGAACCAGGTCTTCTTCGGTCGGATTGATGACTTCGACCTTCCTCGTTTTCTTGCTCATGCGCTGATCTCCTGCATTGAGGGATCTAATTTGAGCGCGATTTCTTTAAACCTAGGGTGTTGAGTCAAGATACCATAGATATTCCTCTTCTCAAATTCTTTGCAGATGTTACAGACTAGATTTTTGTCGCATTTGTGCTTCTTTGCAGACTTTTCCTTCTCCTCATCAGTCAGTTCACATTTGCTGCACATGCCTTCTCGACAATCGTGTTTCGGACTTTTACCAATCGTATTTTCAATATCGTGCCAAGCAACTTGAACCCAGGTCGGGGTCATGATTGCAAACAGGTCGAATAGCCCGTTGAATAACTCAGCAGGGTCATCATGTTCGACGAGTGCAGGAGCGATTGAACTTGTCAAGGCATATTGTTGGTCCATGCGTTCTGGGAAATCTATCTCAATATCGCCACGCAACATTGCTTTGAGGTCAGGAAGTAGGCTCTTCGAATTCCTGAATCCTTGCAATTCTATTCCGGCCCCAATTCCGACCAAACCATCTATGATAAGTCCCAATGAACGTTCTGGAATTCCTACCGTTTCCGCGAGTATTAGTTCGTCGCTGACTCGTGACCAAGCGCGCGGACTGGGCCACCCCCTCTCGAGATTTCCATTCATATTCAGAATCAGACCGGGTTTGTAACGGATGAATCCAATGACATCAGGATGGTGTTTGGTTGAAGTAGCGTATTCACACCAGTCTTTTGCTGAAGCACTCAAATCGAGATGCAGGAATCTGTTTGCTAGGGCGCTGGACATGGTGCGTGCTACCGCATTGTCTGTAGCACGGTTTCCAGCGGCTACGATATACCAGCCATCAGGAACCTTGTACAATTCTCCAAGTTTACGATCGAGAATGAACTCGTAAGCTGCAACTTGCAACGTTGCGTCCGCAGCAGTCAATTCATCGAAGAGGATGATTCCCCTCTCAGGCGTGCCTTCGACTCCTTCGCGAGGCCATTCACTTGCTACAATCCAATCGATTCCTTGACGGTCTTCTCTAGGAACTGGAAGGCCTCGAATATCAACCGGTTCTCGTTGCGCAAGTCTGACATCGATGAAACCAATTCCCTCTTCATCAGCTACACTCTTGACCAGAGTTGATTTGCCGATTCCAGGCGGCCCCCACAACATCATCGGAGGTAGTTTATCTGCCAATTCAGGTTTATTCCAAATGGCATTCAGGTGCAGGCTCAAGATGTCTTTTGCTTCGCTTATTTCGCATGTTTGTAGTCTACTTATTTCTTCATTCATTTTCTTCATCTCCTTAGGGATTTCAATTCATATGGATATTCCAATAGCCTAATTCCCATTCGCTCCAAGGCTGCAATTCCAGATATTCTGAATGAGTGCACCAGACGATATGTCTCGCGGTCAAGCGTACTCGATAATCGAGCGAGATACAGGCGCAGTTCGGGCCGGTCATCCTTCTGCATGAGTCCGATGTACAATCCAGCCTTGACCATCTCTGGAATGTGTGACTCTTCGATGATATCCGCCATTTCGATGATCAGGTTCCTGTTTTTTCCATTTAGCTCGAGTTTTTCTAGACAATAAATGATGGCAGCATAGTCGTTATGCATATAGGAATACTGTAACCGTTGGAGTTCATTGCTAGATTTCAATTTCTCAATCAATTCAGAGCATACATCTAAGATCGCAGCCCCAAAGTCAAGTTCGCGATTTGCATCGATTAATGTCAACCATTCAAGTGGAAATTTTGTACCAGTCATACAATCGCTCAAATTTCCTAGTACTGGTGGCATCTCTTCATCCATGAATGACCTGCAAAGGAATTCAAGATCTAGAATATCATAGGGGGCAAAGCAGCAATCAGTGTCTCGCCTGAATTGGGAAAATTGGGAAAATAAGTTTCGACTGTTTTGTACCAATGGCTGCAACTTCAGGGGGAGCAATCTATTGCTGGCCAGGCCTGTTAAGGCAATGTTTCTGGCTCTAATAGCACGTTTCTTGCGCCCGTCGAGCAACAAGGCCATGGCGATTCTCATACCGAAGTACTTCCTGTCGATTTGGAACCTCTCATCATCCAACCAATCATCAAAAATTTCCTTGGCCTTACTCTCACTTTCCTTCCAAAGTGAAATCAAATCAGCAAGGCCGATTCCAAGTACGGCTTCTTCGATATCAATATCGAGAATTTCACTCCATTTGCAGGCGATGTTGTAATCAGGAGTGTAGACCATTCTTCCCTGCAGATCGTCGCATGTTTTGATATCTGATTCGTTGAGAACGAATGTAGCGCGCCCCTCTCTTCCGAGTCTTGTTTCGAGATTCAGCCAGAAGCCACTGATACTCAAAAGTGGAGTGTGTGCATAGGAATTAGTCTTGACTTTGAGATAGTGGCCATATCCTGTAAGCCGTTTCAAGTTCGGAGTATTGCTGATGTCTAATTGTGTGACTCTTCCTTTGAGAACGACCTCTTCCAGCCATTCCATGGACTGAATGACGATGTGATTCATCTGCTTTTCCGGTTCAATGATGATTCGCTTGATGGTGGATGCACCGCGTATGGCCAAGGTTTTTCCACAGTATTCAGGACCTATTCTCAGAACTCCATCATTGCTTTGTGGAAATGCCATGACCATGATATCCGGAGTTTTGTCAATAGGCTTGAGATGGTTACAGATCAAACCACGACTCCAATTTCCGACAAATGGTTCCCAGTCCCTGATGTGCATTGAACCGCCGAGTTTCAATCTCTTGAATCTGCCATCAATGGTTAGATGCTCGGGAAATGGCCCCAGCACGTTCAGCCTTTGTGCAACTTTCTCGGGCTCAATCACAAGATGCTCGATATTCTCGCATCCATCGATAGTGACACTATCGTTTGTAGAGACTTTGATAGAGGTGCAATTCTCTAGGTCTCTTGGTCGAATCAAGTTCGACTGAAAAACGTTCACGGGTTCTGACGCTCGGCTCACTTAAGTCGATTGACGCCAAGGGTATTTCAACGATGAAAAGAAATCTGAACAAAAGCGCGAATCTTATCCTCAGAAAGCCCCCGTTGCTACCCATGCTCCGAGGTGGCCGCGCCCTGTCCGCTGCTTTGGCGTGCCTATTCATTCTGCAGGCATTAGCAGTTACAATTCCAGCATTGCAGGCAAAATCAATCTTGGAAGAGGAGATGGTGATTGAGGAGCATACCTCATCCCGTGCAGTTGGAGACCATTCCGTCGGTGGCTACCACATGGCAACCGGAGATTGGTGGGAACCACAGCAACCTTACGCGGTTTCAACCAATGATTGGGATGGAGACGGAGTCATCAATTCAAATGATGACCATCCAATGGACCCAGCATTGCCCGCTGGCGATTTTCGCAGGGGGCTCTCCTGTCTGGACCCAACTACAAATTGTGTTTCAGACCCCACCCCCGTTCCTTTCAATTCCGCTGCCGTGAAGGTGAATGCTCAAGGTTCTG
>CAZGIY010000016.1:0-22731 GCA_964526445.1 uncultured Candidatus Poseidoniales archaeon
AGAGTGGCTAAGGATGCTGGTAGAACGGGAGGTTTTGCATTCAATACCTCCCATTCAGAAACCTCTCTTGGAGCCGCACTTGCCGCCGCTTCAGCAACCTTAGTCGCATCGAGGCTGGCTCTCATCAGATGTAGTTTGATCGTGGGTTCGTCTCGTAGATTCAGGAGGGTATCTCGCGGCCGTCCTTTTCGGTCTTGGGAAAGTGAGCATGTCAGTAGAGCAGGGCTATTGGAGGCAACACTGACCGTTGACAAGAGGCCTAGGTTGTGTACACCTTCTGAGTTACAGGTTGCGGCAACGAATACAGGTCTCGGGGCGACCAAACCGTCGAGCAAGTTTGCTCTCTCTTGGTGTTCTAGAGTCTTCATAGAGAAATTGTGTTGTTCAGATTCATCGCTATCATTGGATTTTGATATCTCCACTTCTTCCCCTCTGAACCACGGATCTAATTTGCCATCCTTGATTTCGCTAATTGCGTAAGCGGTGAAGTCGCGATAAGCTTGCCAGCGCGGGACCTCCTTCACATCGCCGCGTTGCCTTTTGCGAATGATTGAATCATCTGAGTAATTCACACAGCGTTCTAGGAAGTTGATGACCACTTGTTTCTCATCCATCGCTAGTCCTCCTCAAATTGTATTCTTGGCGGCTCATGATGTATCTTGCGGGAACTCCGCCCCACACTTCGTCACAAGGGATGTCGGATATGGCTGTAGCACCTGCGGCTAGTACGGCATTACTTCCAATCCTGATCCCAGCGACAACCGTTGCCCCACCGCCAATTACCGCACCGTCTTCGACAACAACAGGTTTCCAAAATTTCTTTCCTCCAGAGGGCGGGAATCTATCGTTGAGAATCGAGGCATTGGGGCCGATGAATACTCCTTCTCCAATTTGGCTAGCATCAGCAATGTAACAGCCACCTTGTAATCTACAGTTACTACCGATGGTAACCTCTCTTCCAACGTGACTCAAGGCCCCTATCGAACAATCTTGCCCTATCGTGGCCTCCGAACCGATGTGGCAGGGCCACCATGCAATGCTACCGCCATCTAGAACGATACGCTGACCTTGTAGAGGCATTTTTTGTTCTGGTTCAGACATTACAATCTTCACTCTTTGTTCAATTCCTTGAGGATTCTATCAACGTGTCCCTTGGCTTTGACATTGTATCCAACCCATTGCAAGGTTCCTTCGTTTGAAATTATGAAGGTCGAACGAGATGTGCCCATGTATGTTCGTCCGTAATTCTTCTTTTCCCTCCATACTCCATAGGCCTGATGTATGGTAAGGTCCTCATCCATCAGTAGTGGGAAATTCAGATTCTGCTTATCGATGAAGGAATCGTGACTCTTGGCCGAATCTTTGGATACTCCTAGAACGACATATCCGACATCTTGGAAAATTTGTTTCTGGTCTCGGAAGTCACAGGCTTGTACTGTGCATCCGGGAGTATTGTCCTTGGGGTAGAAGTAGAGAATTACACCGTACCCTTTTGCGTTGATCTCGCTGAGTTCATGCGCCGCTCCTGAGGAGTCTATGGCGTCAAATAGTGGTGCATTCATCCCTGCTTCGAGTTCTACTGTTTCTGCGCTCATGCTCCGCGCAGGGGCCGTAACTTCTCAACCCTTCGTGTACGCCCCCACTAGCAATTATGCATATCGAATCATAATATATTCATAGTGGGTAAAAAACACTAATTACAGCAAAAGGGTTCATAATCCCGCGGGAACCTAAGGTGGTCATGGTGGAGGCGCGGATGACTCGGCGCATGCGAAAGATTCTGCGCCAGATTCACAAAGCACCCACTCATTACCGGCTACAAGAGATTGCAAGCACCATACAATCCGAGGTTGACAACCGCAATCTGACGTATGATGAAGCACTCACACTCGGAAATCAGATTCAAGCCAAGGCAGACTTGCTGCCCGGCGATACAATTGTCTATGCAATCAGTGATCGAGATGCATACCGTAAGACACTGGAACTTTACCTAAAAGACGGGATATTGACGAGGACCGAACAACTGCTTCTTTGGGAGGAGCGCAGGAGATTAGGAATTCCAGATTCTATTCATGAGTTATTGTTAAACCAATTAGTGGCGCAATGGAAGCGCCAAGGCAAGAGAGTGGATATTCAGAGATTCTCCATGCCGAGTAGGACCAAAGGGGGGGCAGAAGATGAGGCATGAGAAGATTCTCGCATTCTCAATCATCGCTATTCTATTGGCTCCGTTAGCCTTGACTTTCATTCCTGAAGTTGCTGAGGCGAGCGAGGCTCGTTCAGGCACTCCTGATCTTGAGGTGGTCTCGGTGACAATCTCAAGTGGTGGCTCAATAGATACTGGTTCTGGAATAGTTCTCGCTCCGGGACAGCACGTAGTTTCGGTTCTGGTCAAGAATGTAGGGACGGCTGCATCGGCAGGTGCCGTTGTGTTGAACAATGGTAGCGTTGCGAACCCCTCTAATCTCGTGGATTCTGCAATCTTGCAGACTATTCAACCAGGGGGTCAGGCTTCAGCAGTACTATTCAACTGGAGTGCTAGTGAGGGTACCTCGCAGCGATTGAGGGCTATTGTCAACACGGCAGAGGATCCAAACTCCCTTAACAATCAAGCAAATCTCGACTTCTCAGTATCATCATTGCAGAGTGGAGAGGTATCTAGTCACGATACTCCGGAACCAGCAATGGGCGAAACCGAAATTAGATTTTCAGATAATAATCTGGGAACAACTGCTAGTGTTCGAAATATAGGAGTCATACCTCTCCAAGCTACTTTGCGACTAACCTTGGATAATCTCAGCACATCGACCAGTCTAGCCTTCCATTCTTCGCCAGTGGTGCTATCTCCGGGAACATTGACCAGTATTTCTCAATCGAGCGGAGTATCTGTTGACGCTGATGTTTCTGATTTAGATGGTTCATGGAGCATGGCAGTGGATGTCTTGTTCAATGGTAGTAGTGGTGATGATGTATCCTCGATAGTCGCTGCCCAAACCGTCACCTTTTCTCCTTACAACGCGTTACTTAGCGCACCTGCTGATCGTTCTACACAGCCCGGAGACACTACTCAATTGACTTTCGTCGTCCGAAATATCGGTAATGCTGCGGATAGTTTCGATATCTCATTGTCTTCATCCATCGGCTGGGCTGACATTTCTCAAGATGGTGAAACTACTACGGTTGTAAATTTGAATGGAATGCTGTCAGTAGTTGTTCCAGTTTCAGTTCCAGAGAATGCTGCTCGTTCAGAGCTTGAACAAGTGGATTTGACATTGACCTCGACTTCAGCGTCCTATGATTTGAGTGCTTCAGCCAAGGTGATGGCAGGAGATTTATTCCGTGTAGAACTTGAGTCTCCTCACATGGGGGCTGAAGGAGTTGTTTGGTTAGATGGAAGTGGAGGTATAGGAGGGGTCATCATTACGTCTCCGGGTAGCAATTACCTCGACTCTTCGGGTGCGGAGGTAATTCCCGCCATCGCGTTCTCAGGAGGAGATGGTAGTGGTGCTGTTGCTACCGCTGTGATGGATGGTAGCGGAGCAGTTTCCAGTGTAACTATTGACAATGCAGGTGCCGGCTATACTGTAGCACCCGATGTCGCCTTCAGCCCAGGTGCTGATACCGAGCATTTTACTCCAATAATCCCAGGTTCGAGTGTTTCGGTTCCATTCACTATTACAAATAGTGGAAACGTACCATCTTCCTATGTTGTGGATTCAGGTTTCTCTTCTACAGCGAGTGGATGGCAAGCCACTGTTCTGACACCAACCACCGATATTATTCCAGTCGGACAGAGCAGGACTGTTACGGTCTTGGTTTCATCCCCCTCTCTGCAGAACCCCATGGATCCGAGTAGCAGGTTGAGGGATGGAGAAACACTTGGTCTGTGGTTAGAAGCAGCTCCTTCCAATGGGGGAATCTCAACCTCTGTCGATGAACAAATATCAGTTCAACCAACAATAATTGTAGATCCCGGACTGGAAACTACACAAATCGATTTGACAGAAGAGCAGATACTTGGTGCCTTGGGTAGTACTGGGGTAGAGTTGTTCATCGACATGGAAGTAGAAGTAGTACACAATTTGGTGAATGGCCCTGACGACGCAGTTGGTGTAGCTCTAGAAGTTGGTACTGTAAGTTTTACTCCTGCTACAAGTGGAGGGTCATTCGAGGCAAACAGATGGAGTGCAAGTACTTCGATTACTTCTACCTCCTTGGCACTTGGCCAGATAGAGATGGCATCTTTGGGAATCTTAGGGCCTTCTGACATGTTACCACTTGCGGGAACTTTGACGGTTCCAGTCATCGCCAGTCCAACTATTTCGGTTGCTCAAAGCAATGCTAATGTCAATGCTGCACCGGTCACGAGAATAGTTACGGTCACTATCCCTGAAGTGATATCGGTAGAACTTGGACATCAGGATGACCTCAAGTTAGTGCCGGGTAATGAGTCTATTTTTGACTTCAATCTCACAAATACTGGAAATGATATGAATTCTTATCTGGTATCCTTGGGTACCGGTTTCCCGTCTGATTGGGACGTTGGTGTTGGTTCTGGTGCTTCCAGTATGCAAATCAACAACCTCCAACCAGAGATGTATAATCATCCACAATTCAGCGGAGATGATGTTACCTCATTTACTGTCAACATAACCATCCCTTCACATTCTCCTGCAGGTGTTACTAATACAATCACCTTGATGGTGGCTGACCTTTCAACTGGCGAATTATTGTTGACCAAGGATGTCGAGTTTGATACTCAGGAGAAGGTAAGTGCCAATATTACCGTAGATGAGATACATTTGGAAGTTGGATTAGCCGATACTCCTCCTTTTGCCAGAGTATTCATTGAGAATACGGGTAACGTGTTGACCACATATTCGCTTTGGTTGGACACCAGTCAAGCCAATGATGTCGCCTTCTTCATCGACGGTGAAGATGAAATTACCATTGGAGCGGGCTATACTGCCAGTGTCAAGGTCAGGGTTACTCCTGCTTCAGATGCAAGTAGTGACTACAACCACTACGCTAGATTGTATGTTAGTACATCAGGAGGGGTTAACGAGTCTGTATTGATCGACGTCAGTATCAACGCATCAAAGCAAGTCAGTATTAGCATTCCTAATGCTCCTGACATTATTCCAGGGGAGAATCTAACTTTGATGGTAGATATCAATAATACTGGTAACCTGTTACAAAACTTCACCTTATCCTCCAGCAACACCGCTGAATGGCAAGTTGTTCTAGAACAAGACACATTCTCTTTAGCACAGGGGGAGGGCGCCTCAGTTGAATTGATTGTAGTTGTACCACCTATGGATTCAACATCCGGAATGGCTGACGGCGCAGTGTACACTCTGAGCCTTATTGCACTGGATGATCAGAGTAGCGATATCGTAGGGAGTGCCAGTACCGAATTGACTGTAGCAGCGATATTCAAGATGAATCATTCTGGTTGGGACGAAATAGCATACTTCTATCGAGGTAGTGAATGGGAATACAATGCCGAGGTTACCAATACGGGTAATCGTGATGTAACTGTAGAAATTATTTATTCCATAGTAAGACCCGGAGGTGCCGGTGTACAACAGGCTTGGGAGGAGTCTATCTTCGCCCCATCTCTGTTGAATATGCCTGTAGGTGAACCAGTGCCTCTTAATTTCAAAGTCACTGCAGAAGAACTAGAACCAGACATTATTCTCGCTGGTGAGTTGATAGTAGAGATACGGCCTGTCGATGTAGATGTATCTGGTTCTTCGATGTTAGTTTCACAATTGCAAATGTCTCGAATGTTTTCCGACGGCGAACCAGTTGCCTTCGAACCTTCAGCTGGAGGGATGGGTACAGTCTCTATGAATCTGGAGTGGTCGCACATACCCTTGGCAAATTCTGGAATGGTGATTTATGAAATAGAACTTTGTGGCACAGAGCGCTTAATCAATACTTCTGGATTGGATGATCCGGGATTCAATGAATGGACCTTTGATTTGCAAATCGAAGGAAGTAAGTATCCTTTGGACTTGACTCCAGAATGTGGTAGCTCTGGAGGCGGCGCTAACATCTCTCTGCCCGGTGCCGTGGCTTGGGAACGACAATTGGTACAACTGGTGATTGGAACTCCAGTTCATCCATACTTGGTTGCAGATGATGGATGGAACTTGACCTTCCGACTATACAATACAGAAGAACACCAGAATCATACGCAATATACTGAGGCCACTTTTGGCTACAAGATTAAGAATACTGCCAATCCAAGCCTTTCCAATCTTCGTTTGAGTTCTGGAGAAACAGTTGAGGAGGATAAGGAGGTTACAGTTCTAGTGGATCTCAGTAATACAGGAACTGCTTCAGCTGCTTTTGTTACTGTTGAATTGACATGTGAATCCGGGATGTCTGTTGCCGAAGATGCGGTAAAAGAGATTACCTTGCTATCTCCACAGGAAGAAAAAACTCTGGAATGGATTGTGACACCAACGCGTTTAGATTGGTGGGAACATGATGCGAGCATAGATTGTTCTGCAACAGTCAGCGCTCAACTTGCATCTGGTAATGAAGTGGCTGATGACAAGACATCAATGAACAGTCAAGTGGTTTCGTGGTCTCCGCACTCTGCATTGACGGTGATTGGCTTTGCTTTGTTGCTTATTTTGACAGGAATATTATTGCGAATTGGTGGACAGAGTGAGAAATTCTTGCAAGGTGCTGCTTTCTCTGGAGCCCTAGCATCTGGGCTAGCTTTCCACATGGGTGGCTTGTTTGAGGGCCCATTTTCAACTTGGTTCAGTTTCTTTTGGTTGTGCATAGGTGCACTATGGGTACTTTGGATAGCCTGGCGTTCAGGCGAGGAGTTCCAGTTGGTGCATGAGGATTACCAAAGGGCTAAGCAAGGCCAATCGACAATTTATTCTGATCATTACTCTGCATTGAAGGACGCTCGTCGGCAGTTGACACGCATTCTTTCAGTTCCTGTGCTGGGTACCATGATTCTGATTCTGGGGCTACCGCCAAGACTGAATCCTAATCCAATGAATATTGCCATGCTACTAGGATATCTGATGATTGTCATTGGCGGAGTTTGGTTCATCATCCGCACTGCCGAATCAACATATGGTAGCATCTACAACAAGATTATCGAAATCAACAACAGATCAGATAGATTGCAGGCTGAATTGGGAGACCCAGCGAGATTGCTGACCGAATTAGCGCGCTCGGGTCTTGATATGTCAGCGATTCTCAACGAAGATACCGAAGGAGGTGGGGATTGATGTCTGAGGAAGATTCAGGATATACAGGTGGATATGGTTCTCCTGCGTCCTCGTCCACTATGTCGAATACGGTTCAAGACGGTGATAGTCTTGAGCGTCGGGCATTCTCTGGCAGTATCGCCGCCGATCCAAATGCTACCCCAGATGAAGCGGAGAAGGATGATTTCACAACGGCAGATATCGAGAGAGCAAGAAAAGCCATTGCGGCATCTCAGGCTACAGCGGATAAATTGTTACAGGGTTCAAGGCAACTTGAACAGACAATATTCGGAGTTCTAGATGATGATGAAGCGGTCATGAGTGTAGATGAAGATTTACGCGAAGCCAAGGAGCTACTAGAGCGCCACAGCCTCATTGGAGCATGGAATAGTGTGCGTAAGGCTGACCGTAAAATGAATAGAATGGAGAAGGACGTTCGATATCTACGCAGAAACATTGCCATTCTACATCGCTTACTCCAGGAGAAAGCGGTCGCAGAAAATGAACTTGAATCGGTTCTTCGAAAGTTGCGAAACGTATCTGCTCATGCAGAGCATGGTGAGATGGAGGATGCTGCAGGATTAGTTGAGGGGCTGATTGGTGACATTGCGGGTGGAGAAACATCTACTCTCAATCCATTCTTGTTCAGAAATTTCTGGTTGGGTGTTGAGAATCGTTGGCCTGCAGGAGGTGATCATGGTGTACTTCTGGTTCGACTGTTGAATGATGGCAGGAGGCCATTACCACCTATGCGCCTCAAAGCCCCTGCTCCTAGAGGCTGGTCTGCAGAACCAGAATCTGTTGATTTGCCAACCCTTCCGCCCGGAGGATATGTGCATCTACGATTCCACTTGATTCCAGATACTCCATTAGGGATTGAGCAGCCACCTCTAGCGCGTAGATTGTCTGTAATGACTGCTTATGAGGTACGTCAGGGTGAGGTAACATGTGTTGTCCGTATACGGAATAAAAGTATGGAAACACACAGGGATATTTTGGCCAAACCATGGATGCCTCCGTCCTTTACCTGTGAAACAATTCCGTTGATAAACAGCCTTGCTCCGGACGAGGTAGCTGCTTTCCGCATTCCATTGAAGATCGCATTAGACGGAGGTGCATGATGCATAGTGAATGAATATCTATTCAAGTTGAGTGAAATGTGTAATTTATTCACTCAACACTCATATAGGCGATGTGATGTGGGAAGGACACCGAAGAGGTTGAAACAATGAAGACAATAGAAAAGA
The DNA here is from genome assembly GCA_964526445.1 of uncultured Candidatus Poseidoniales archaeon. Classification (GTDB taxonomy): domain Archaea; phylum Thermoplasmatota; class Poseidoniia; order Poseidoniales; family Poseidoniaceae; genus UBA226. The sequence continues at coordinate 8,492 of CAZGIY010000016.1, forward strand.
GCCCGACGAAGAATGAATATGGTGCCATCGGTATTGGTGCGATGATTGTGTTTATCGCATTGATTCTCGTTGCTGCTGTTGCTTCGGCAGTCATTATACAGACTGCTGAAAAATTGCAACAGAATGCGCAACAAACCGGTTCAGACACCGAAGATGAAATTGGATCCAAGGTTGTGATTTTGAGTGGAACAATTTCTGCAGCAAATACCATCATCCTAACTTTTGAGTTGGGTGCTGGAAGTTCCAATGTTGCAGAAGATGCTGTATCTTGGCTAGTAACTTGCGATAAGGCAGCTGTGTTAACAATGGATTCTGGCGATTTCACAGGTGCAACCAATCTTGGTGGTACTGGCACTCCTGCAACTTTCGTAGCTGGAACTGCATATGAACTACCTATCAGCACTGACGATTGCACTCTAACAACCAGTACTAATTACAATCTAGATATTGCCGTGACTAACGGTGGTACAACATATGAGACAATTTCCACTGGATTGTCTGTAGCAGTTGGAGAGACGGTGATTTGAATGAAGAACGAGAATTTTGATAAGAACTCATTTGGAGCAATTGGTATTGGTGCAATGATTGTATTCATTGCATTGATTTTGGTTGCGGCAGTTGCGTCCGCTGTAATCATACAAACAGCAGAAAAGTTGCAACAGAATGCACAGACTACTGGAGAAGATACTCGTGAAGAAATTGGCGGTAAGATACAGATTCATGGTGCATATTACGGAGATGCCGGAGAAGGATTCGATTTGGTATTCTCATTGGCACCAGGAAGTGACACAGTCCTAGATACATCAGTCAACTGGCAACTATTCTGCATGTATGACAACACAGGTTCTACCTTCGGTCAAGATGCAGGTACTTTCGATTCTGAGGCCATCTCGCTTCTTTCGGTTCATGATACCAATGGCGGTGTTGCTGGAGGCGAGGGTCAATTCAGCGATGCTACTGATGATGATTCCCTTGCGACAGGAACCAAGTATGTCATACCACTTGGAGATACTGCAGCTACTATTGCTGATTGTGATCCTGCTCAGGTAAATACCGATTGGTCTGACAACGGTGGTTCTGGTAAGATTGAGATGTACATCCACGTAACTGGTGGAGGTACAACTTACGAGACACTAGATGCATCTGGTTCGTTGAACGAAGGTGACTCGCTACTCTGATCTATCTTTCAGTGATACGTTAGTTTCACTGAAGGAGGTGATTTGCCATGGCGTGGCCATTAGGTCGTGGCGGTCGGAAAGGCAGCCGGAATGCTGATGCTGATACTCAGGATGACATTAGTATCCGCCGTCTGGAGGCTATGTCGAACGTAGGATATGAGGAGGTACCTCTCCCTGATGAGGGTGAACTCTCAGAGGAGGAGGCTTGGACCATCTCTCCTATGTCGGCAGTTGTCCGTATTGGTTCGCAGATGTTAGGAGATCCTAGCGGGAAGTCTTCACCCGCTGTTTCTTCAGCAACGCAAACCGTATCCGCTACAGTTGATACCAAGGCTCTTGAGAGATTGCTCTCTTCCCGTCTTGACATGGTAGAAGATACCATGCGCTCAATGTCATTCCAGATTCAAAATGCCATTACCACCATCCCAGAGACTTCTGCCTCATCTGACGGTGAAGGGGATGCAGATGCTGAAGGCACTGACGGTGATGATGGCGAAAATAGCGAACTCGAAGCCGGAGTGGTTGCATCGGGGGTAGATATTTCTGGAATTGAATCCACTGATCGAGTCATTTCTACATCTGGAGAGGTCATTCAAGTTCCAGCATCAGGTAGTACTAGGATGGCAGCAAACGATGCTGCTAGTCTCTTAGAACTCTACGAGGCTCAAGCATTGACCTTGAATCCATTTTTGGCAACACCCGAAGGTTTGGAGGAAGTCTCCAAATCAATTGATGTCGGCCCTCACATGTTGGCTGCTCTATTGTTGGATAATATGACTGGAATGGCAGCTACTTCCTTCCTGCAGAAAGCAGCCCAATCTGGAATGTTGAATGAGGAAGAATACAATGCAGTTGTTTCAATCGTCCATCTTGCAGTTTCAGGAGATCCGGAGTACGCATTGGAAGATAAATTGCCGAATAAGGAACTCTTGACTTTCGCTGCGTTAATTACTGCGTGGCGAAATAGTTCTCAGGACAGTTCCCAGATGGAGGGGTGAGATGGGTGCTTCGACAGGTGTTGGTGCTCTAATTGTCGGAGTAGCAATGTTGAGCGTTTTTGTTCTTGCAAATTCTGCTCTCGACGCTCAGATTGAATCCGGTATTGAGCGGATGGAGAAATCTCAAGAGCAAGATTCCCCATCATTCAGCATAGATGATGCAAGTAATGACGTCAATGCAATTGATTCCCTGTCTATCAATTCTCCGGGTAGTGGATATACCAGTAGCAGCGGTACGCTTAGTGCGACCAGTCTGGACAGTATTACCATAACAAATGGTGGCTCTACATATTCCGCTGGGACACTGAATTTTGTGCATGATTGTTCAACGGCTCCTACTGGTACCTATGGAGTTTCAGCTGGGGTTATTGACAGCATTACAATAACTGGAATAGGTGAACGTTGTTCTACGATGACAGTATCTCCTTCTGATGCAGGAGATGGTGCTGCAGTACTGACTCCAATTTTAGCCTCAAGCCTTGGGTTTTCTGCCACTTATACGCAGTCAGGAGGTTCTGTTGACTCAGTGACTGTTGTCAGTGCTGGACAAGGATTCAGTAGAGTTCCTTTGCTGACTACATCTGAGGGAGGAGTTGGAGTTACCGACGCTACTTTTACTGTCGGCACTGGAAATGTGTTGACATTCAATCTAACCAATAACGGCAATGAAAATATGGAGGTCGTTCAGATTTGGTTTGCATTGGATGGTGAAACTCCAAAGCGATTGGATTTGCAGACATATACAGAATGGGATTTCCCGAAATATGATACTGTTTTCCCTGGTGAAACTCTGATGGTAGTGTTTGACCTCAGTGGCGAAGCAGATACTACTCCGGAGCGAGTTGCTGCAACTTGTATGGGAGGCCTTTCCGCCAAAGCAGTGGTCGAGAATAGTTGAGGTGATTAGATGGCAGAGGGGGGAGTAACATCAATGATTATGCTGGTTGTTGCTCTATTAGTTTCTGGTGTTGCTGGCGTCGTTCTAGTCGATTCTTGGGGTAGTGTATCAGACACTCTTGGCAAGCAGCGAATTAAAGCGGAGATGGATGCCTCTACGCAGATAGATTTCTCAGGAGATCCTATGAACTCAATCTATGACAATACTGACCCTGAAGACATTACATTCTATCTTCAGAACTCAGGTACGCAGACACTAGATACCTCAAGTATTGGAGTGACTGTGGATGGAATTTCAATCCCAACTTCTGATATTACTGTTTCAGTTCTTGGGGGCGGTTCTTGGGCCTCTGGTCAAGTAGTGTCAGTGAATGTTGAGGATTCTGATTTTACTTACAGTGATGGGGATGAAGTCAAGGTTAGCATTGTAGTAATGAGTGAGCAATCGAGGGGCGTGAAAGGGGCGGATACTCTTCAAGGCACGTTGAGGTTGAAGGTCTGAGGTGAAATAATGGATGTAACTCCGCTTGAGGATGGCTTTCCCTTTGGAATAGAGCAGGACAGCCTTGCAGACAGTATGGGGGCTAAAATTCCAAATCGTTCAGTTGGTATTCTAGCAGGACCTATCGGTTCTGGTAAATCTTTGATTTGTCAACGTCTAATATACGGTATGTTAGAAAATGGAGCAAAAATCGTGGTGGTAACTACCGAATTGACCACTAGAGGTTGGATTGAGCAGATGCATAGTGTAGGATATGGTGTCCTTGAATATATCAATGAAGGGAAACTATTGGTCATATCCCGTTTTGGAACAATTGCTGAATCTGTACCGGATGTAGGTTTTGAGGAAGTCTTGTCTTCAGAATCTATGGAGGAAACGGACCTTGTCTTCATCGATTCCGCTTCGCAATTAATACCTGATGAGATGGATGATAAAGCGAGATTCGATTTAATCGATCGTCTAAGAAGGTTCACTGCAGGAAATCGAACAATCATTCTAGGTATCGATGAGGAAGAATTAGATCCTGCTACAGTTAGGGCATTGAAGACTACATCTGAGGTGTTAATCGATTTATCCACTAACATAATTGGTGGAGATTTGAAGCGACAGATTAAGGTGACTAGATTCTTGAGGGCAGCCGGTCCTCTACAGGCGACCATAGGTTGGAGGGTCGAACCAGGTATGGGATTCATCGTCGATATCACGGCGGTCAGTTGAGGGGTGAAGGAATATGATGGCGCCAGAGGAAATGCCCGAAATCCAGCCTGGAGATATGGAGGGCCTGATGCGCCATTATCCTCACGTTAGGGATTGGGTCAACGATTTTGAGGCAAGATATGGCAGTCGGCCGATATTCTATGGGCCATTGGATAGAGATGCCAAGAAAGTCGACCCAATGAATCTGATATATGTCACCAAACCTCCAATTTTCGTACACATATATCGTCCCCCAATAGAAGAAGAGGGGGGAGGAAAGACCCTTTGGTTCGGTCTTGAACCTCAATTGACAGAAGAAGATGAATTGATTCGCAGGCAACTCGTGGATATTCTATTGCAAGAAGCTCCAACCGCACCTTCATTCACCACAGATAGTGAATTCGAGAATATTCTTTCAGGGATGATTGACAGATATACTGTGCTTCATCAGGATGCACCTGCTGTATCGCGACAAGGCAGAATCTGGGAAGTACTCGGAATGTCAGATAATCGTTTGAGAGTGAGCGTTGAGCAGAGGGAAAGGTTGCGCTACATCGTCACTCGTGATTTGATTCGCAATGGCCCACTTGAGACTTTACTTTCAGATGAGATGTTGGAAGATATTCACTCGATAGGTCTTAAACACATCAACATGGATCACAAGGTATTCGGAATGGTTACTTCCAATATTCGTTTCCGTGAAAGGGAGTTACTGGGACGATATCTAAGATCTATGTCCGAGAGAATTGGTAGGCCGGTATCGGACAACAAACCAATTATCGATGGTTCATTGTTGGATGGAAGCCGTATCAATATCATTTATTCTGATGACGTTTCGATGCTTGGGCCATCGTTCACTATTCGTAAGTTCGCAGAAGAAACGATATCCATTACTCAATTGGTAGTATGGGGTACCTTGAGTTCACAGGTTGCAGCCTACATTTGGGTATGTCTTGAGTATGGTATGTCTGTATTGGTATCAGGAGAGACAGCGAGTGGAAAAACAACTACGTTGAACGCAATTCTTCCGTTCATAGATCACAATGTCAAGATATATTCAGCAGAGGATACCGCTGAGGTAAAGGTTCGACACAAGATATGGCAACGCCTGGTAACTAGAGATTCTAAGAACGAGGATGCTAGAGTTGAGATGTTCGACCTCTTGAAGGCAGCATTGAGAAGCCGACCTCGTTACATCATCATTGGTGAGATCAGAGGTGTGGAGGGTGCTACAGCATTCCAAGCGATGCAGACCGGACACCCAGTAATTGCTACCTTCCACGCATCTTCAATCGTCAAGATGATTCAGAGGTTTACTGGTGATCCAATCAACGTACCGATGCGTTTCTTCGACAACTTGAATTTCGCAATCTTCCAAGAGGTAGTGGAAGCACCAGGAGGAGGAATCGCTCGAAGAATCACTGGTATCGATGAGGTCATCGGTTACAACAAGCATAGCGATGGTGTCTTGACGAGGGGTATGTTCGAATGGGATCCGGTCAAGGATAAGCATTACTTCCGAGGAATGTATCAATCCCATCTGCTTGAGAATAAGATTGCAGCATTGGCTGGATTCGCTAACAAGCGTGAAATCTATGATGACATGATGAAGCGTGCTGAAGCCATCCAAAGAATGTGTGACAGGGGGCTGACTCACTATGACGATGTCTTCGACTTGCTTGGTGTGTATTACATGCGTGGTTGGGATGCATTCTCTGAGAGTATCGATACATGGGTGCCTATCGAACAAGACTGAAGGTGGAATGAAAGATGAAGCGGATGGCGCTGTGGCAGATTGCCATCCGTAGACTCGAAATGCCGGTTTCGAGATTTCTTGTCTTATATGTCGGCGGAGCCGCTTTGGCAGGTTTATTGACAGCAATGGTATTGGTATTATTGACACCAGCTCTGTTCACTGGAATCATTGCAATTACACTAATTATCATCTTACCTGTGGTTTCTGCTATCGCAGCAACATACTTTCCTTTACTTGAGGTTCAAAGAGCTGCCATCCAGATAGAAAAAGAGATGCACATGTTCATCACAAGAATGGGGATTCTATCTCTTGGTGAAATCGGTGCTCAGAGTATCTTCGACATTTTGAGGCAAATGACTGACTATGGAGAGTTAGCATCTGAGGTCAAGAGGATAGAGATTCTCGTAGACAAATGGCACACCAGTCTCCCTGAAGCTGCCAGAATTGTTGGTCAACAGAGCCCTAGTCCACTATGGTCCGATTTCCTCGATAGAATGGCATTCAGTATCGAGGCCGGTCAAAGAATAGACGAATTCATGAGGGCTGAGCAAGAGACCATTGCTGAGCAATACCATACATTGTACGATACTAGATTGGAGAAAGTTGATTCTCTAAAGGAGATTTATGTTGCTCTAGTTTCTGCCGGTCTATTCGGTCTAGTTATCGCCGGGATTCACCTTGTGCTCTTTGAAACAGGGGCTCCAGGTGCTGACATACTTACTATCTTGACTAGGATGCGATGGTTATTGTTAGCATCGATGCTCTTTGTCATTCTACAGATTGGAGCATTTTTTGCTTTCAGAGCTACGATACCCGATGAAATGACCTTTGCTAGGGACGAGATGATTACTCCATATCGGAAGTTGTTCACACAGAGTTGGATTCTCGCGGGTTCAATCAGCGCAGTATTGTTGATTGGTACGATAATTATCTCATTCGTTTACATTGATACATTACTTGCTCAGTGGGACCGTTATGGCTTGATTCTAGTTGCGGTACCTTTCACGCCGATGTTGATACCTGCTTTTCTTGAACGTCGGGAGGAAGTTCAGGTAGGTCGTAGAGATGAATCTTATCCAGGTTTTATCCGCGCTTTGGGTGGAACTGCACAGGCGAGGTCGGCAGAGCCTTCAACAACGATCAGGGCACTACGTGGAATCGATTTTGGCCTCTTGGATACACCGATTGAAAGATTGGAGAAGCGCCTGTCAACTAGAATTGATTCTGAGAGAGCATGGGACTATTTCTCTTCTGAGACCAATTCAGACATGATTACAAGATTCAATAGAATCTACATCGAAGGAGCTCAGTCTAGCGGTCTACCTGCTGATACTGCGGACTTAGTAAGCAAGTCTACTACCAGTAATCTCTCATTGAGGCGCCGTCGTTCACTCTCAGCAGGAACCATGTGGGGTACCGCTCTCGGTCTTCTAGTTGCAACAGTTGCCAGTTTGAATGTTACCATCTCCATTGTTTTGCAACTCGGCGGAACGATTTCTGGAGTCGCCTCTGGATTTACCAACGTCGATGTCGGTTCCATCGCTGACTCAAGTGCAGGATTTGGATTGCCAGCGCTTGAGAATAATGCGGTTATCGATGAGAATATCAGAGCGTTCAAGATAACCATCTCCCTTCTGATTCTGTTGAAGGTTACTATTCTTGGCGCCATTGCAACTAGATTGAGAGGGGGAGGAAGAACCTCTGCTGTGGGCCAGATGGTACAAATGGTTTGGATTGCTGGAATCACCAGTCTGATTACAGCAATGCTGATGGATGCCTCGATGGGAGCGTTCTCGTTGGAGACTTGATCAACTCTCTTCTTTGATACGTTTCTTACTTGCTGCCCAAGAGCAAATAGGACAATTCACAAGGCTGTGATTGCGCGCTGGGCAGTATTCTCTTCCGAAGAATATGATCTGCAAATGACGACGATGCCATTCCTCCTTTGGAAACAGGGCTTTCAGATTCTTTTCGGTCTCAACCACGTTTCTCGCTTTTGATAATCCCCAACGAGAAGCCAAACGATGAATGTGTGTATCTACGGGAAATGCCGGAACCCCGAATGATTGCACCATGACTACTGAAGCGGTCTTGTGCCCTACTCCTGCTAGATTTTCCAATGCTTCGATATCGCAAGGAACCTCGCCGCCGTGTCTATCGATTAGTTGCTGCGCCATCAGGTGAATGTTCCGCGCTTTAGTGGGAGCAAGACCAATTTCTCTGATGATTTCCTGAATTTCTACGACTTCGAGTGTGACCATCTTTTGCGGACTACTCGCCCTTGCAAATAGTGCAGGTGTTATTTGGTTCACTTTCTTATCAGTTGATTGAGCGGATAGGAGAACTGCAACTAACAGAGTATACGAATCCTTGTGGTCAAGAGGGATTGGAGTTTCAGGGTACAGATCGTCGAGAATTATTGAGATTCTCTCGGCTTTTTCGATTCTGCGCACGTACATCCCAACTCAGATTTCTGCATTGATGGCGTATTCCGCTCCTGTCCTCCAGCCGAACCAAATTCCGAGAATCATTCCGGCAATGGGGATGGCATTACATGGCAGCCATACGGCGACATCCATGTTTTCTTTTGAGGAACCCATCATCCACCACGTAAACAACCCAAGGAAGACCGCTGGAATAAGGGACATTACTCCAAACAACAGAGCGCGGAAGGTGCGCATGAAGAAAGCGCCGAGGTTCAATGCGATAATCTTGCCCTCAAACACCTAAGGATTGCGCGACATCATCAGCGTTCATACTGTTGAGAACATCATTAGGTCCTAGCCAGCCTTTGCGGGCCACATCCACGCCATATCGAATATCACCTAAGCCTCTGAGATCGTGAGCATCTGGATTTATGGAAACTGGTACTCCTAGTTCCTTAGCGCGTTTGCATAATCTCCAATCTAGGTCTAAGCGATAGGGTGAGGCATTCAATTCAATCATTTTACCTGCTCCATCTTCATTCATTTCAGAGATTGCATTCAAGACTTGTTGTAGGTCCACTTCATAGCCATCCCTTCCCTGCAGAATCCTACCGGTAGGATGACCTAACATCGTGCAACTTGGATGTTCCATCACTTTGATTAATTCCTCGGTATTTGTTGCCTCGTCTCGTCCTTTCCACTTTGGAATGGCGTGAACGCTGGCTACCACGTAATCCAGTTCGGCTAGCGTCTCATCTACATAGTCCAGTTTACCATTTTCAAGAATATCGGATTCAGTTCCGTGGAATAGGCGGAATTCAATCCCTTCTTTTCGCCATTCAGCATTGTATTCCCTAATTTTCTTGCCCTGCTCAAGGAGGTCATCAGCCACTAATCCGTGTGCAACCTGTAATGATTGTGAATGGTCTGCTATTCCCAACCACTTCCAACCCATTTTCTGGGCTGCATCTGCCATCTGTTCAAGACTGGCTTCCCCGTCTGAGAGAGTAGTATGGTTGTGCAGACTGCCTTTGATGTCTTTCAATTGCAGGAGTTCTGGTAACTCTGTAGCCTCCATTTCCCCCATGTCTTCGCGTAGTTCTGGGGCTACCCACTTCATTCCAAGGTGTCGATAAATATCCTCTTCGCTACTTGCAGCAAGTGAATGTTCAGCAGCTTCAAGTCCCTTGAGGTCACCGGCCAAATCTACAGGAATCAAGCCAAATTCATTCAGTTTCAAGCCGTTGTCTATGGCTAGTTGTCGCATCCTAACGTTGTGCTCCTTTGAACCTGTGAAGTAAGCGAGGGTGAAGGGAAAGACCTCTGGAGATACAAGTCTGACTTGCGCATCTATCGTGCCACTAGCTTCCAATTGCTCATAATCTGCCCCGCCGATAGCGTCGAGGACGTTATTGTCGAGAGTTCCAAGCCTGAATTCCTCATCGAAGATACTCGTGTCAAGAATCAAACTAATCTTTGAGGAACCCGCTCCCTTGACATCGGCTATTCCAGACAATGAGAGAATGCTTTGACTGACTTTATCGTGGTCTTCATTCTTGGCTGCTACAACGATGTCTAGATCGCCAATGGTCTCTCTTTTGCGTCTAGCAGAACCTGCTAATTGCGCCATCAGAACACCATCCAATGCAGCGATTCTCTGTTCCAAAGCTTCGCCATAGGCCAATCCAACATTCAATCTACGTCTTGATCGGAATCTGCTCAGCAATTCGATGCCATCTAGCATACGTTGCTGCGACTTCTCTCCGAATCCTTTCATTGGAGCGACTTCTCCGCTATCACAAGCATCTTTGAGAGCATTTACAGAATCCACTCCTAATTCGTCGTGCATCAATTTGATGCGCTTAGGACCCAATCCTGGGATGGCTAGCATCTCAATCAATCCAGCAGGGGTGCTGTCATGCAATTCATGCCAATCATCCGCCCACTCTCCTTGTTCTACTGCTTCGGTAATTGCTCCGCCAATCCCCTTACCGATACCTTTCAATTCAAACAACAAGCCAGTAGCGACCAATTCGCCTAAGTCATCGCTAAGACCTGAGATGACTCGCGAGGCATTCTGGTATGACCTGACTCTGAACGGATTAGCCCCTTTTAATTCCAACAATACTCCAACCTGATGCAGTACTGAGGAGACTTGTGAGCGAGAGAACCAAGGTGGACCCGTGCCACGTTTCTTCGGTAACGACCACACACCTGACTTGACCAAACCTCTCCCTCGGACCCGTATGGGTCATCGCCCTTCAATAAGCATGTCATTGTGGCGCAGGCAATGTTTGACGCTGGGGTTCTTGAGACCCTCTCGCAATTGGCTTGTGGCCTTTCTTTAATCGGTTTCATGTTTGTAGCCTCTGCTTCACGTTCTCAAAGGCTGGAATCGGTGGTACAATGGATGGTTGTAGTCTCAAGTCTAGTAGCCGCAACTTTGCTGTTTTTGCTGTGGTATGCTGGTGGTTCGATGTGGGGTTCGGAAGGTATGGTCAGGCCATTAGCAGTACTCAGCATACTGATTGCAATTGCCGCACGAATGAATCTCAAAGGTGCTCAGATATCGCAGGGAATGAATCCTCATCAGATGATGAAAGAGAAGCGCGAGCAAGAATAAATCCACAATTATCCATAAGGATGCCGTTATGTGTCATATGCACATCCCACCTTGCCGAACACCATGTCTTCAATCACTTCTGCCCGCCTCGTTCGTTGCCCTCCCCGCTGGTTATTGATGCGAATAGAGACCGACGAAGGCTTGGTCGGTTGGGGTGAGGCGATTGGAGATTTGCACGAAGAGGTTGAGGCAGGTCTTGCTGCGGCCTCGGAACGTATCATTGGAGAGGATTCCAACGATTTGAACCGCATCGTTGATCGCTTAATGAGGGGGAGGTTCTGGCGCGATGGTCCGGTTCTGAATACTGTTGCTAGTGCTGTAGAGATGGCTCTTTGGGACATTAAAGGCAAGCGGCTCGGTGTACCAGTTTGGCAGTTGTTGGGTGGTAAAGTTAGGGACAAGGTTCTGGTTTACCGTAATCTATGGGGGGCCAGTCCTACAGAGTTCGCTGACTCCGCTAGAGCAGCACTTTCTGAAGGATTGAAGGCGATGAAAGTAAGTCCTGCCGGTCCTACAACAGCGATTGCCAGTGATGCCGATTTACAAGGTATCGTTGAGGTAGTTAGGGCGGTCAGAGATGCGGTTGGTCCAGAGATAAAGGTGGCCATTGATCTGCACGGTAGATTGAGTCCTGCTGCAGCCCGTAGACTGATGCCATTGTTGAGTGAATTCGACCCTTGGTTCATTGAGGAACCCTGTTTGCCTGATGATTCCTCTGCATTGAGGCTGATAGATTCTGATCTTCCACTAGCGACGGGAGAGAGGCTGTTGACTCTGAATCAGTTCAGACAACATCTTGAACCACCATGTATCGATGTGATTCAACCAGATATCTCTCTTGTCGGCGGAATATCTGGTGCGATGTTAATCGGTCAGATGGCATCCATGTCACAGGTATCTTTGGCTCCTCATTGCCCATATGGTCCCGTCCAGACTGCGGCTAGCCTGCAGGTTGCAGCGGCCAGTTCTGCACATCAGATGCAAGAGGTCCAGAGTCTTGGTGGAGCAGGCCTCCCTGGAGGCAGGTCAGGTGGAGGATGGGCTTGGTCATTCAATCTGCTCAAGCATCCATTCATCATCGAAGATGGATATGTTGCTGTGCCTGAAGGTGCTGGTTTAGGAATCGAGGTTGATGAGGAACTTATTGCTGAACATATGGATGAGTGGAATCCTCATCCTCCGCCGATGTGGACGCATTCAGATGGAGCCTTTGCAGAGTGGTAACAGCCGAAAGATTCTATTTGTTCGAAATTAAGCGAGTTCCATGCGGGTCAGAGCAGTAGTCATCTTTCTCATCGCATTAGCAGGTTGTGGGGCTGCTGTGGCTGCACAGATGAACGATCAATGGCATGTGATTGAAGTTGATTGGGATGTAGATGAAGGGGGATTTACTCGTACTGGTGAATACACAATAATTTATGGTTTGGAAGAGGCTAGAGCCACTTCTGAAAATTGTTTTAATGATGATTGTGAATCAGATAATGAAGAAGAAAAGATGTCTAAGATTGTTGAAAATTGTAATTCACAAGACGATGAAGAACGGAAGGAAGATTGTGAGGCAATAGCCGCTGCAACGACAAATACCCTCTACGCGATGAATGGTGTCTATGGTTGGGGCTTGTTCGCAGTTCTTGCCTCGCTATTTGCGATCATTGGTATCTCTGGGAACAAATTTGCAGGTTTCTTCACTCTGATTCTATCCGTGTTGCTTTTTGCAACCGCCATTTATCACATAATGACCTTCCCTGAACTTGGTGACTCATTCACCGATGATGATTACGATCAAATGAACGTCTCAGAATATCCCGGCCAAGCCACTTGGATTCTTGGTGGAGGTGGCATCTTGACATTGATTGGAGCAGTTCTCGGTTTGCGAGGTGGTTCCAAAGATGATGGATATTCAGACATGCCTGAAAGCGGCAGTTCGTATTACCACGGTTCTTGGCAAGATTAGTCTTCTAATGGTCTAGCAACCAACCATGCCAATACTGGTGTTGCAAGGATGATTGGACCACCAACTGCACCGATAAATGCAGGGCCGAAGTCCTTGCTATTGGGCTCAATCGTTTGGTTAAGAATGAAATTATCCTCTACTGGTTCATTGAGATTGGTCAAGGAAAGCTGTACCGAGAACTCACATGATGACAATGAATTCTGAGGTCCTGCGTTAGCTCTTTCAATCTCTATCGTCCATGGTCCTTTTCCAGTACTCCAGTTTTCCGCTTCAGTGACCATATCGATCTGTTTTTGCAATTCTTTCTTTGAGTTTGCACTCAAGATTGACGAACTTGAGATATTCAGGGTTGTATCATCTTCGATGGCGAGCATTCCAGTGCCACTTTCTTCGGCACTATTACTACCTGCCATTAGCAGTTCAGTTGGGGCACTAAGGTGAATGCTATACTGGACTTGACCAACAGTACTAGTACACGAAGGTGCTGAACTAGTTACAACTACTTGCAAAGTCGCATTTCCTAAATAATCGTACGTCCAAGAGCCTGAATCACCCGGTTCCAGAGTGAATGTAGTGGCTTCATTGATGTCAGTAGTGTTGTTGAAAGAAATGGACCAATTCTCTTCTGTGGACTCATATTCCGAGGACATGGCAGTACTGCTGGCGGCTATGATTGCGACTAGAATCAAACCAATGAGTGCCCACGCAGCAGCCATCATTGTCGAGCGCCTTTGCCCTTCAAGTGAATCAAATCCTGGGACTTTAGCGAGCATCTTGTCGGTACCCGAGACTAAGGCTTTCTTGACATCGTTGAGGTTCTTCTGCGAAGAATCGGATAACTGCATCTCCTTGAACAAGAGATAACCAATCAATGGTCCCAATGCTGCTAATAGGTATAGCGTACCATATGAATCACTGGTCATAGTTAGAATGAGTTGACCCAGTAATACCATCAGTGTAGTCGAAGAGATGGCTTGAACCGATTGGTAGACCCCCATGTGAGTTGCAGCGATACGTGGGTCCGAAACCTCGATGATACTAGCCATGAAAGTGAAGATGAGCCAGTCAGTAGTCACCAGTACCAGTACCCAAGTAGCCATCACCAATCCCCAAGACATTCCCGAGAGCATTGCACCGCCGAGCAACAGATAGGAAATCATCGCCGCCGCTGAAAAGGTCATCAAAGCCTTGCGGCGGTCGACAAAATCAG
>CAZGIY010000017.1:0-22397 GCA_964526445.1 uncultured Candidatus Poseidoniales archaeon
GAGGTTGCTGGCGTCGCCTCAAAGTTATCTCCGGTTCCTGGAGGAGTTGGGCCGATGACTATCGCATGTTTGATGGCAAATACTGTTTCCGCTGCCGAAAATCTCTCAGTATAATCAGAAATCAGCCGTACGAGGCTTGATGAAGGGATGAGGTCAGTGCTCAATCATGATGCAGGGCGAGCGACGCCATCCGATGGCCGGCCTCATCGGTCTTTGGGTAGGGGGTCTGGTCTTGGTGTTCACGCTAGTGAACGTGCATTTTGCCCCCTGGCCGGGTCATATGGGGCAGAAATTCTATGGCCTCCCTTTCATATTGGAACTTTTCTCAAACCCTTCTTCGCAGCCTATTTGGGGCGCTAAGAATGACTACAGCATGCAGGAATGGGCTTTACTGAGTATCTCGGCTATTGCATTCATCGTCGCTTGGTGGGGTCACCGATTCAGGCCCGAGATGAGTGTTCCCGATGCTCAGAATGAGGCCAGTATGCGTGAAGCGATGGAGACTCAGGAAATTTCAGTCACCACTGGAAGCGGCAATATCAATCCGACAACTGCATCGATTGTAGCAGGAATTGTTGGAGGACTCGCAGACCAGAGTCAAGAAGAAGTCTCAGGAGCGATCGGCGCATTGTCAAAGGGAGAATTTGGAGAGCAGGCTGCTCAAATCGCCAAGGAGAACCCCAAACTAGAGGGTCCAATCGAGATCGCTTCGGAAGATACTGACAGCATTCCTTTACCCGATGGAGATCATGCTCAGACGAGCAGTGGGGGGTTCAATCAAATTCCTTTACCAGATGTCGATGAATCTGGAATTGGCGAATTGCTGATAGATGAGAAAGAGTCCAGTGAACCTGAGGTTGTGAAACGTCGGGACATGGCTGTATTTTCATCGGGAACTCGTCCAGATGTGGCACCAGAGTTGATAATCGATCAACCGATTGAATCGCCACCGGAGCCACCAGCATTACCCGATTTAGATGGTTTTGACGATATTGATGATGCTACAGAGGAAGAAGAGGAAGAAGAATTGCCTGATTTACCTTCCTTGCCTAATCTACCCGGATTGCCAGGCTTACCCAGTCTCGATGATTGATGCCAGCAGGGCGTCGGTTTCATTGGGCAGCAACACTACGCAGGGACATGGTGGGCGCTTCACAAGTGGATTTAGAGCGCTCGGCCAAGGACCTTCTTGAATCACCAGGCGGGCAGATAATGTCTGCCATGAGGGCACATCTTCGAAGCAGAGCGATATTGTTACTATTCCTTTTCATAATTGGCTTCATGATTGCATTTCCATTCACCGGAGAACTGATTTCGTGGTTAGTAGAAGACTCTGGATACGTTCCTTCAGGAACCGAGGTAGTGGTGCTTACCCCGGTCGAGTTATTGGCTCTGAAACTCAGAGTTTCTGCCTACGTCGGGATGACATTAGCTTTGTTCCTTCTCCTTGTGGATACTTTCCACCATGGACTTTCTCACCCCGCAGTAAAACAGAGAGTGGATGAGTCTGGAATAGAGATGCCAACCTTGGGACTGGGTGTATTGGTAACACTTGCCGCTTCTTTGCTCTTGGTTTTCCTTTCACAATGGTGGACTCTTTCCGTCATGGTCCCAATCGTCTTGCAGTATTTGGCAGAAGATGCAGCATCATCGGGTTTGGATACGACTTGGAGATTGTCTTCCTTCATCGGATTTATTCTCAATCTATGTTTTGCAGGGCTTGTAGCATTTCAGACCCCAGTGGTTACTTTGTTGCTATTACGTGGTGGAGCGGTTGAACGTACTACAGTTTCCGGCCATCGGAGGCATATTTGGTTTGCAGCAGTTGTCCTTGGAGCCTTGCTATCTCCTCCAGACCCTTTCTCGATGCTACTGGTTTCTGCTCCAATAGTAATCCTGTTTGAATTGGCAATGCTGGTAGACCGGGTTATGGGCTAATCACGCTTCTTCAGCACCACTTCGTCTTAGAGCATCTTCTTCAGCAGCGACGCGAATTCCCTCTTCAACATCTACCCACTTCATCATGATCGTTCCTATCAATATGATGATTAGAATAGATAGTACTCCCATTCGGTCATCTACCGCAGTTGACATCAGGAAGTAAATCCAAGGTCCAATAACGCTAGCAGCCTTGCCTATGAATCCGAAGAAACCGAAGAATTCGGTAGCTCTAGATTCTGGCACCATCATGCCAAACATCGATCTAGCTAAGGCTTGACTCCCACCCATGACAACACCTACCATTAGGCCAAGAATCATCCATTGTAGGTCTATACCAAGGCTCAGAGGTTTCCATAGGATGTTTCGCAGAGTTTCAGGCCATGAGTCGATGGATCCCTCGCCTATCTGACTGGGATGTTCTTTACCGTAAATCATCGCTGGAGAAGTCCCTTCTGAAACGGGACCATCTGCGATGAATAAGGTAAATTCAGTATCCTCTATCGCTTTAGATAGATTCACTACTTGTGCTGCACTAAGATTCAATCCGTTCTTCAGCCCCCAAGTTTGATTCCATTCTTTGTGGGCTTCGTCATCTTCAAGATTTAACTCGTGCCCATCTTGGACCGAAACGACGTAAAGGCTTGCATCTTGAATCCAATGTACACGGTAGGTGAACTCGTCTTCTTCTTCAGGCTCTAGGGCGCAGAATCCTGTTGCCATGGCAATGATTAGACACCAACCTACTAAGGAAACGATTAGCGCTTTCTTTGTGGTTATCTTCTCTGCCAAACGACTGAAGGCCATAGCACTAGGTGCTGCCACGAATTGAATCATCAGGATTACAATCATGTTGGTAATCATCGATACGCCGAGCACGTCTCCTCCGAAGGCTCCGGCGATGGACAATACGGTCTGGATACCATCGTTGAACATCAGATATGCTGCGAGATAAATGGCGAGCATCTTGAATCTAGTTAATTCTTTGAAAGTTTTGCGCAGTTCTCGGAAAGCCATTCCTGTAGCTGTTCGTGCATTCAGCCCAGTCACTGGTTCGGGAATCTCAGGTTCGGGTACGTCCCGGAATGTATAGACAGAGAATCCCCACCACCATACTCCTACTGAGGCCAAAGATAGACGAATCATCAGGTCGCTGTTTTCAGTAGCCATCAGTAGTCCGAGGTGAACCGCGAGTAGCAACCCTCCTCCGATGTAGCCGTATGCAAATCCCCGGCTACTGATGTTATCCATCAGCTCATCGTCTCCCATGTATGGAAGCAGAGCATTGTAGAACACATTAGCACCAGCAAATCCGACATTGGCAATGAAGAAACATAGCAATAGGAAAAGCCAATCATAGTCCGCAAAGAATGCTGAAAAGAGCATCAGAAATGTCGCACCCGCTCCCGCATAGGTGTAAATCTTGAGCAGTTTCATCTTAATCTCCATACGATCAGCGATTATTCCGAGAATTGGTGAAGAGAGTGCCACCAGTAGAGTAGAGAACCCCACAACGAAGGCCCACATCCCTGAAGCGCTGAAGTTGGAGAAGAATGAATCTGGATTATTTTTCAAGAAGACATTGGTCAGAGCAATTGCATAAATCGGCAGAATTGCCACCGTTATGCTGGTTGAGAATGCCGAGTTGGCCCAATCGTACATGCACCAGCCACGAATCTTCTTTTTTTGGTCATCTGGCAGATTTTTCATCCGCTCTTTAATGCTGACTTCTGTAACGGTATCAGACATGTCGCTCAGTTGGCAAGTTCCGGCTCAACACATCATGCTTACGCATGTTGTCCGGCTTGAGGTTCAAAAGTGGAACCAGTAATCGCGCGCCGAGTCCGATGAGTTGGCAGCAACCGGTCGAGAACAGCGTCGCCTCTCTTAGAGAGGGTATCGAACGTTTCGATGGAATTGAATTCGATTTGAGATTGACTTGCGATAACGAGTTGGTTCTACATCATGATCGTAACCCTGTGGTGTCTGCTGAAAAGAAGGGAGAACTCCCAAGATATGTTGAAGATTGTACCTTGGATGAGATTTGTGAACAAGGCTTCGATTCTTTTGAGAGTTTGATGGAGAACAAGGATTTCATGCGCTGTTGGTTGGAGGAAGCAAGATTCGTATGTCTTGAGTTGAAAATACCGCATCCTCGCTCAAAGGCGGGCGGTGGATGGTTAGCTGGTTCACAATTAGTTGAACACTTGCGTAGAATGATGTCGATGTGTATTGATTCACTGAAAGATGCCGAGGTGAATCCTAACAATGCGGTATTCTACTCCTTTCACAGCGCTATACCGCGCGTGAACAAATCACTGGGTGGTGATTGGAATGCGGTGACATTACGGCCAGTTGTTCCGCCATTCGGTTCAAACAATGTGCAACGTCTGTATACCCTCCCACAATTCCTCTTCAATCCACTGAAGAGATTGATTCGTCGCCAACGCAAGGCAGGTGCAGCATTGTTACCTGTCGCTTTGGAATATCTAGATGGTTGGACTAAACACCTGCCATTAGGAAGGTCAGGTTCACTCCATGGTAAAGGTCTGCAAAACTTCAACCGCTTCAGAGGTGGTGACCCAGTTGTTGTTTGGCAAGTGGAGGATAGAATCGAGAATGTGTTGTTGGAGGCAGGGATGAGCCCATTGACCGACAATGCCGATCCGAATTGTACTCAATGGCAAGATGGGACAAAGCGACGCTTCCGTGCTGCAACGTTAGATGCTGAAGGTATACCGTGGCACGAGATGGGCACTTCGCAGAGGAGGGAATTGCTTGGAGTTTGGAGAAATAAGTGGCACTGGAATAAATCTGTGGATGAATTGATGGCATCTTGCTCAAGCAGTTCATTGCCGTGGCAAGCTGTCAGAGTACTCGGTCATCGAGGCTGTGGTAAGAGCAAGAGGAAAAACACGCTTCAATCGCGCTCTTGACCGACTGGGATATACTTTGGGCGATAAATTGGCACACCCTTTCCAGACCTCGCGTGGATTCTCTCATCCACTATTTGCGCACCGATCCCAATTACTCTCGCCCAGCCAAAGAATGTCGTATAGTAAGCTGGTTTACGGAACCCCACATGGTGTAACAGTGTTCCTGATGCTATGTCGACATTTGCATTTGTGTTACTTATCCGTGGATTCTCGGATAGAACCCGCGGGGCTACTTCTCTGAGCGTTCTTATGATTTTGAAGTTCTCATCATCGGGGCAAATTCTCTCACCGAGAGAGAATTGGAATGTAGCTCTTGGATCTTCAACCCTGAGTACGGCATGTCCAAATCCGAACACAGGTCTCTTTGCTGATAGTTCAGCACGCACAAACTCTTCAACCTTTACAGGGTCATCGGTTCCGATTCTTTGCACAAATTCTAGGCAGGATTGGTTTGCTCTACCGTGTAATGGCCCTGACAACGCATTCATTGCCGAGGCTATCGAGGCATATACATCTGCATGTCCACTAGCAACTGCTTTTCCGGTAAATGTTGAGAGATTACCTCCGCCGTGGTCCATGTGCAGAACTATGAATGTCCTCAGAACCTTGACCATGTCTGCAACTTGCTCAGTTCCAGGCTCCAACATTGCGACGAACGACTCGACCATTCCTATCGATGGGTCGACTACTGGTAATTGCCCGCTTCGTCCACCGCGAATACGGAAAATTGCAGCCATCAGCCATGGCATTCTAGCAATCAAGTTGAGAGTATCTTCTTTCCAATCATTTGTCTTGCCCACCATTCCCATGGCATGTATCCCAATGGATAACCAATCCATAGGGTGCCCCTCACGTGGCAGATTCTCCAACACTTGTAGAACTCCTTCTGGGACAACCGCTCTAGAAAACAGATCTTTTCGGAAGGCACTTCCTTCTTCTTTGCTTGGCAACTTTTTGTTGAATAATAGGAAGACTATGTCTTCGGGGTCCATCTCAGCGACTTCGCCGATAGGATAACCAACATAGTGTACACCTCCATCTGCACTAACTGAACTTGTTCTACACGTTCCGACGGGAATACCGCGCATTCCGATGTCCAAATGCGATGCGGTCAGACTCAACAGAACCTCTTCTGCCTCCTCATTATCGGACATTCGCTCACCTTCGATTGCAGCCGACTTGTGCCGCCTGTATAAGTCCGGCGCATACTTATTCTGAATAGTACACGTTGGTGTGGTGAAATACACCTAGTGTCGGATGCCGGCAATAGTCTGCAAGGAGTGGAATCTAACATTTTCACTTTGGCGTATACAATAATTATTGACAAGGAAGGTAGCAGGGCGCGTTAAGGCCGAAGGAGGAGATGAGTATCGGTTGGCGTAGAGTATTGATTGTCAGCCCCTTACTGCTACTTTCAATCCTCTTGATGCTTCTGTTTTTGGTCAACAGCATCGCAGGTCTACCTCCTACCATAACTTCTCCTTTCTGCCCCAATGAGATCACAGAATCAGGGTATGTTGACATGGTCGAATTCACTCAGACCGACTGCGTAGGAGCAGTCAAGGCTGCCTCGGAACAAACTGTGCCATATTTCCAAGGAATGGACCTTGCAGCGATAGTTTTCTTCTTGGTACTAAGCCTATTTTTGGTTCGGATGCTGACTAATTCGTCTGACTCCGAATACAAGGAAAGCCCGCGTATGGCTGCTATGCTTGAAGCCTCAATTTGGGATGATGAAGCCGTCTTTGAGCCGAGCCCTGGGCAGAACTCCCCTCCTCAACAGAACCTTGAAGAGCAGCAGAACCAAGGTGGTTTTCACAATCCTTTTGATTTCTAAGTTCGCTTGAATGGTTTATCATTTCATTCAAGGCGTCTGAATCCCTTGGAGGCTTCTTGATCTGCTAAGACCCATTTCATAATTTCTTTACCACCGATTAAAGGCGCCCCCTCCTCTGATAATCCCGGGCATCCACGCACCACCTTATTCCATTTTCTTTCAGTCCTGAGGTTTTCTCTCCACCATGGGAATGCCGAGCATTGGGTTGGTTTTGCATCGTAGACCATACATTTCATGTCATTATCAAGATAAATGCAGATATCATCTTCAGGCCGGCTCTTTAACACCCATTTGCCATCCAGCCTCCTCCTACAGTCTCTTTGCAACCATTCATTTGTTGTCATCTCAAAAAAACGAGCCAGATTTTCAGCATCAGTTTGCGATAGATGGACTATTCCACCTGGCTCATTGCAGCATCTCCCGCAGTCAGGAATGCATTGGAATGTAATTCCATCACTCCACCATTCCTTTTTGGAGCCCATGCTTCACTCTTCCTCCGTAGGAGTGAGAATTGTCAAAGCCCTCAGTGAAGCAACTGATGAGTTGCCGGATTGTATACTGTCAAAAATCTCCTCAGGTTCAGGTTCGGGCTCTACTCTCTTGACCGGTCTTCTACTCTTAGGCATCTCAGGAACCGGCCATCTAACTGGATCAACGGTGTGTAATTTCATTTCGATATCATATAGCCTATCTACCAATCTGATAAGGTCTCTAGCCTTGGCAGTAGCGATCTTTTCTGACAAGGTCTGTAACTCCTCCAATAGTGAACTCAGAACTTCTGCTTCGTTCATAACCCTTCGATCTGCTTTGTTGAATGCATCATCAATTAATTCGTCAACAACCGCAAGGTCGCCTTTCACCCTAATCAGATCTTTTGCGTCAGGCTCCTTCCTTTCATCGATTAAATGCCGTTCCCGCTCATCTACCGAGACCGCGTGAATCACGGGTTCCTTCATCTTCTCTAGTTCTTCACCAAGGTGTCTATCGACTAGATTGTCTACTGCAGTTTTCGAGTCCTTAGGCATCAAGTCTGGGACCTCGTAGTCATCAGGTGGTAGGTCCACCGATGGGATTCCTAGCTCTATGTCGACGTCTAAGGGAATGTGTTCAACGTATTCCAAAGCCTCAGAAATCATTCCTTTTGACAGGCTTTGTATGTCTTCTCTATCTTCAGGCATTTCATGAATCTGCGATTCATATTCTCCACTGAGAATCGCTGAGATGTCCATCAGTTGGTCAAGGCTCGCACCTCTTTCGATAGCTTCAGCAACCACTTCCAAGGATTGTGCTAGGCTCCTCCAATCACCGGGACTTCCTGATTCAATTGCACTCAGTTGCAGGTCATCCAAGAGTAATCTCCTGATTGCTGACCTTTCGCGCAGATAGGTCATTCTTGATGCTAGACCAGGTCTTCGGAGAGTCACCATTCTAGTGCCGTTGAGAACTTGTGCCAAACGATTACCTGCAGTTCCACTGAAGTCTGTATTGCTGGTGCAAATGACCACTTGCACACCGACATTGATGGCGTGGTCAACAACTTCTCCAATCATTTGCATTGAATCCGGTGCATCGAGTATGACTTGTAGGTCATCGATGAGTAACATTGAGGTTGCGGCGAGTGTTCTCTGCCAACCTGCTGGCCTCTCTTCATCCAATTGACCACAATTGATTATCCGTACCAGCCTGCTGGGGTCTTGCCTAGCCATCTGCAATCCGCAGGCCCACAATAAGTGGCTCTTTCCAGTACCACTTTCTCCATTGATTAACAGTGGGTTCCAACGCTTTGCAGGCTCATCTAGAATCGCATCAATTGCTCTAGCAGCATGCAGATTTTCAGGGCAGACATGGAATTCATTGAATGTGTGCTCACTACTTTTTGGAATGACTTCCGGCCAATCTGGAAGAGAGTGTTCTATGTAATCTGTAACTTTAGAACGCTGAATTTTGACCCTTTCTGGCTCGATTGCCATTAGTCTAGAACGTTGGTCTTCGAGAATTCTGCGCCAAACGGGTGTTCCATCATCTTCCAAGCCGAGAATGTTCTCTCCTTGTGAAGTTTCATTGCGAACTTCTTCAGGTTCATTCAACCATTTATCGCTTCTTCTAAGGTGAACGAATCTACTACTGACAATATCCTCCAATCTAGCCTCGGGATTATCTCTGAGGTCGGGGCGGAGGTCCATATCTCGCCATTTGACATCGCTCTCAGGACCAAGCACTTTGTTCGCAATAGCAGCAGAAGCGCTTCTCTGAGCGGGCCTTGCTGCTTCGAGTAACGTTGATCTTCTTTTGCGTTCAGCAGATTTCTTTACATCACCCACCAATCGTTGGAACCGCTCGTCTCCAAGGCTTTGCATAGCTTTGTCTAGAGCGACCTTCAATCCACTCTTACCCGACATCTCATTCCTCCTCTTCGTTTCCTAAGTTATCAGGCGTGATACGTCCTTCCATCTTCCATTCTTTGTAGGCTTGCATCTCTTTCTCTCTTATTCGGCGTTCAACCGAAACAGGATCACTGGCCTTTTGTTTGACTTCGCTAACATTTCGCCCTCGACCAACGGGATTTTTTGCATCAGTACCGGGTCTAGCCAACAGTGGGCTGTGTATTTCGTTGTCAGCATTTTCTTTCATGTGAATTGGTTTGATGGCAGCATCGGTTGCGGCCTTCAGAGATTTCGCAGCCTTTTGATCAAGTTCACTTGCTTCAGGCCAATCAGCGATGTACTTGGCACGATCCTGTTCTGTTGCCTGACTCCAAGACCTGTTCTTACGGCGCATATTCAGGTCACCGCTGGCTTCGGGGATCTCACTCTTTTCTATTCGGCCAAGTGCAACTCCGCTGCTAGGGCCCAATGCATCCTGAGCATTGTGGTCAATTCGATCGGATTCAGGAAGTTCTGCGGTTATTTCATCCGCATTGTTACTCGCATCACCGAGTTCGGAAGTTTTCAATGACATTAGATCAGGGGGCACAGAAAGTTCCCCATAGATGGCCTTGCCAACAGCCTCAGCTGCACCTAATTTTGTAACCCTATCGATTTTCTTGTTTGTAAAGTGAATCTTCGGTCTCTTCCTTCTCGCCTTTATTGCAGGACGTGGGCCTCGTTGGCGTTCAGGCTCTTTGAAACCACCCTCCTTGGTCTTCTGAATCATATCTTCTACGTCGCTTTCATCTTCTTGCAGAGTCTCCCCAGTCTCTCCAGAGTGGAATTTTGGCGTCCAATCTTCTTCAACTACCTCCTCCTCTTCCTCGCTTTCATCCAACGAGGCTTCTTTGGCCCATCCTTGCATCAATTCATCTAAGGAGCCGGTTTCGGTTCTTTCGACAACTGGAGCATTAGTCTCGGTCGAAGCCGCGCTAAAATCTTGACTAAGGGGGGCATCAAGCCCCATCTTATCAGCAATCTTCCGGTCTACTGCCGCCGCCTCATGTTCGTCCATGACTAATTCTAGAAAGGGATGGTCATCCAATACATCAGGGTCGATCAACCACTCTTCTATGTCCTTGAAATCGAGTGGGTCAGTCGCTCTCATCATCTGTTGTTGTAGGATATCTTGCCAAGCGGAAAGCACTACTGGCATCAAGAGAATATCATCACTATTCCTTACCAAGTCGGATAATCTGCGGAGGAATCCAAACGCCCTATCATCTCCATGTGTTCCTGAAAGGAACTCAAATCCATCGAATAGAATAACAGCGGATCTATGCTCGTCCATCCAGCCTTCGATGAGACGAAGCAATCGTTCTAGAGAGGGTCCGATTTGTTCGTCTCCATCGGGTCTCTCCACTAACCAGAGGCAGGTATATTCCCCTTCTCCAAGGAATGAAACCTGCCGTTCTACGGGCTGACGAGAGATGGACAACAGAGGCCTTCCTCGCAAATTCAATTCTCCAGCGAAATTCATGATCGAAGCGATATCATCGGTATTGATCAAGTGTAGATACCCTCCCATCAGAACTGTTCCATCCGCTCTAGACTCTCTGATGATTCTGGCCTCGCTCATTTTTCGAATCATTTCTGGAGCCTTCATTGTTGGAATGAAATCTGGAAGGTCCGTTGCCTTCTTCCACGATAATGTTTCCAAGCGTTCAGAATTCCACCATTCGCCTACTCCAGCCTGAGCCGGTTGTTCATGGTCGCTGGGTGCAATCCGTTCCAGATGCAGTAAGGCTTCTGGGTATAGTTCAATCAATGGAGAAATATCGATTCCAGAATGTGCAGTCAACAGAGTATCTATGCTCATTGCGTCCTCTTCGATTTCCATCAAGGCCTCAATCGCAGTGCGATCGAGGTCGCCTTCGTGCAATGCCATGGCTGGTTGCCCATCTCTGAAAACGAGGTATCCTGTGCGCGGCAAACCAGTATCTGGCCTGCGTTCAACTCGGATGTATGCGTCCTCTGAGGAGGCTACCAAATCTCTGACCATTATTTGCAACACATCCGCCCCTCCGCGTCGAGTTTCCTCGATAACTCCGGGTGGTAATTGCACCATGTTGACACCGTCTGAAACAGGGTGGGTTATCGGACGGCATTTGAATGTCTGCCACGCCTCCACTATGTGGAGGCGGAATTTACACCACTTGAATCGAGCGGAGGGAATCACAGTATTCATCAGTTCCAGCGTCCGCGTAGCGTCTGAAGAGTGGGTTTGAAGATGCGCGAGGAATTGCCTGAGGGATACATTCTGATGAAGGATTCAGAGCGGGGTATTTCCTTGTGTAAACCACTAGAAAAACAACTAATTGTAGTCTCAATTTTTTGGATTATTTTGTTTGCTGTACTTTGGCTCTGGATGGACTTGGGATATTGGAGTATGTTGTTGGTTCCATTGGCTTTGGCCAGCATTGCACATGCTAGCAGTTCTTTGTCGCGAATCAGAGATTGTCCATTGGCAATCAATTCATCTCATCCTTGGAATAATGGTGAAGGGGAGCAGGATGCGAAGGTATTGTTGTGCACCACTTCTGGATGGAAAGATGTTGGCACTTCCAAACTCTCTGTAGTTCCGCGTCAATTGTCTCGAGATTTGGTCATCACAATGAACAATCAGGGACGAAAAGAATTCGGCACTTGGGTCGAAGAAAAACCATCGAAGAGCAGGCTTTCTATACACCTGAGTCTGTTGAAAGAAGCCGTTGCTCTGCGAAATATGTTCAATGGAACAGGTGATGATTTTGAAGCCGCTCGAAAAAACGAGGAACAAGAGTCAGGACTCTTACAGAGGGAATGGTTGGATACCACGCCTGGACAGAGTGAAATCGACTTCGGAGTTCTAGTTAGGGGGCGTAGTTCGGAGGATAAGGAAGAAGAGTCGGAGAAGGTTGATACTCTTGGTATCGACTCATAAGTCCGTTCAGGATGTCTTGGAGAGAGTCTTTGCAGGAACTCCCCATGCCTCAACGCAAGATGTTACAGGGCGGAGGTTTGTCTCAGAGATTCCTCAATCTTCCTCTTGATGCAACCCATCCCGCAATAATTGGAGCACTGTATGGTTTGTTGGTTGGCCTTTCTTTGATACTACCTATTGGCTACCTTCGTGAATGGGATCTATCACTTTGGTGGCGTACATTTGTGGTGACCACATTGTTTGTGATGATGGTCGCTGCAAGTTTGGGGCTGTTTTCAAGGATCATAGTTGGAATCACCGCGCGTCCACCGATTTCTCCGCCTCGTAAAGTGCTCTATCCAATGCCGTTTGTAGGATTGGCTTGGTTATCATTGGAAATGACAGAATTGCTTGAATTCTGGATATGGGGTGCATGGTTGTTGTTGTTGATTCCCGGGCCGTTGTATATCCACTTATCATGGGCTCCTCGTTGGCGATTATTGTGTAGATTGGAAGATGGCTTAGACCCATTTGATGGCAAGTTGATGGTAGAGGAAGAGGATACTGCTGGTGGCGACGAAGAACTTGCTGAGGTTGTTGCCGTCTTCGATGAAGAAGAGTAATCAAACAAGGCCGACCTTTTTCCCAGCCTTCTCATAGATTCGTAGGACTTCTTCGATGTCTTCAGAACTTAAGCCAGCTGACAATTGGTTCCGTACGCGCGCTTTGTCCTGGGCCACCATTGGGAAGACGATTGCCCCTGCCATGACACCTTCTCCTTGCAACCCCTTAGACAACTCCTTGGCCTTTGCAGATTCTCCGCACATTACGGGGATGATTGGAGTGCATGATTCTCCGAGATCAAAGCCAAGAGATTCCATCTCCTTGCGGAAATGATTTGTGTTCTGCCACAATCTTTGATGATGTTCCGGTTCATCCATTAGCACTTCAATCGACGCTTTCTGTGCAGCAGCAACTCCAGGAGGTTGGCTTCCTGAAAGCAACCATGAGCGGCTGTGATTTATTGCATGTGTGCGCATGGATTCGCTACCGGCAACAATCCCTCCTTGCACACCTAAGGCTTTGGAGAATGAACCTATCTCAAAATCTACCTTGCCTTGCAATCCGAAATGATCTACTATACCTGCTCCAGACTCACCTAGGACACCTTCGCCATGACAGTCGTCAACGAAAACCATGGCGCCATGTTCTTCAGCGAGTTTGGTTATCTCATCGAGTGGAGCGATGTCTCCATCCATACTGAAAACTCCATCTGTGATTATGAGTTTGCGCTCTGCATCCGAATTTTCATTCAGGCTTTGTTCTAAACCAGCCATGTCATTGTGGGGATATACTGCTCTATTTGCCTTGGTCAATCGCACTCCATCGATGATGGAACCATGATTCAACTCGTCCGAGATAATGACATCTTCTTTTCCTTTGACCAAAGTGGGAATGAGCCCTACATTGGCGGTGTATCCAGCCGAATAAATCAGCGCTGCTTCAACACCCTTGAATCTCGCCACGGTGCGTTCTGCTTCGAGGTGCATCTGCATAGTTCCGGCGATGGCGCGCACCGAACCTGAACCCGCACCAAATCGTCGCGTTGCATCGATCATCGCTTCGACGACTCGAGGATGTGTTGTCAAGTTGAGATAATTATTGGCAGAGAGCATGATCATGTCTTTGCCATCAATTGTACAACGTGGCGTACTTGCGGATTCAAGGGTAGGTGGGTCCCATTGCAAATCCATCTCCTTGAGTTCCGAGAATCTCTCATCCATCCATGTGGTATCGCCGGGCATGTACTCCTCATGTGGTGGTAGTTGAAGGGAATTGTGATTAGCAAGGGCTATCTTCTAGTTGCACATCACAGGCTCATGGCAGAAAGAGAAGTTGTTGCTACATTGTTAGGTATCGCTCAAGATGGAGGCCGACCACAAGCCGGCTGTATCAAGGAATGTTGCTTACCTGCCTACGAGGATTCTTCTTTGGTCAGGCATCCTGTAAGTCTCGGCATAGTCGGGCTGGACCATTCCACTCACCTATTCGAAGTTACTAGAGAATTGGCATGGCAATTGGAGTGTTGGCATAAGGCGGACCCAGTAGATGGTCCTCTTGATTCGCTATGGGTTACTCATGCGCATCATGGACATGTCGACGGTCTAGGATTGTTTGGACGAGAGGGTATAGCGGCCGAAGGTCTTGATATCCATTGTAGTGTATCTTTTTCTGATTTGATGCATAGAACACCTGCTTGGAAGGCAATGTTAGACCAAGGAGTTCTAGAAATGAAGTCTTTCGCCTCTGATGACATCATTTCTCCCACCTCTGAATGTGGATTTACAGTACAACCAATTCTGATTCCACATCGAGATGAGTTGTCTGATACCCACGCATTTCTGATTAAGGGTCCATGTGAATCCCTCCTGTATATGCCTGATCACGATTCATGGACCCAGACTCTTGACATGGCTGGCGCAGATGATATCAGGTCATGGTTTCAATCTCTTGAAGTCGGAACAATCCTTTTGGACGGTACTTTCTGGTCTGAGGATGAATTGGAGAACAGAGACCAAGCAGAAGTTCCCCACCCGCCAATCAAAGCGACGTTGGAGGCTTTAGGAGCTAAGCAGGAAGGTGACCCAAGAATCGTTTTTATCCACCTCAATCATACTAATCCCTTGTACGATCCTGTATCAGAGCAGGCCGTTGAGGTGGCTGATTTAGGTTGGGAGATTGGTTCAGAGGGAATGTTATTCCTTCTCTGAATCAACATCATGTTCATCAAATGAATGCTGGTCGGCGGGATGTTCCCATGCGTATACGTGGCAAGGTCAGTTCCGGATTGGGCAGGGCCCATGTGTTCATGGCCCAGACGCATTATCAGGAACAGTTCAAACAGATTCTCGGTAAGACCGCATGGCCAGGAACTCTGAATGTAGAAGTTTCAGGTGCTGATTTTGTCAACCACTTGGCACTTCGCATGATTGCAGGAATAGATGGCAAGGATGCCCCCGAAGATTTGATGTTGGAAGCGAGGGAAAAAGAAACTTCAGATATTACTTCCATCAAGGTAGAGGGTTTTTTGCGAGATGGAGTATCATTTGGTGGTGCCACGGCATTCATGGCTGAGATTTCTTCAGAAAAATCTGTGCCCTGTGCAGTTTTGATTCCTGATTTGACTAGGCACGTCGATGTGGTGGAGGTAATTTCAATTGCATTCTTGAGAGAGTCTCTACAAGTTCAAGATGGTGATGAAGTGGATATTAAGGTGCTTGTATGATGGCATCCCATTGTTCGTGGCACAATAATTTCTGTTCAAGCCTAGCAACTTCAACCCAACGCTGAAAGGCGCGTCTATTCAAATTCTTGTTCGGAGGGATATTTGCCTTCTTTGAACTGTCAACCAAGCGGGAACGATTGAGCAGATGTGAGTTTGGATGTTCGACCTCCCATAGAATCAACCAATCAGCACTAACTAGTCCAAGATCTTGTTTGATTTGTGGCTCATCCAGTGCTTTGCGTACTTGTGCTTCTTGGAGGCTACCTTTTGCCAAGCCGACTAAAGCAGACGCAATTCTCCTCACCATATTCCAGAGAAATGCTCTACCAGTTATCTCAAAGCCGATGATCCGTCTATTTTTGTCCGTCAATGGTTGAGCCGACAGAATCTCTCTGATAGTGTCTGGAACATCATCTGTGCGTGAAAAATTCTTGAAATCATGTTTGCCAACAAAAATATTCAACCATTCCTGCAGTCTTTTAGGAGGCACATCTTGCCAATCTTCCAAGGCATCCAACCGGTATCGATAGGTTCTGCTCTCTGCCCTACGCGGATTCCAATTCTTTTCTTTTGCAGTTGCAGCCCACACCACCAAGTCCCCTTCCAGTTGGTCGTTCATCGCATTGATGAATCCTGATTCTTGCATGCCGTCCCAGAATTGGGAGTCTATGTCAAAAGCAGCGACATTCATTCTCACATGTACTCCCGCGTCCGTTCTACTGGCTAATACCAGAGGCTGTGGATTACTGTAGGTTTTAGAGATGAATCCAAGGTCTGCTAATACATCCTGCAATCTGCCTTGAACAGTCCTCAAATCAGGTTGTACTTGACTTCCGTGAAAGGAATCTCCAAGGTGGCCGAATGCGAATGCAAGGCGAGTTTTCTCGCCACTCATGCCCTCACTCCTTGAGTATCTCAGAAGCGGCACTTCGGTCGTATCCCAACCCGCCAACGGCCCAGATCAATGCTTGTTCCACCCATGGCTGAACCATTGGGTTGGCCTTTTCGGGGTCGATGACTTCGATTGTATCAACGATGTTTCGAGCCGCCATGTATAGGACATCATCTACAGGAATCTCCGCCATCTCAAGCCTACGACTGTAGCGCTGGAATTCCTTGATGGCGACTGGTAGGCGTCGGCACTCAAGTGCGAAGCCTGCAAAGTCAGCGATGTACTCGTCGTTCTCCTCATCCAATTCCATCGCCTTCTTGTAAGACATCATAATCTTGGTTCCTGGAATTACATCATCTTGCTCTTCAGTATTCAGCATATTGGCGAATTCTGCATATGTGTGGTGTACCATTGCAACATCAGTATGCTCCTTAGTTTTACTTTCAAGTTCCTCTACGGCTCCCTTCAAATCGCCGTTGCGGAACTTCTCAATTGCTGATTCCAGTATTTCTTCACTCATCATCTACACCTCGACAAGGGCTGTGGATAGTTTCTCGGTTATCAACCAAGCGGAACGAGTTTTACATTCACTCGTTTGCTTTGAGGGCTTCAGCGATCTTCTCTGCTTGCCTGTCTGCAGCCTGTTCCTTGACCGCTCCAGCGGCTTCGTTAATCTCTTTCTCAAGACCGTACGGGTCTCTAACTCCAAAGAAACAATGCTTAGGGTTCTGCGAGATAGAACGCTTTGTCCTCTGGAACATCAACAAAGCGAGGAAAGCGCGCATAACTCCTTTGCCTGCCTTCTCGGCTGCGCTGTCATTCTCATCGGCCTGTGGACCAATTGAACCTCCTGCGGCTACACCGGTAGTGCTCTCTTGGATTCCAAGCCCAGTTCCAGTCATTGGGATAACAGATCCGAAGTTGAAGGTCTTGCCAATGGCTCCTTGGAGGACGTTAATCTCTCGAATGTTGTCAAACAGGAATCGTCGACGGGATCGGCTCATCATGAAATCCTGCTGTAGAATAACTGCTTGTGAGGTAATTGCGTATGTGTATGATCTCTGTGTCCATATAGTGAACATGATGATGAAAGCGCCCCAGCCAATCCCCCATAGAAGGAAACTGTACTCAAAGAACTCAGGTAGTACGGCTTTCTCAGTGATGCTGAAACTCTTCAATACGTCATCCAGCTCAATTAGAGATGGGATGATTGCGATAAAGAATAGCAGGAAAGAGAACCCTTTGCCGCTGGTTCCAACATTTAGCATTCTATTGAACCATAGAACTACCAGCATCAGAATTGTATAAGCGACAGTAGGTGCACTTTCAGCCACCATGTCTATCATGTCGACCAAAAAGTTGGCTTCTTCTCCCGGATCAAACTTATCCGCCCAGAAGAATAGCATGTGTACCAAGAATACCACAATTCCAAGCATATACATGCTCCAGAATGCGAAGATAGTTGGCTTCACTACATGATTCAGTTTTTCTCCACTGACTAGGCCAAATAACGGTCCCATTACTTCTGTGAGTTCGTCTTTCTTATCGACTCTAGCCGGTGCCTCTTCGGCCGCTTGTTCGACTTCTTCGCTGGCTTCTTCGGCCGCTGCCTCTTCCTCGCTCATGGTGTTCACCTGCGGGGCAACCCGTCCTGTCCGCTGATGAAGGTTTTGTAGGCAAAGCGCTGTTTTTCAGTGTAGAAGGCCCCAACTATGCTCACCGTTGCCCATTACCCAATCCCAATTTGTCAATTCTCTACGGCCCTTTTCATCCTCTACGATGAATTTTTCCACTTTCAATGGATATTCATTGTACGTTAGGTGGCTGACCAACCCCCCTCTAGTTGGCTGATCGAATCTGAAATGAGCGCGGGAGGCCGCTTGGGCGCGTAAACGAATCCGCGTTCTACCATTATTCAATTCCACTTCAAAACATGGTAGAGGGGCCTGTGGGCTGTGTCCATATTCTCCTTCGGTTAAGGTGCCGGGTAACAGCTTTACTCTGCATTTGTTGAAACGCTCACTCCGACCTCTTTCCTTGTCGTGCCAAATTCCGCCCTGAGACAATGGGATGTGTGCCATGTGTCTCAATGGCCATGGTCTATCCGTTCGCGAACTCATCGACATCGATACATGGGGCAAGAACCAGTCAAGATAAGTTCCATCTGAGAAATGGAGCATTCCCCAATACCAAGGGACTGCGGGGGCCTGTACCTTTACGCGTTGCAGATATGCCGTACCTTCGTGCATGTTGCCATCAATCATTGCTTTTGCTTTACATCCATGCAATCTATTGATGCTGTATCCCATGCCTTTGCCATATTCCTTGCTGGCACTTCGCAGAGTAGAGACTGCAGGGTGCCAAGGCATCATCTCAACTTCAAACGATCCAGGACCGTCGATTTCAGTATTCTTCATGTTGAGCCAGAACCTATTGTTTTCAGCATCCAAGCCCATCGAGAGGTCTTCATCGGTAAGTGGAATCACCGCCCCACTGCAACTCTTGTTTTCATCATCTAAATCATTGTTTGAGCCGACTATGGCCATTCTGCAGTCCTGAAGTCTTAGTGGTTCCAACATTTTCTCACCATCCCACCACCATGCTGCAACCATGCCGGATAGAACACAAGCCTCGCCTTCTTGTCTAGGCCTTCCTTGACTTTGCCATGACATACCGTTGACATCGATGTGCTTGGTATCTTTAGTGGACCACAATACCATCAGTTGTCTTCCGCCTTCAACCTCTTCAGCATCTAACATGACCAACCACCACCACCATTGCCAAGTCAGTCTTTGAATGGAGTCTTCAGACTGTATCTTCCACAGATCAGATAGAGGGCCTTGAAAACTCTGCATATTCATCACTTAGGAAATTTCCTTACCCTTGAAGATGGCTTGGCCTACGAAGATGACAATCGCTGCTAGGAGCAGGAGTACAAAACTAGCGAGAATCAGAGTCATGAATGGGGATAGGCCTGCTAAAGTGACTTCATTCCAGAATGAATTCAGGGCCCCAGTTCCGGGTAGCCTGCCGGGAGTAGACAAGAGTCCTGTTTCAAGACTCCATTCTGTTCTACCGCTCATAGAACGCCCCTGTGCTAACAGAACAGGTGTATCCGGGTATACCATCATAGCACAAGCATCGACAATTGTCATCCCCCAGAATACAACGGAGAGTCTGGCAATCATCAAGGAGGGGTCTGCTAGAGTAATCATGGCAATGACAAATTCCCAAACTCCTAGCACAATGCCGGCAATCATCCCCAACCTGTGGATCATTCCAAAGACCATGAATAGGGCTCCATAGACAAGTAACATCAGCCAAGCAGCCAGAATTACTCCTAGCCAAATACCGAGATCTTTCATCCTGAAAAACGAATCACCTGGGGCAGTTAGTCCAACCACAATAGCAGTTATCAGGACCATAATTGCAATGTATGGCAGTCCAATAGCAAGGAAACCTAACAACCTGTAGATTAGGATTTCAACTCTGTGAATGGGCTTACCGACCAGATAATGCATCGTATCGTTTTCAATCTCTTGTCTGATTAGGCCGCTGGCTAAGAACAACGGCAAGAATATCCCAATAAGTAGAACGAAACCCACCTTTCCGAATCCTATGACGAATGAACGGTGAATGGCTTCGTGATAATACTCATTTTCATCCGGATCCTCATCTACGCCGTTATCCTTCGAAATCACATATCGGTTCTCAATATCTGACCATACCAGTCTAATCGTACAGACTTGACCATCATCATTGCTATCTTTCTGACTATCTGTGACCATGCCTCCCGCTTCGGGCTGCAAACAGTCGCCATCATCATCCAACCCTACGTGTTGAACCACCGAGGAATCGACTTGCCAATCGAAGTCATCCTCGTTCACATATTTCGAAGGGTCATCTGGTTGTATGTTTCCAGGAAGTAAACCGGGGTGATCGAGGTCGTCTCTCGGGTTGGTCTGATACTTCAATTCCTGGCCATTCGGGTATCCGTCTCCATCGAAATCATATGAATCAAAATCGTTGTCAATGGCATCTATCGCACTGGTTTGGGCATCTATGTGGAAGAGGAGAACCATCAATGTCGCCATTAACCCAACGCCAAGAA
Organism: uncultured Candidatus Poseidoniales archaeon; assembly: GCA_964526445.1. Taxonomy (GTDB): domain Archaea; phylum Thermoplasmatota; class Poseidoniia; order Poseidoniales; family Poseidoniaceae; genus UBA226. The sequence continues at coordinate 20,329 of CAZGIY010000017.1, forward strand.
CTACCCATGTCGAGAGTTTGGTACGATATTGGCGAATAGTGAATTCAGCCAAAGCTGATACTTTGCGATCGATTCCTGCGAATCTCGAATCCTTAGCAGCCATCAGGACTCTCCTCCTGTCAAATATTGCAGAATAGATTCCAGATTATCGTCAGGGTTTTCGATACCGGTTACTCTCACTCCGCTCTTTTTGATGAGAGATGGTAACTTTGCATGCATCTTACCTAAATCTCTAGTCTTGATTGTAAGATTCTCTGAACTCTCGAATTGTAAACCAAATACCTGCTCTTCAGAAACGAGATGGGACGAAATCTCGCGAGGGTCTTCACAGGTCAATCGAATGGAATGCGGGTGCTCATCGAGCATTGAACGGATGGCGTGTAAATTTCCAAGCGCCAACAATCTACCGCGATGCAAGATTACTATCTGTTCGGTGATTCTTTCAATCTCTTGTAGGATATGGCTACTGACCAATACGGTTCTACCTTGGGCACCAAGTTCGCGAATGACATTCATGATGGTGGTTCTAGCAAGAGGATCGCACCCCTGTAGAGGTTCATCGAGAACGATTAATTCAGGGTCATTCACCAAAGCGTGTGCGATTTTTATTCTCTGTCTCATACCTTTGCTGTATTTGCCGATGCGTTTGTTCATCGCATCGCTCATGCCTACGAATTCAATAACTCTCTCAGATTCCTTGACCGCTTCTTCTCTAGTCATTCCATGCAGTCTTGCCATGGTAGAAACAAATTCTAGACCAGTCATCCAGTCGTACATCTTCTCGGATTCTGAGACGTAGCCGATACGTCCGAAAGGCGAGGTGCTTTGCCAGGGGTCTATCCCAAACAATCTAACAGTTCCTTGGCTAGGTTTCAGTTTTCCAGTCAAGAGTTTGAACAGGGTTGATTTCCCTGCTCCATTCATCCCCAGAATCCCTGTGACTCCTCCACTGATTGCAATACTTACATCGTTCAAACCTACAATGGAACCATACCATTTGCTGATGTGGTCCAGAAGAATGGTTGGAGCATCTGCAGATGCAGTATCGACTGACTGAGGTTGTCCTCCGCGTTGACTCATATCTGGTATCATTCTCTAGTCACCTCCATTGAAGATACCCTTGAGGTCAAAACGTAGAGGGAGATGGCGTTGATGACCAATACCGCAAATAGGCTCCAAGTCCATGGGTGGCTGTAGTCGGAAGAGAGGCCGAGCATCGCTTGACCAATATGGGCAACATTGTCATAGGGTGAGATCAGATAGATGACGCTGCGGTCGAAAAGATTCCAGATTAAGAAGGCCAACAATTTGCTGCCGAGGATAATGGCTAGAAATGCGATAGCGGGAAAGAATCTGCCTTGGCTAACACTAGAAAGTGCCAATCCAATGCTAGTGTAGGTGAATACCAGAATTAACCCTGCTAAAGCGGCTCCCAAGAATAATGGCAAAGTATCGAGCAACCATGACCATCCCTCGCCACGTAACAGAATGTCGCCAAGGTAGTAAAGTGCTAGAGTTCCAACGATGATAAGTGTCAGAACCAATGCGACGGTAAGAAATTTCATCGCTACGTAATCCCTTCTCTCAATGGGTCTTGAGAAGTAAACTGCACTCGTTCCATGTCTCCTGTCTTCTGAAATCATTCCCCCGATTAGCAGGGCGGCGATTAATGGGAAACATATTGCATTGCGCGGGAAAAAGCCCAAGACATGCCCGTATAGATTCCCCCTACTCACTCCAAACATGCGGTACAGGTCTGTGTCTCCGAATACCGTTCCCAACAAGGCTAGGCCTAGGTCGCTCATCGCTCCTATGAGGCAACCAAACAACGCGAGTTTCATCCAAATGCTCCAAGGTCGATGCCCCTTCTTGACGAAGCCAAGCAAATGATGTCTCAGGATAGACCAGTTTCGCATCCAACGAGGATTCAATTCTCCCCTCCAAGGACGGTATGAAGTGTCAAATATTGTGCCTGCAACCACTCCGGATTGTGCTACTTGTGCTGTAAGTTCCTCATCGCCATCCCCTGAGCCATAAGCCGCTTCCATGCGTGAAGTTCCAGACACCGC